>NZ_CP029192.1:925042-1233390 GCF_008642315.1 Streptomyces venezuelae | reverse complement strand
CCCGCTGTACTACGACAACTACTTCGTCCCGCGCGGCTACGGCTACGTCGCCGTGGACCTCGCGGGCACCAACCGCTCCGACGGCTGCGTCGACGTCGGCGGCCGCTCCGACGTCCAGTCCGCGAAGGCCGTCGTCGACTGGCTGAACGGCCGCGCCCGCGGCTACACCAGCCGCACCGGCACCGAACGGACGCGGGCGACCTGGAGCAACGGGGCCACCGGAATGATCGGCAAGAGCTACGACGGGACCGTGGCGCAAGGCGTCGCCGCCACCGGAGTCCCGGGCCTCAGGACCATCGTGCCGATCGGCGCGATCTCCTCCTGGTACGACTACTACTTCGCCAAGGGCGCCCCGCTGTACGGCAGCGGCCCCGACCGCCTCGCGAGCGGCATCGAGAGCCCCGAGGCCCGCGCCCGCTGCGGGGCCGTCAAGCAGCGACTCATCGAGGGCGCGCCCCGCAGCGGCGACTGGACCCCGCTGTGGAGCGAACGCGACCACGTCCCGGACGCCGACCAGGTGCGCGCGAGCGTCTTCGTCGTCCACGGCATGCAGGACCTCAACGTGCGCACCAAGCACTTCGGCCAGTGGTGGGACGCGCTCGCCGAGAACGGCGTGGACCGCAAGATCTGGCTCAGCCAGGCCGGTCACGTCGACCCCTTCGACCTCCGCCGCGCCGACTGGGTCCGCACCCTGCACCGCTGGTTCGACCACGAACTCCTCGGCTACGACAACGGGGTCGACCGCGAGCCGATGGCCGACATCGAGCGCGCACCGGACCGCTGGAGCACCGACCGCGTCTGGCCCCCGCGCGGCACCCGCGCCGTCGAACTCCGCCCCGCCAAGGGCACGGAGCCCGGCGTCGGCACCCTCGGCACCCGGCGCGGCAAGGGCACCGAGACGTTCACCGACGACCCGCGCCTGAGCGAGACGGCCTGGGCCGAGCAGATCGACATGTCGACACCGGCCAAGGCGGGTTTCACCAGCAAGCCGCTCGCCCGTGACCTGCGGCTCTCCGGCTCCTCCACGGTCACCGTCACCGCGACCCCGACGACCCGCACCGCCCACCTCTCCGCGGTCCTCGTCGACCTCGGCCCCGACACCATCCGCGACTACGCCGCCGCGGGCGAGGGCATCACCACCCTTCCCGAGCGCACCTGCTGGGGGCCGAGCACCGCGGGTGACAGCTCCTGCTTCAAGGAGACGCGCGCGAACACCGCCGACGTCGACTACACGATCTTCAGCCGGGGCTGGGCCGACCTCGGCAACTGGGCCGACGCCCGCCGGGGCCGCCCGCTCACCCCGGGCAAGCCGCACACCATCACCCTCGACCTGGCCGCCACCGACCACGTCGTGCCCAAGGGCCACCGACTCGCGCTGATCGTGGCGGGCACCGACCGCAATCTGATCGAAGCCCCCGCAGACACCCCGACGCTCACCCTCGACCTGGCCCGCACCTCGGCGAAACTGCCCCTGGTGGGCGGCCCCGGCGCGTTCACCACCACCGCGTCCGGCACTCCCCGCGAAGCCCGACTCGACGGCGTGGCCCCGCCGCGCCGCATCAACCCCGTCCCGGGAGGCAGCACTTCATGACACCGCGCATCCGCTCCCTCGCGCTCGTCTGCGCCACCGCCGCGCTCGCCGCGCCGTTCCTGACGGCGCCCGCACAGGCGACGCCGACCCCGCCCCGTACCGGATTCGAGGAGACGAACGGAGCGCGCTGGACCTCCCAGCCCGAGGAACAGGACCTGCTCGCCACCGTGGACCGGGCCACCAAGAGGGTCTCGGTCGACCGCATCGGCACCACCAAGAAGGACCGCCCCGTCCAGCTGGTCCGCATCGGCGAACGCCCGGCGAAGAACACCGTGCTGCTGATCTGCAGCCAGCACGGCGACGAACCCTCCGGCCGCGAGGCCTGTCTGTCCACGATCCGCGACCTGGCGTACGCGAAGGACAAGAAGACCAAGCGCTTCCTCAGCCGCACCACGCTCCTCGTCGTGCCGACCGCCAACCCCGACGGGCGCGCCGCGGACACCCGCGGCAACTCCGACGGCGTCGACATCAACCGCGACCACCTCTCCCTCAAGACCGCCGAGGCGCGCGCCATGGCCGCGGTGATCCGGGACCGCAAGCCCGACGTCATCTACGACCTGCACGAGTACGGCGCCACGCCCAAGTACTACGACAAGGACCTGTTCGACCTCTGGCCGCGCAACCTCAACACCGACGAAGCCGTGCACGGGGAGGCGCAGACGCTCTCCACGGCGTACGTGCGGCCGGCCGCCGGGCACGACGGGTACACCACGGGCACGTACGGCATCTGGACCGATCCGGTCACCGGCGACCCCATCAAGCAGACCGCGGGCGACGGGCAGGAGCGCATCCTGCGCAACATGTCCGGCATCAAGCACGCAGCCGGACTGCTGATCGAGAGCCGCGTCGACCCCCTCACCGAGGCCGAGAAGAAGGACGCGGCGCTCAACAACCGGCGCCGCGTGGCCTCCCAGCGCTCGGCGCTCGGCGGCCTGTTCGACTACACGGACGAGCGCCGAGGGAAGCTGGAGGCGGCCACCGGGGCGGCCCGCGTCGAGGGCTTCCGTGACCGCGGCCCCGTCTACATCGGTGGTGCGGACAACGACCCCGCCGAGCCGTCCGAGATCATCCAGGACCCGCCCTGCGGGTACCGCCTGGACGCCGCCCAGTACGGCGACATCAAGGACGAACTGGCCCTGCACGGAGTCACCGTGAAGCGCACGAAAACTGGCGCATTCGTTCCCCTGCGGCAGTCGGCCCGTGCGCTCGTGCCGCTGCTGCTCGACGAGCGTGCGCCGTATCACATGGTCACAGGTCGGCCCGACATGGCCTGTTGAGAAGGTGAGAGGTACGTCACATGTGGTAGGGGGTAACGAAGAACAAACTCTCGACTCGATACCGACCCCCTGAAAGGTGTCACTTGTGACGCAGGATCAGCATAAAGCGGACGACGGGGGAGGGGCGTCAGAGGCCATGACGCCCGCCCCCGGCGGCCGATCCCCGCAGACGGACCGGGTGGTGTTCGGTGTCACCGCCGTGCTCACCCTCGCGTTCGTGGTCTGGGGCGGAGTATCGACGGACTCGCTCGAGAATGTCTCCACGGACATGCTCAACGGTCTGATGCACAACGGCGGTTGGTTCTTCATGCTGACCGCCACAGGGTTCGTCGTCTTCGCGCTGTGGCTGGCCGTCAGCCGGTACGGAAAGATCACCCTCGGCAAGGAGGGCGAGGACCCGGAGTTCCGCACGGTCTCCTGGGTGGCCATGATGTTCAGCGCCGGCATGGGCATCGGCCTGATGTTCTACGGAGTGAGCGAGCCCCTCGCGCACTTCAAGGACCATCCGCCGGGCACCGACCCGGCGGACGCGCCCGCGGCCATGGAGACCGCGATGGCCACCACCCTCTTCCACTGGACGCTCCACCCGTGGGCGATCTACGCGGTCGTGGGTCTCGCCATCGCGTACAGCACCTTCCGCCGCAACCGTAGGCAGACCATCAGCGCCGTCTTCGAACCGCTCATCGGCGAGAAGCACGCCCGCGGCGCCTGGGGCCGCGTCATCGACATCCTCGCCATCTTCGCCACCCTCTTCGGCTCGGCCGCCTCGCTTGGCCTCGGCGCCCTGCAGATCGGCAGCGGCATGGAGGAGGTCGACTGGATGGACAAGGCGGGCACCGGGCTGCTCGTCGCGATCATCGCCGTGCTGACCCTGGCCTTCGTGGCGTCCGCCATCTCCGGTGTGGAGAAGGGCGTGCAGTGGCTCTCCAACATCAACATGGTGCTGGCCGGGCTGCTGGTCGTCTTCGTCTTCATCGCGGGCCCGACCGTCATCATCCTCGACATGGTGCCCACGTCCATCGGGGCCTACCTCAACGACCTGCCGCAGCTCATCGGCCGCACCGAGGCGTCCAGCGGCGAGGGCGTCGCGGACTGGCTGAGCAGCTGGACGGTCTTCTACTGGGCCTGGTGGATCTCCTGGACGCCCTTCGTCGGCATGTTCATCGCGCGCATCAGCCGCGGCCGTACGATCCGTCAGTTCGTCGGCGGCGTCATCCTGGTGCCCAGCACCGTCAGCCTCATCTGGTTCGCGGTCTTCGGCGGCAGCGCCATGACGGTCGCCGACCGCGGCGGACTCAAGGGCGACACGACCCAGGAGGCCCAGCTCTTCGGTCTGCTGAACGAGTACCCGATCGCCACCGTGACCAGCCTGCTGGTCATGATCCTCGTCGGCATCTTCTTCGTCTCGGGAGCCGACGCCGCGTCCATCGTCATGGGCACGCTCTCCCAGAAGGGCGCCCTCGAACCCGGCCGGTTCGTCGTGATCTTCTGGGGCATCGTGACGGGTGCCGTCGGCGCGATCATGCTCCTCATCGGCGACGGCAACGACGACGCGCTCACCGGGCTGCGCAACCTCACGATCCTGGTCGCCGCGCCCTTCACCATCGTGATGATCGGCATGTGCGTGGCCCTCATGCGGGATCTGCGCCACGACCCGCTGATCGTGCGCGGCGAGCACGGCACGGAGGTCCTGGAGAAGGCCGTCATCGCAGGACACGAGCACCACGACGGTGACTTCGAGCTCCAGATCGGCCCCGCGACCGACGACAACGGCGACGGTCCCGAACGGGACAACGACCCGGTCGCTCCCCGCTGACCCGCGGCCCCGGGAGGCGGCGCCACCGAGCGCGCCGCCTCCCGGGCCGCCCGGTATCGGAATGTGCGATGCCGTGCTCAGATCCCACCTCAGGTGGGGATACTCACAGCATGTCTGCCGAGTACGCGACCTTCGGTCTGGCACCGGCCATCCGCGCCGGTGGGGTTCTCGCCAACGGTGACTACCAAGTGCACCGCGATTTCGTCGACTTCATCGTCGACGGCCGCCCGCTCCTCTTCCGGCTCTCCGACCTCGACGCGGTGTCGCCGCTCGCCTCCGACATCCCGCCGGCCATCTTCACGACGCATGTGCGCCGACTCCTTCTCGAGGCGCAGGCGCCGCTGGAGGAGGGGCGTTACGTCATTTACGGCTGCCCCGAGTGCGAGGGCCTGGAGTGCGGCGCGGTCACGGCGGTGATCGAGAAGTGCGCCGACGGCAGCGACGACTTCGTCTGGCGCGACTTCGCCTGGCAGACGTCGGAACGGGCCGACCTGGCGCTCAACGGCTACCACGGCATAGGGCCGTTCCGTTTCCGCGGGGACGAATACCGGGCGGCGCTCGGGCAGTTGCTCGCCGAGGGCGACGCGCGGAACCGTCGCCGGGTCCTCCTCATCGGCGCGCGTGTGGCGATCCTCGCCAAGCTGGCGGCCGCGCTGCGGACGATCGGGGTCGGCGCGGAGATCGCGGCGGACGCGGCGGGGGTGCCGGCCGACGAACTCCGCACGTACGGTGCGGTCGCCTTCGGCCCGACGGTGCCCGAGGCCACCCGGCAGTCCGTGCGCGCGGCCTTCGACGCCGCGGCCGTCCCCGTCGCGTACGTGGACGGCCTCGCCCCGATCGTCCCGCTCCTGGTCGCCCAGATCGAGGACGCGCTGGACCGCAGCCCCCAGGAACAGCGCCGCCTCACCCGCCTCGCCGCGGGTCCCCGCTCGGCGGAGCTCGACGTCACCTCGACGTGCCGCGTGCAGCTCACGGCGTACCGGATGGACCGCCTCTCCCGCACCCACGTCCACGAAGTCTTCGACGAGGTCCTGGAGCCGGGCCACCACAAGGTCCCCCTGGCCCCGAGAACCACCAAGGGCACGTCGTACGTGGTGGCCCGCACGTCGACCCACGTGTTGGTCACCCCTACGTCGGCCCTGCCGGGGTGACGAGCGCCCAGACCGGCGCTCCGCGGCGGATGTTTCCCACCCGCCCGCCCACCCACCCACTACGACCTCGGCCACCTCCCGGAACCTCGCCGACCTACAATTGCCCCCTGATGACCGCAACCCTCGTCGCCAAAGATCTCGCCGCAGGCCACGGCGACCGCACCCTGTTCGCCGGACTCGACCTCGTCGTCGCCCCCGGGGACGTCATCGGGCTCGTCGGGGCCAACGGAGCGGGCAAGTCCACGCTGCTGCGGCTGCTCGCGGGGCTTGACGCCCCCGAAGGGGGTGAGCTGAGGCTCTCGCCGGTCTCCGCCTCCGTGGGGCACCTTCCCCAGGAGCCCGACCGCCGCCCGGGCGAGACCATCCGTGCCTTTCTGACCCGCCGCACCGGCGTCGCCGAGGCGCAGCGGACCATGGACCGGGACACGCAGGCCCTCGTCGACGGCGCCCCGGGCGCGGACGACGCGTACGCGGCCAGTCTGGAGCGCTGGCTCGCGCTCGGCGGCGCGGACCTCGGCGAGCGCGCGGAGGAGGTCGCCGACTCGCTCGGGCTCGCCGTGAGCCTGGACCAGCCGATGACCGCCCTCTCGGGAGGCCAGGCGGCCCGCGCCGGACTCGCCTCCCTGCTCCTCTCCCGCTATGACGTGTTCCTCCTGGACGAGCCGACCAACGACCTCGACCTCGCGGGCCTTGAGCGTCTGGAGGCCTTCGTGCGGGGCCTGCGCGCCGGCACGGTCGTCGTCAGCCACGACCGGGAGTTCATCACCCGCACCGTCACCAAGGTCCTCGAACTCGACCTGGCCCAGCAGCAGATCAACCTCTACGGCGGCGGCTACGACGCGTACCTGGAGGAGCGCGACACCTCCCGCAGGCACGCCCGCGAGGAGTACGAGGAGTACGCCGACAAGAAGGCCGCCCTGCAGAGCCGCGCCCAGATGCAGCGCTCCTGGGCCGACAAGGGCGTCAAGAACGCCCGCCGCAAGGCGGCCAAGGGCGGCGACAACGACAAGATCGGCCGCAACTTCCGCGCGGACGCCAGCGAGAAGCAGGCGGCGAAGGCCCGCCAGACGCAGCGCATGATCGAGCGCCTGGACGTCGTCGAGGAGCCCCGCAAGGAGTGGGAGCTGCGGATGGAGATCGCCGCCGCGCCCCGTTCGGGCGCGGTCGTCGCGAGCCTGCGCGACGCGGAGGTCCGCCGGGACGCCTTCACGCTCGGCCCGGTCACCCTGCAGATCGACTGGGCGGACCGCGTCGCGATCACCGGCGCGAACGGCTCGGGCAAGTCGACGCTGCTGGCGGCGCTCCTGGGCCGCGTCCCGCTGGACGAGGGCCACGCCGCGCTCGGCTCGGGCGTCCTGGTCGGCGAGGTCGACCAGGCGCGCGCCCTGTTCCACGGCGAGGAGTCCCTGCTCGACGCGTTCTGCGCGGCCGTCCCCGACACCGAGCCGGCCGAGGTCCGCACGCTGCTCGCCAAGTTCGGCCTGAAGGCGGATCACGTGCTGCGCTCGGCGGCGACGCTCTCGCCCGGCGAGCGGACCCGCGCGGGCCTCGCGCTGCTCCAGGGCAGGGGCGTCAACCTCCTCGTTCTTGACGAGCCGACGAACCACCTGGACCTGCCCGCGATCGAGCAGCTGGAGACGGCCCTGGACGCCTACCAGGGCACTTTGCTGCTCGTCACGCACGACCGCAGGATGCTGGACGCGGTCCGCGTGACGCGCCGCCTGGAGGTGGCGGAGGGCAAAGTGACGGAACTGCCACTCTGACCTCCACCCCTCGGTCCTGCGACGGCCCTAGGACGGTCCCGCGAAGACCCCGCGCGGCTCAGCGCCTGTCTTCGAACCCCCGCCTGCGCAGCGCGCGAACGACGGGGCTTCGAAGACAGGCTCTCAGCGCCGCTTCGGGTCGACCAGACCGGCCCGCCGCAGCGCCTCGGCCATCGCGTCGTTGGCGGGCGGCGGGCCCTGCCGCTGCGGCTTCTGCCCGCGGCCACCGCCCCGCTGTCCCTGGCTCTGTCCCTGGCCCTGCTGGCGTCGTCCCTGACCGCCGCCCTGGCCGCCACCGCCCTGGCCCCGCTGCCGCTGCTGCGGCGGACGGCCGCCGCCCCGCCTCGGCTGCTCCCCGTCACCGGCGGCCGCGTTCGCCTCGTCGTCGAGCCGCAGCGTCAGCGAGATCCGCTTGCGTGGGATGTCGACGTCCATGACCTTCACCTTGACGATGTCGCCGGGCTTCACGACGTCCCGCGGGTCCTTGACGAACGTCTTGGACATGGCGGACACGTGCACCAGGCCGTCCTGGTGGACGCCCACGTCCACGAACGCGCCGAACGCGGCCACGTTCGTCACGACGCCTTCGAGGACCATTCCGGCGGCGAGGTCGGAGATCTTCTCGACGCCGTCCTTGAAGGTCGCCGTCTTGAAAGCCGGCCGCGGGTCGCGACCGGGCTTCTCCAGCTCCTTCAGGATGTCCGTGACCGTGGGCAGACCGAAGACCTCGTCCACGAACGTGTCCGGCTTCAGCGAGCGCAGCGCCGCCGTGTTGCCGATCAGCGAACCGACCTCCGCGCCCACCGACTTCACCATCTTGCGCACCACGGGGTACGCCTCCGGGTGCACACTGGAGGCGTCCAGCGGGTCGTCGCCGCCGCGGATGCGGAGGAAGCCCGCGCACTGCTCGTACGCCTTCGGGCCGAGCCGGGCGACGTCCTTGAGGCCCTTGCGGCTCTTGAAAGGGCCGTTCGCGTCGCGGTGCGACACGATGTTCTCCGCGAGGCCCGCGCCGATGCCGGAGACCCGGGCGAGGAGCGGGGCGGAGGCGGTGTTGACGTCCACGCCGACGCCGTTCACACAGTCCTCGACGACCGCGTCGAGGGAGCGCGACAGCTTCACCTCGGACAGGTCGTGCTGGTACTGCCCGACACCGATCGACTTGGGGTCGATCTTCACGAGTTCGGCCAGCGGGTCCTGGAGGCGGCGGGCGATGGACACCGCGCCGCGGATCGACACGTCGAGGTCGGGCAGCTCCTGCGAGGCGAACGCCGACGCCGAGTACACCGAGGCGCCCGCCTCGGAGACCATGACCTTCGTCAGGTTCAACTCGGGGTGCCTGGTGATGAGTTCACCGGCGAGCTTGTCGGTCTCGCGCGACGCCGTGCCGTTCCCGATGGCGATCAGGTCGACGTCGTGCTCCTTCGCGAGCCGCGCGAGCGTCGCCAGCGACTGGTCCCACTTGTTGGCGGGAACGTGCGGGTGGATCGTGTCGGTCGCGACGACCTTGCCGGTCGCGTCGACGACGGCGACCTTCACGCCCGTACGGAACCCGGGGTCCAGGCCGAGCGTGGCGCGCGTGCCCGCGGGCGCCGCGAGCAGCAGGTCGCGCAGGTTCGACGCGAAGACCCGCACCGCCTCGTCCTCGGCGGCGGTCCGCAGCCGCAGCCGCAGGTCGATGCCGAGGTGCACGAGGATCCGCGTCCGCCAGGACCAGCGGACCGTGTCCTGAAGCCACTTGTCGCCGGGCCTGCCGAGGTCGGCGACGCCGAAGCGTTGGGCGACGATGCCCTCGTACGAGGACGGGGTCCCCGGCGTTTCGGCGGGCTCCTCGGGTTCCAGGACGAGGTCGAGGACCTCCTCCTTCTCGCCGCGCAGCATGGCCAGGACGCGGTGCGAGGGCAGGTCGGTGAAGGGCTCGGCGAAGTCGAAGTAGTCGGCGAACTTGGCGCCCGCCTCCTCCTTGCCGTCCCGGACCTTCGCGGCGAGCCTGCCGCGCACCCACATGCGCTCGCGCAGCTCGCCGATCAGGTCGGCGTCCTCGGAGAACCGCTCGGCGAGGATCGCCCGCGCGCCGTCCAGGGCGGCCTGCGGGTCCGCGACGCCCTTGTCGGCGTCCACGAACGCGGCGGCCGCGGCCTGCGGTTCGACGGTCGGGTCGGCGAGCAGCCCGTCCGCGAGCGGTTCGAGCCCCGCCTCGCGCGCGATCTGCGCCTTGGTGCGCCGCTTCGGCTTGAAGGGAAGGTAGATGTCCTCGAGCCGCGCCTTCGTGTCCGCCTCGCGGATCCGCGCTTCGAGCTCGTCGGTGAGCTTGCCCTGCTCACGGACCGAGTCGAGGATCGCGGCGCGCCGGTCCTCGAGCTCGCGCAGGTAGCGCAGGCGCTCTTCGAGCGTGCGCAGCTGCGCGTCGTCGAGCATCTCGGTCGCTTCCTTGCGGTAGCGCGCGATGAAGGGCACCGTGGAGCCGCCGTCGAGCAGGTCGACGGCGGCCTTCACCTGCCGCTCCCGTACGCCGAGCTCCTCGGCGATCCTGCCTTCGATGGATGCTGGGGTGGACGTCTTCAAAGCTGCCACGTTCCGGTACCGCCTTCTCGCTGAGGTTGCCGGGCAATTGTGGCAGGTGGCGCCGACAGAGGGTGATCAGACCCGGCTGGCCCGGCCCGTGTGTCCCGACCGTCGCCCGCCCCGCCCCGCGGAACGGGACGCTCCGCCGAACAGTCGGGCCACGGCCCGGAACGGCAGGGTGACGACCGTGGCGAGTGCGCCGCCGATCTGGCGCAGAACGTCCGCTATGGCACGGAACATGAGAACTCCCCTTTCGCCCCCGGGCCGCCGGGGATCGGCGGCGCCGGTGGACGAACGGGTACCTCGGACGCGCGAAGCCATGCGCGCCGGGCGGCTGGTGTCCGGCGCGCGTCTGTTCAGCGCTTGCCGAGCAGGTCCGCCGGGAACGCCCCGGCCTGGAGCGCGGCGCCGGCGATGAGGGTGCCGAGCTCGGTGAGCCGCTCGACGCCCGCCGCGCCCAGGTGCTCGTACGGGGCCCGGTCCAGGCGGTCCGTCTCGGCCTCGACGTCCCGGCGCAGCGCCACGCCGGTCTCCGTCAACTCGCCCTCGCCGTCGAGCACTCCGCGGTCCCGCAGCCGGTCCACGGCCGCGTCCCACTCCTCCTGGTTCCAGCCGCGGGTGGAGAAGACCCACTTCGGCCGGGTGCCCTTGCCGGTCGCGGTGTGGCTCACCAGGGCTTCGAGGCCGTCGAGTCCGGCGCCGAGCAGCGCGGTCAGATGGCCGTCGCCGCGGTGCTCGCGCAGCAGCGTCGCCGCGTGCCAGTAGGCGAGGTGCGGCTCCTCGGGGACGGGCAGGTCGGCGTGGGCGGCGTACAGCGGGCGGGCGCCGCGCGTGCACGCCTCGGTGGCGCGCAGCGCGAGGTCCGCGGCCTCGGCAAGCTCGGGCGAGGCGACGAGCTCCTCGCCGAGCAGCCGCCGCAGCGTCGTGTCCACGCCCCGCAGACGCGCCGCGAGGATGTCCTCCGGAGAGGCCGTCCGCCACACCTGGGGGACGTGCGCGGCGACGAGCTCGTACTTGTAGTTGTAGAAGGTGGCCGCCACCGTCCCGGGGCCGACGGCACCGAGCGCCGCCGCGCGCACGGCGAAGTTCACGGCGGTGGGGTGGGAGATGCCGAGGCCCTTCAGCTCCCGGTTCACGTCCGGCGAGAAGTAGTGCGTCGAGTGCAGGGCGTTCAGGACGGAGTGGCAACGGCGTCCGGCCCGTGACTCCAGTGCGGCGGACGAGGAGGACGAGGTCGTCGAAGAGGTCATGGGAGCACGTTACCTACTGGTCGGTATGTAGTGCGTGGGGCGGTGGCCCACCATGGCAGGAAAGGTGGGGTGCTCGTCATTGCGGACATCAGGTGCCGGGCGAAGAATCGACGGCATGACGCAGCGAATCGTCCTGGTCGTCCTCTTCGACGGCGTCCAGAGCCTTGATGTCACGGGTCCCGTGGAGGTGTTCACGGGCGCCGGGCTCTGCACGGGCGACACCCAGGACGGCTACCTCGTCCGTACGGCCTCCCCGGACGGCGGGCCCGTGCGCACCTCCAGCGGCCTCACCCTCGTCCCCGACCACGCGCTCGCCGACGCCCCCGTGCCGCACACCCTGCTGGTCCCGGGCGGCCACGGCACGCGCGGGGAGGACCCGGGGCTGACCGCCTGGCTGCGCGAGCACGGCCCGCGCGCGGAGCGCCTCGTCTCGGTCTGCACCGGCGCGATCCGCCTCGCCGAGGCGGGCCTCCTGGAAGGGCGCAGGGCGACGACGCACTGGGCGTACTGCGAGAAGCTCGCCAGGGACCATCCGGGCATCGACGTCGACCCCGACCCCATCTACGTACGGGACGGTCACGTCGCCACGTCCGCGGGGGTCACCGCGGGCATCGACCTCGCCCTGGCGCTCGTCGAGGAGGACCTGGGCCGCCACGTGGCGCTCACGGTCGCCCGCCACCTCGTGGTCTTCCTGCGGCGCCCGGGGAACCAGGCGCAGTTCAGCGTCCAGCTCGCCGCGCAGACCGCACGGCGCGAGCCGCTGCGCGAGGTCCAGCAGTGGATCACCGAGCACCCGGCCGCCGACCTCTCGGTCGAGGCACTCGCCGCGCGCGCCCGCCTCTCGCCCCGCCACTTCGCCCGCGCCTTCCAGGCGGACACCGGTCTGACCCCGGGCAAGTACGTCGAGCGCGTCCGCGTCGAACACGCGCGACGCCTCCTGGAGGACACCTCCGACGGCGTCGAGGAGGTCTCACGCGCCTGCGGCTACGGCACTCCCGAGGCCATGCGCCGCGCCTTCGTGAAGCTGCTCGGCGCGGCCCCGGCCGAGTACCGCCGCCGCTTCCGTCCCGTACCGGCCGTTCCGGCCGCCGAAGCCACCCGTCACACCGATCACCCACACCGATAGGGACACCATGCAGATCGCCATCGCCTTGTACGAACGCTTCACCGTCCTCGATGCCATCGGCCCTTACCAGACACTGGTCAACCTCCCGGGCGCCGAGACCGTCCTCGTCGCCGAGCAGGCGGGCCCGGTGCGCGACGACAACGGCTCCCTCGCCCTCGTCGCCGACAAGTCCTTCGAGGAGGTCCAGCGGCCCGACATCGTGGTCGTGCCCGGCGGCCCCGGGCAGAGCGACCAGATGGAGAACGAGGCGCTCCTCGGCTGGCTCCGCGCGGTCGACGCCACGACCACCTGGACGACGTCCGTGTGCACCGGCTCGCTCGCGCTGGCCGCCGCGGGCCTCCTCAAGGGCCGCCGCGCCACCTCGCACTGGCTCGCGCTGGCCGAGCTGGACCGGCTCGGCGTCGAGTCGACGGGGGAGCGGGTCGTCTTCGACGGCAAGTACGTCACGGCGGCCGGTGTCTCCGCGGGCATCGACATGGGCCTCACCCTGGCCGGCCGGATCGCGGGCGACGAGCACGCGCAGGCCGTGCAGCTGATCGCCGAGTACGACCCCCAGCCGCCCTACGACGCCGGGTCCCCGGAGAAGGCGCCCGCGCACCTCGTCGCGCGGTTCCGCGACGGGAGCCGCTTCGGTCAGTAGGTGAAGCGGGGCGGCCTGCGCTCCAGGAAGGCGGCGACACCCTCGGCGGTGTCGCCGCTGCCGCTTGCCTGCTCCGTCCAGTACGCGTCCCGGTCCGTGCGGCCCGTGGCGAACTCCTTGGCGGCCGCCTGCGTCAGCAGGGAGCGCGACACGAGGATCCGGGTGAACTCGGCGACCCGCTTGTCCAGCTCACCGGCCGGCAGCACCTCGTCCACCAGACCGGTGCGCAGCGCCCGCTCGGCACCGATCAACTCTCCGGAGAACAGCAGGTACTTGGCGGTGGCGGGCCCCACCAGGGACACCAGGCGACGCGTGGACGACGACGGGTAGACGATGCCGAGCTTGGCCGGCGTGACACCGAACGAGGCGCCCTCGTCCGCGAACCGCAGGTCGCACGCGCCCGCCAGCTGCGCGCCGCCGCCCACGCAGTAGCCCCGCACCGCCGCGAGCGTCGGCTTCGGGAACGCCGCGAGCGCCTCCTCGGCCCGCACCGCGAGATCCTGCGCGGTGCCGGGCGACTCCCGCAGCGTCGAGATGTCGGCACCGGCGCAGAAGGTGTCGCCCGCGCCGGTCAGGACCACGGCACGCACGGCCGGGTCCGCGCCGAGTGCCGCGAAGAGCGGCGGCACCTGACGCCACATGTCGGCGGTCATGGCGTTGCGCTTGGCCGGATGGTCGATGAGGACGGTGGCGACGCCGTCCGTGACGGTGTGGCTCAGCTGCGGCTCCATGCGCCGGATGCTATCCGCACGCCTCGAACGTACGATCAAGAAGGGGGCCGAGCGAGAGGGAGACGCCGATGGCCGGACCCAGGGACGACACAGCGACCTCGGAGGCCAGGACGGTCAGCCGCAGCTTCGGCTGGCTCGCCCTGCTCGGCGTGATCCTCGCCGTCGCCGGGCTCGTCGGCCTCGTCTACGCCGGTGTCGCCACGCTGACCTCGATGCTCCTGTTCGGCTGGCTGCTGCTCATCGGCGGCGTCGTCGGCCTGCTGCACGCCGTCCAGTCACGGGGCACCAGCTTCTTCTGGCTGGGCGTCGTGGTCGCCGCGCTGAACCTCGCCGCGGGCGTCGTCGTCATCCGCCGGCCCGACGTGGCGGCGGAGGCGCTGACCATGTTCGCGGCGCTGCTCTTCCTGACCGGCGGGGTCTTCCGGCTGGTCGGCAGCCTGGTGGTACGCGGCCCGCAGTTCGCCCTGACGCTCCTGCAGGGAGCCTTCGGCCTGCTGATCGGCATCCTGGTCCTCGCGGGGTGGCCCAGCAGCAGCCAGTACGTGATCGGCTGCTTCTTCTCCCTGGCACTGCTCTTCGACGGCCTCGGCCTGATCGCCACCGGCATCGGCGGGCGACGCATCGTCAGTCTCGTACAACCTGAAGAACACTTGAAGGCGAACCCTTCAGGGCAGGGCGGGCAGGACCAGTCGGACAACTGACGGCGTCCGACCCAGGCGGTCAAATCGCGTCGATAGTCGCTGACTTCTGGTCAGTGGAGCGGTCCGGGCGAGAGCGTTCCCAACACTCGTGGTGTGGCGACAATCGAGCGCGAGGGCGGCGACCGGACGATGGGGAACGACGGGAGAGGGCCGTGCCCACTCCCACGGAGCGGCGGATCGGTGCCGTACGAGGGGGTGTGGCGCTTCACCGCCCCCGCCGTGGACGCCTCCGTCCCCCAGGCCCGGCACGCGGTGCGCGACCTGCTGGCCCGGCAGGGCGTACCGGCGCCGGACGACCTCGTCCAGGGGCTGCTGCTCATCGTCTCCGAGCTGGTGACCAACGCGGTGCGCCATGCGGCCCTGCTGTCGCCGATGCTCGCGGTGGAGGTCGCGGTCGGCGCCGAGTGGGTGCGGGTCTCCGTCGAGGACAACCACCCCTACCGCCCGACCGCCCTGGTGGCGGACCACGCGCAGACGGGCGGGCGTGGACTCCTCCTCGTACGGGAGATCACCGCCGAGGCGGGCGGTGCATGCGACGTCGAGCACACCGCGAGCGGGGGCAAGGTCATCTGGGCGGCCCTGCCCCTGAAGCCCCACGGCGGCTGACGCCTCGCCGGCTACCAGCCCGCGGAGGGGCCCGTCAGCTCCTTGACCGCGGGCCGCGCCGCGTCGAGCACGGTCATGAACCACGCGGAGAACGGGTCCTTCGCGTGCCGCTCGGCGAGCTCCGCCGCCGTGACGAAGGCGGTGTCGCCGATCTCGTCCGGGTCGGGCCGCAGCGGCGACTGCACCATGCCCACGAACAGGTGGTTGAACTCCTGCTCCACGAGCCCCGACTCCGGGTCCGGGTGGTTGTAGCGCACCGTGCCCGCCTCGGCGAGCAGCGACGGCGAGACCCCGAGCTCCTCGTACGTGCGCCGGGCCGCCGCCGCGAACGGGGCCTCACCCGGGTAGGGGTGCCCGCAGCACGTGTTCGACCAGACCCCGGGGGAGTGGTACTTGCCGAGGGCGCGCTGCTGGAGCAGCAGACGGCCCTGCTCGTCGAAGAGGAAGACGGAGAACGCCCGGTGCAGCTGCCCGGGCGCCTGATGCGCGGAGAGTTTCTCCGCTGTGCCGATCGTCCTGCCGTCCTCGTCGACGAGTTCGAGCAAGATCGCTTCTCCGGTGCCGTTCGACGGGCTGGTCGCCGCGGTGGCAGGTGTGATCGGCATACGCATCCTTCTCTTCGGTCTTCGAACCCCAAGTCTGCCGTACGTTCCGGACACCTCGGGCACTTCCGGGATCCGCATGTCCCGCCGCGCCGGGGCGCGGCGGGACACACGGAGCGGGGTCAGACCCCGAAGGTGGCCGGATAGGTGATCGTGCCCCGCGGCAGTTGTGCGGAATCGTCGGATCCGTGCAGGGCCAGAGCCATCATCGCCTCGTCCGGGACCTCGAAGCCCGGCCGGATTCCGTACCCGGAAGCGGGCTTGAAACCGAACCTCGGGTAGTACGAGGGATGCCCGAGGACGAGGACGATCCGCTCCCCACGCGCGCGTGCCGCGTCGAGCACGGCATGCACGACCGCCGAACCGGCCCCCGACCCCTGGTGCTCGGGCAGGGTGGCGACGGGCGCGAGGGCCAGCGCGGGAGCCCCGCCCACCCGGCAGCGGGTGATCAGCGCATGCGCGGCCACCGAGCCGTCGGGCGCCTCCGCGACGTACGACAGACCGGGCAGCCATGCCTCCGGGTCCGTGCGCAGCGCGTCGACGAGGTCGGCCTCCGCCTCCGTCCCGAAGGCGGCGGCGTTCACGGCGCGCACGGCGGGGACGTCGGCCGAGGTCTCCGGGCGGGTGGGCCAGGAGTCCACGGGCCGCAGCACGTACCCGGTGTAGCCGTACTCGGCGCCGTGCTCGCGCCGCATCGCGAGCTCCTCGCGGGTGGCGGCGAGCGCCTCCGCCATGCCGGGCGCGCCCGGGTCCGCCGCGTCCGCGCGGGCGGCCAGCGGGCCGTAGTACTCCTCCCAGTCGGACTCGGGCTGCGGGTGCACGCCGAGCACGGAGTACCCGGCGCCGGTCGCCGCCCGCACGTTCTCCTCGCCGGTGCGCAGCGTGTAGTGCCGCTCCCAGAAGGCGCGGGCGGTGGCGGACGGCTCGGCGCTCGTCCACTCGCACTCGGTGAGCACGAGCGCCCCGCCAGGGGCGAGCAGGCGCCGCCAGGAGCGCAGCGCGGTGTCGAAGCCGATGCCGTACGCCGAGCTCTCCGCCCAGACGAGGTCGAACGAACCGTCCGGATGGGGGAGTTCACCCATGTCGGCGTTGACGGCGGTGATCGACCCGGCGAGCCCGCGGGCCTCGGCCGCGGCCCGGAGCTCGTCGAGGAACGGCTCGTGGAGGTCGACGGCGGTCACCTCGGCGCCGGCCTCGGCGGCGAGCAGGAGCGCGGACCGGCCGGGGCCGCAGCCCAGGTCGAGCACGCGCGGCCGCTCGGGCAGCGCACCCACGAGGGAGAGCAGCCGCCGGGTGGTGTCGTCGGAGCCGGGACCCTGCCGCGGAAGCCCGTGGTGCAGGGCGAAGAAGGCGCGGTGAAGGGAAGTGTTGTCAGTCAACGTGGAAATCCTTGAGTGAAGGACCCGCGGACCGCGCGTACGAGAGACGTACGAAGAGTACGAGTGCCGTACGCGAAGTCAGACGCGCGCCCGGAAAGTGGGGATGCACGTGTCGCCGCGCGGAGCAGCGCAGACCACGACAGTCATCAACCCACCTCCAAGGACTCAAGAAACTCCGTTCACTTTAACATCGTCCGGCCACCCGTCCGCGAAGCTGTTCGCCACCACGATGCGGACCTGCATCAGGACCGTGTTCTCGGCGCCGGGGGTGTCAGTGGCAGAGCTTCGCCTCGTGTTCCGCGTGGCCGCTCGGCTCCAGCTGGAACGTGCAGTGCTCGACGTCGAAGTGGTCGCCGAGGCAGCCCTGGAGCTCGTGCAGCATCTTCTCGTGGCCGGTCGCGTCGAGGGCCCAGGAACTCACCACGACGTGGGCGGAGAGGACCGGCATGCCCGACGTGATCGTCCAGGCGTGCAGGTCGTGGACCTCCTCCACGCCCGGCAGGTCGAGCATGTGCGCCCGCACCTCCGCCATGTCGACGCCCTTGGGTGCCGACTCCAGGAGTACATTCAGGGTCTCCTGCAGGAGCTTGACCGTACGCGGGACGATCATGACGCCGATGACGAGCGAGGCGATCGGGTCGGCGGCCTGCCAGCCCGTGAGCATGATCAGGACCGAGGCGACGATGACCGTGAGCGAGCCGAGGGTGTCCGCGACGACCTCCAGGAACGCGCCGCGGACGTTGAGGCTCTCCTTCTGGCCGCGCATGAGCAGCGAGAGCGAGATCATGTTCGCGACGAGCCCGAAGACGCCGAACCAGAGGGCGAGGCCGCCCTCGGTCTCCGCGGGGGTGACGAACCGCTGGACCGCCTCGTACAGCACGTACCCGCCCACGCCGAGCAGCAGCAGGCAGTTGGCGAGTGCCGCGAGGATCTCGGCGCGGGCATAGCCGAAGGTGCGGTTCTGGGTCGGCGGCCTGTTCGCGAAGTGGATCGCGAGCAGCGCCATGCCGAGGCCCAGCGCATCCGTCGCCATGTGCGCCGAGTCCGCGACCAGCGCGAGCGAGTCCGCCATCAGCCCACCCACGATCTGGGCCAGCATGACCGTGACCGTGATGGTGAGAGCGATGCGGAGCCGCCCCTTGTGGGCGTTGGCCGCCGTCCCCGTCGCCGGGGCTCCGTGCAGGTGTCCGTGATCGTGCCCAGCCCCCATGGAGCCGCCCTCCCGCATGCGTCGTCGGTGTGCTGTCCGCTGGTCGCGGGACCACAGTGAACTACGGGTGGGGGGTATCTGGCAACGCGGCACTGAACACCGTTATCACTGCGCTGACCTGCGAAAATGGCAACGGTTGCCGACTGGGGGAGCGGGCGCAGGTCAGGGCGCGGCAGCGATCAGCCGCGGCGCGCGTCCGGGTGGTGCAGACACCATCCCGCCCACGCCGACTCGACCATCTCGCGCACCCCGCGCCGCGCCGTCCAGCCGAGCTCCGCCGCCGCGAGACGGGCATCGGCCACGGCACGCGGCGAGTCGCCCGCGCGGGCCGGCTCGACGAGCGCGGGACGGGCATCCCCGCTCACCTCGCCGATGACCGTGATCAGTTCGCGTACGGAGACACCTTGCCCCCGGCCGATGTTCACCGTCAGATCGCCCTCGGCGCCCTCCGCGAGCCTGCGGGCGGCCGCCAGGTGGGCCTCGGCGAGGTCGGAGACGTGGACGTAGTCACGGACACACGTGCCGTCCGGCGTCGGGTGCGTGTCGCCGAAGATCCGCGGCGACTCGTCGCGCCGCAGCCGGTCGAAGACCATCGGGATCACGTTGAAGACGCCGGTGTCCGCGAGCTCCGGCGCCGCCGCGCCCGCCACGTTGAAGTAGCGCAGGCACACCGTCCCGATGCCGTGCGCCCGCCCCGCCGCCCGCACCAGCCACTCACCGGCGAGCTTCGTCTCCCCGTAGGGACTGACCGGAACGCACGGCGTGTCCTCGCCCACCAGCTCGGCGTCCGGCGGATTGCCGTACACCGCGGCCGACGAGGAGAACACGAAGCGCTTGATGCCCGCCTCGGCCACCGCGTCGAGCAGCGTCGTGAGGCCGCCCACGTTCTCCCGGTAGTAGCGCAGCGGCTGCTCCACCGACTCCCCGACCTGCTTGCGGGCCGCGAGATGCACCACACCCGTGACGCCGTACTCGGCGAAGACCCGGCGCAGCAGGTCCCCGTCCAGCGAGGAACCCTTCACGAGGGCCATGTCCGCGGGCAGCCGCCGCGGGACTCCCGAGGAGATGTCGTCCAGGACGACGACGTCCTCCCCGGCACCGGCCATGACCCGCGCCACATGTGCCCCGATGTAACCCGCTCCGCCTGTGATCAGCCATGTCATGGGCGCCCACCCTAAGCGACCTCCCGGCCGCAGCCCCGCACGGGCATGTGACCGTCAATCGGGCAAGCCGGGCACCGACGGGGGCGCGGTTTGTGGGCGCGGCCCCCCATCCACCATGATGATCGCGAAGGCCGAGGCCCTCGCAGGCCCCTCTTATCGGGGCGTGAACGGGTGATGAACGCCCGCTTCCCATCATCCGATAGCCTCAGCCGACGTGCCGCCCGGCCGCCATGGGCCCGGGGGCGCTCCCCTTACGCATGTGCCCGGCGCGAGCCGCGCCGGTACTCAAGGAGTGAGTTCGTCTGTCGACCGCCATCCTCACCGGACAGCCGGTCCCCGGGTCGCCGCTCGAAGGCGATCTGCGGTCCCTCGGCTTCGACGTGCGGGTCGCCTCCGACGCGGCGGACGCCGAGTCGCTGCTCGCGGCCGTGCCGGGCGACCAGCGGGTCGCGGTCGTCGACGCACGCTTCGTCGGACACGTCCACGCGCTGCGCCTCGGCCTGACCGACCCCCGCTTCCCCGCCTCCGCGGTGCCCGGCGCCGTCGCGGCCAAGCCGGAGGCCCGCACGGAGCTGACGCGCGCGCTGCGGGCGACGGCCACCACCACGGGCGGTGTCGTCACCCACGACGCCCTCCCCGACGACATCGCCACGGCCCTGGAGTCCGGCACGACGGACGTGCACCGTCCCGACCTCGGCACCCTCGTCGCCACCGTGCCCGACGACCCGCAGGCGCGGAACGAGGCACGTCAGGCCGTCGCCGCCGTCGACGACGAAGCCGTACGCCTGCGCACCGCGGTGAAGTCGCGGGACGGCTTCTTCACGACGTACTGCATCTCCCCGTACTCGCGCTACATCGCCCGCTGGTGCGCACGCCGCGGCCTCACCCCGAACCAGGTCACCACCGCCTCGCTGCTCACCGCCCTGATCGCGGCGGGCTGCGCGGCGACCGGGACGCGCGGCGGCTTCGTCGCGGCCGGCGTGCTGCTGCTCCTCTCCTTCGTCCTCGACTGCACGGACGGCCAGCTCGCCCGCTACTCCCTGCAGTACTCGACGCTCGGCGCCTGGCTGGACGCGACGTTCGACCGCGCCAAGGAGTACGCGTACTACGCGGGTCTCGCGCTCGGCGCGGCCAACGCGAACGGCGACGACGTCTGGGCCCTTGCCCTCGGCGCGATGGTCCTCCAAACGTGCCGTCACGTCGTGGACTTCTCCTTCAACGAGGCGAACCACGACGCGACCGCCAACACCAGCCCCACCGCCGCCCTTTCGGACAAGCTCGACAGCGTCGGCTGGACGGTCTGGCTGCGCCGGATGATAGTGCTGCCCATCGGCGAGCGCTGGGCGATGATCGCCGTGCTCACCGCGGTCACCACCCCGCGCATCACCCTCGTCGTCCTGATCATCGGCTGCGCGCTCGCCGCCTGCTACACCACCGCCGGACGCGTCCTGCGCTCGCTGACCCGCAAGGCGACCCGCACCGACCGCGCCGCCCACGCCCTCGCCGACCTCGCCGACAACGGCACGCTCGGCTCGGCCTTCGCCGCCCTCGGCCGCCGCGGGCGCTTCCTGCCCGCACCCGTGCTCGCCTTCGTCGGCGGCGCCGCGATCGTGGCGGTCGCCGCGTTCACCTCCTACGGCAGCCCGTGGGTCGTCGTCGCCGCGGTCGTGTACGTGGTCCTGTCCGGTCTCGCGCTCGCGCGGCCGCTCAAGGCCCCCCTGGACTGGCTGGTCCCGCCGTTCTTCCGCGCCGCCGAGTACGGCACGGTCCTGGTACTGGCGGCGAAAGCCGATGTGAACGGGGCGCTGCCCGCGGCTTTCGGGCTGGTGTCGGCGGTCGCCTACCATCACTACGACACGGTGTACCGCATCAAGGGCGGCGCCGGTGCGCCCCCGCGCCGGCTGGTGCGGGCGATCGGCGGCCAAGAAGGCAGGACCCTCGTGGTCGCGCTGGCCGCCACCCTGCTGTCCACCACCGATTTCACCGTCGCGCTCACGGCACTCGCCGTGGCCGTGGCACTCGTGGTGCTCGTCGAGAGCATCCGCTTCTGGGTCGCCGCCGAGAAAAAGGGCGCACCCGCCGTACACGATGAAGGAGAACCTGCATGATCGGCCTCGTCCTTGCGGCAGGCGCCGGACGGCGTCTGCGTCCCTACACGGACACCCTGCCCAAGGCCCTGGTGCCCGTCGATGGTGAGACCACCATCCTCGACCTGACGCTCGGCAACTTCGCCGAGATCGGTCTCACCGAGGTCGCGATCATCGTCGGCTACAAGAAGGAAGCCGTCTACGACCGCAAGGCGGCTCTGGAGGCGAAGTACGGCCTCAAGCTGACGCTCATCGACAACGACAAGGCCGAGGAGTGGAACAACGCCTACTCCCTGTGGTGCGGGCGTGACGCCATCAAGCACGACGTGATCCTCGCCAACGGCGACACCGTGCACCCGGTCTCCGTCGAGAAGACGCTGCTCGCCGCCCGCGGCAACGGCCAGAAGATCATCCTCGCCCTCGACACGGTGAAGCAGCTCGCCGACGAGGAGATGAAGGTCATCGTCGACGACGCCAAGGGCGTGCAGCGCATCACCAAGCTGATGGACCCCTCCGAGGCCACCGGTGAGTACATCGGCGTCACCCTCATCGAGGGCTCCGCCGCCGACGAGCTCGCCGACGCCCTGAAGACCACCTTCGAGCGCGACCCCGACCTCTACTACGAGGACGGCTACCAGGAGCTCGTCAACCGCGGCTTCAAGGTCGACGTGGCCCCGATCGGCGACGTCAAGTGGGTCGAGATCGACAACCACGACGACCTCGCCAAGGGCCGGGAGATCGCGTGCCAGTACTGACGAGGCTCATCCCCTCGCCGGTCGTCGTCGACATCCGGCCGGGGGCGCTCGACGACCTGGCCGGTGTCCTCGCCGACCAGCGGATCTGCTCGTCGACCGGCAAGCTCGCCATCGCCATCAGCGGCGGCTCGGGCGCGGTGCTCCGTGAGCGGCTGATGCCCTCGCTGGGCGGCGCGGAGTGGTTCGAGGTCGGTGGCGGCACGCTCGACGACGCCATCAAGCTCGGCGAGGACATCCGCAAGTCGGGCCGGTACGACGCGGTCGTCGGCCTCGGCGGCGGCAAGATCATCGACTGTGCCAAGTTCGCCGCGGCGCGTGTGGGTCTGCCGCTGGTCGCCGTCGCGACGAACCTGTCGCACGACGGTCTCTGCTCGCCGGTCGCGACGCTCGACAACGACGCGGGCCGCGGCTCGTACGGTGTGCCGAACCCCATCGCGGTCGTCATCGACCTCGATGTGATCCGTGAGGCGCCCGTCCGTTTCGTCCGCTCCGGCATCGGTGACGCGCTGTCCAACATCTCCGCCATCCGTGACTGGGAGCTCGCCGCCCGCGAGCGCGGCGAGGACATCGACGGCCTCGCGGCCGCCATGGCCCGCCAGGCCGGCGAGGCCGTGCTCCGCCACCCCGGCGGCGTCGGCGACGACGGCTTCCTCCAGGTCTTGGCCGAGGGCCTGGTCCTCACCGGCATCGCCATGTCGATCTCGGGCGACTCCCGCCCGGCGTCCGGCGCCTGCCACGAGATCAACCACGCCTTCGACCTGCTCTTCCCCAAGCGCGCCGCCAGCCACGGCGAGCAGTGCGGCCTGGGCGCGGCCTTCGCGATGCACCTGCGGGGTGCCCACGAGGAGTCGGCGTTCATGGCCCAGGTGCTGCGCCGCCACGGCCTGCCCGTGCTGCCGGAGGAGATCGGATTCACCGTGGACGAGTTCGTGAAGGTCGTGGAGTTCGCTCCGCAGACCCGCCCGGGCCGCTACACGATCCTCGAACACCTCGACCTGTCCACCGACCAGATCAGGGACGCATACGCCGACTATGCAAAAGCCATCGGTAGCTGAGCTCCGCCCGGTTGTTCACCCCCCGGGGGTGAAGGACCGGCGCAGCGGCGAACACTGGGCCGGCCGGCTCTACATGCGCGAGGTCTCCCTCCGCATCGACCGGCACCTGGTGAACACGCGGGTCACGCCCAACCAGCTGACCTACGTGATGACCGTCGCCGGCGCCCTCGCCGCCCCGGCCCTGCTGGTGCCCGGCATCACGGGCGCCGTCCTCGGCGTGGTCGCGGTCCAGCTCTACCTGCTGCTCGACTGCGTGGACGGCGAGATCGCCCGCTGGAAGAAGCAGTACTCGATGGCCGGGGTCTACCTGGACCGGGTCGCCGCCTACCTGTGCGACGCCGCGGTCCTGGTCGGCTTCGGTCTGCGCGCCGCCGACATATGGGGCTCGGGACGCATCGACTGGCTGTGGGCCTTCCTGGGCACCCTGGCCGCGCTCGGTGCGATCCTGATCAAGGCCGAGACCGACCTCGTCGGCGTCGCCCGTCACCAGACGGGCAAGGAGCCGGTCAAGGAGTCGGCGGCCGAGCCGCGCTCCTCCGGCATGGCGCTGGCCCGCAGGGCCGCCGCCGCGCTGAAGTTCCACCGGCTCATCCTCGGGGTCGAGGCCTCCCTGCTGATCCTCGTCATCGCGTTCGTCGACCAGGCGCGCGGCGACCTGTTCTTCTCGCGCCTCGGTGTGGCGGTGCTCGCGGGCATCGCGATGCTGCAGACCCTGCTCCACCTCGTGTCCATCCTCGTATCGAGCAGGTTGAAGTGAGCACCCTGAGCCCCGCGCCGGAGAAGCTGAAGGTCGGCGCCGTCATCATCACGATGGGCAACCGGCCGCAGGAGCTGCGTGCCCTCCTCGACTCGGTCGCCAAGCAGGAGGGCGACCCGGTCGAGGTGGTCGTGGTCGGCAACGGTGCCCCGGTGCCCGAGGTCCCCGCAGGCGTACGCACCGTCGAGCTGCCCGAGAACCTCGGCATCCCCGGCGGCCGCAACGTCGGCATCGAGGCGTTCGGGCCGGGCGGCACCGACGTCGACATCCTGCTCTTCCTGGACGACGACGGCCTGCTCGCCACCCTGGACACGGCGCGGCTGTGCCGCGAGGCGTTCGCCGCCGACCCGGAGCTCGGCATCATCAGCTTCCGCATCGCGGACCCGGACACGGGGGAGACCCAGCGTCGCCACGTGCCGCGGCTGCGGGCCTCCGACCCGATGCGCTCCTCGCGCGTGACGACCTTCCTCGGCGGCGCCAACGCCGTCCGCACGAAGGTCCTTGCGGAGGTCGGCGGCCTGCCCGGCGAGTTCTTCTACGCCCATGAGGAGACCGACCTCGCCTGGCGCGCGCTCGACGCGGGCTGGATGATCGACTACCGCTCCGACATGGTCCTCTTCCACCCCACGACGGCCCCCTCGCGGCACGCGGTCTACCACCGGATGGTGGCCCGCAACCGCGTCTGGCTGGCCCGTCGCAACCTCCCCGCGCCGCTGGTCCCGGTCTACCTCGGTGTCTGGATGCTCCTCACCCTCGCCCGACGCCCCTCGGGCCCGGCCCTCAAGGCCTGGTTCGGCGGCTTCAAGGAGGGCTGGACCACGCCCTGCGGGCCTCGCAGGCCCATGAAGTGGCGTACGGTGTGGCGGCTGACCCGACTGGGCCGACCTCCCGTCATCTGACAAGCTCGGGTCTGAGAGCATTCGGGCCATACCCCGGTCCCTGGCCCACGCCTACGCCCGACCGGCTGCGCTTTTCGAAGACGAAAGTTTCCACTCGTGAGTGAGACAACGCATGACGGCGGGGTCGCGGTGACATCGCCGTCGACTCCGTCGCCCGATGACGGGCTCTCCCGGGCCGAACTCGCCGCCAAGTACGGTCTGACCGTCAGCGGCGCCCGCCCCGGACTTTTCGAGTACGTCCGCCAGCTCTGGGGACGGCGCCACTTCATCCTCGCCTTCTCCCAGGCGAAGCTGACCGCCCAGTACAGCCAGGCCAAGCTCGGCCAGCTGTGGCAGGTGGCGACGCCGCTGCTGAACGCGGCGGTCTACTTCTTCATCTTCGGGCTGCTGCTCGGCGCCCGTGAGGGCATCCCGCACGAGATCTACGTGCCGTTCCTGGTGACGGGTGTCTTCGTCTTCACGTTCACGCAGAGCTCGGTCATGGCGGGCGTGCGGGCGATCTCCGGGAACCTCGGTCTGGTGAGAGCCCTGCACTTCCCGCGGGCCTCGCTGCCGATCTCCTTCGCGCTCCAGCAGCTCCAGCAGCTGCTCTTCTCGATGATCGTGCTCGTCGTGATCATGTGCGCTTTCGGGATCTTCCCCGCCCTGTCCTGGCTGCTCGTCCTGCCCGCGCTGGTGCTGCAGTTCGTCTTCAACATGGGACTGGCGCTGATCTTCGCCCGGATGGGCAGCAAGACGCCCGACCTGGCACAGCTCATGCCGTTCGTGATGCGGACCTGGATGTACGCCTCGGGCGTCATGTTCAGCATCCCCGCGATGCTCGCGACCAAGAAGGACGTGCCCGCCTGGGTCGGGGACGTGCTCCAGTGGAATCCGGCCTCCATCTACATGGACCTGATCCGCTTCGCCATGATCGACAAGTACGACTCCTCGTACCTGCCGCCGCACGTGTGGGCCTTCGCGGTCGGCTGGGCCGTGGTGATCGGTGCGGTCGGATTCGTGTACTTCTGGAAGGCTGAGGAGCGTTACGGCCGTGGCTGACGAAGACAAGAACCCCGACAAGTCGAACATCCCCACCGTCATCGCCGACGAGCTGCACATCGTCTACCGCGTCAACGGTGCGAAGACCGGCAAGGGCAGCGCCACCTCCGCGCTCAGCCGCATGCTCAAGCGCGGCGAGGAGCGCGGCGTACGCAAGGTGCACGCCGTGCGCGGCGTCAGCTTCACCTCCTACCGCGGCGAGGCCATCGGCCTCATCGGCTCCAACGGTTCCGGCAAGTCCACCCTGCTCCGTGCCATCGCCGGCCTGCTCCCCGCCGAGAAGGGCAAGGTCTACACCGACGGCCAGCCCTCGCTGCTCGGCGTCAACGCGGCCCTGATGAACGACCTGACGGGTGAGCGCAACGTCATTCTCGGCGGGCTCGCGATGGGCATGTCCCGCGAGCAGATCCGGGAGCGCTACCAGGAGATCGTCGACTTCTCGGGGATCAACGAGAAGGGCGACTTCATCACCCTTCCGATGCGCACCTACTCCTCCGGCATGGCGGCCCGCCTCCGCTTCTCCATCGCGGCGGCCAAGGACCACGACGTCCTGATGATCGACGAGGCCCTGGCCACCGGCGACCGCAAGTTCCAGAAGCGGTCGGAAGCCCGCATCCGGGAGCTGCGCAAGTCGGCCGGCACGGTCTTCCTGGTCAGCCACAACAACAAGTCGATCCGCGACACGTGCGACCGCGTGCTGTGGCTGGAACGCGGCGAGCTGCGCATGGACGGGCCGACCGACGAGGTCATAAAGGAGTACGAGAAGTTCACGGGCAAGTAGCCCGATCGAGCCACGGGGAACACCCGTTCGATAGTGGTGCCCCGCCGGGACGAGCCCGGCGGGGCACTGTCGTGACATGGTGTCCCAGGGGCCCCTCGGTCCCCTCAACTCACCGCAGGCGAAGGAAGATTGACGCCAATCGGTGTGTTGTTGTGATGCGCCGAACACCCCGACGATGCGTGTTGGGTTGTACAACGTAAGCTGTACAGGTGCTGATTCGCGGCAAGTGGGGCGATATCGCGCGGTGTCCCGCTTCGGAGGACGGCCCACCTCGGAGAGAGCCGAGCGGCGTGTCCGAAATAGGATGTATTGGGTCGGCAGTGTAGAACGGGAGATGTGACGGCAATGGCTACGGATGATCTCCAGCTCCGCGATGCTTCCGCCGTCCTCGCCAAGGCCGCGGACGAGAACTTCCCCGTCGCGCCCTTCTTCCTTCCCCGTGCCTGGCGCGACGACCTCATGGCCGTCTACGGCGTCGTCCGTCTCATCGACGACATCGGCGACGGCGACCTGGCCCCCGGCGCCCGCCACGCCCGCACGCTCGGCCTCGACGCCGACACGGACGACCCGCGGCCGCTCCTCGACGCCGTCGCCGCCGACCTGGACAAGGTCTTCGCCGGTGCCGAGCCCGGCCACCCGCTGGTGCGGGCGCTGCGCCCGGCCGCCGAGCGCGGCACCCTGACGGCCGCCCCCTTCCTGGACCTGATCGAGGCCAACCGCCAGGACCAGATCATCACGCGCTACGAGACGTACGACGACCTCGTCGCGTACTGTGCGCTCTCCGCCAATCCCATCGGCCGTCTCGTCCTGGCCATCACGGGGACGGAGACCCCGGAGCGCGTCCGCCGCTCGGACGCCGTCTGCACCGGCCTGCAGATCGTCGAGCACATCCAGGACGTCGCCGAAGACCTGCGGCGCGGCCGCATCTATCTGCCTGTCGAGGACATGAAGCGGTTCCATGTGAGTGAGTCAGATCTGGCCCTGCCGACAGCGGGCGCGTCGGTGCGCGCGCTGGTCGCATTCGAAGTGGAACGCGCCGGGGGCCTGCTGAATGAAGGCACCCCCCTGGTGGGTAGCGTCCACGGCAGGCTGAAGCTGCTGCTGGCCGGGTTCGTGGCAGGAGGGAGGGCGGCCGCCCGGGCGATCGTCAGCGCCGGGTACGACGTCCTGCCCGGCCCGCCCAAGCCGACCAAGCCGCGCCTGCTGCGCGAGACGGGTGCAGTTCTGCGAGGAGAGGGGTGAGCCGGGCCGTGGAGTCGGATCAGCACGTATCCGCGTCGGTGCTCGCCGCGTACAGCTACTGCGAGGCCGTCACCGGCCGACAGGCGCGCAACTTCGCGTACGGCATCAGACTGCTGCCGACGCCCAAGCGCCGGGCGATGTCCGCGCTCTACGCACTCTCCCGGCGCGTCGACGACATCGGCGACGGCGAGCTCGCCCCGGACGTCAAGGCGCAGCGGCTCGACGACACCCGTGCGACGGTCGCGCGGATCCGCGCGGGCGAGGTGCGGGAGGACGACACCGACCCCGTGGCGGTCGCCCTCGGCCACGCCGCCGCGCACTTCCCGATCCCCATGGAAGGCCTCGACGAACTCATCGACGGTGTCCTCATGGACGTACGCGGTGAGACGTACGAGACGTGGGAGGACCTCAAGGTCTACTGCCGCTGCGTCGCCGGGGCCATCGGGCGGCTCTCGCTCGGGGTGTTCGGCACCGAACGGGGGGCGCTCCACGCCGAGCGCGCGCCCGAGTACGCCGACACGCTCGGTCTCGCGCTCCAACTGACCAACATTCTCCGGGACGTTCGCGAGGACGCCCTGGACGGACGGACCTATCTGCCCGCCGACGATCTCGCCAAGTTCGGCTGCTCCGCCGGGTTCTCGGGCTCCGAGCCGCCCGCCGGAGCCGACTTCGCGGGCCTCGTCCACTTCGAGGTGCGCCGCGCGAGGGCCCTGTTCGCCGAGGGCTACCGCCTGCTGCCCATGCTGGACCGGCGCAGCGGCGCCTGCGTGGCCGCCATGGCCGGCATCTACCGCCGCCTCCTCGACCGCATCGAGCGGGAGCCGGAAGCGGTGCTGCGCGGCCGTGTCTCGCTCCCCGGGCGCGAGAAGGCGTACGTCGCCGTGCGCGGACTGTCCGGTCTCGACGCGCGGAACGTGTCACGACAGACCGTCCGGAGGCGTGTGTGATGCGCATCCGGATCGATCGTGGGGCAGTTGGGACAACGTTCGCAAAGCGGCGGGCAACCCTCCGCTCCAAGGTCGCGTCCCAGACTGCAACGGCCGAAGGGGTGGGTGCATGACGAGGAAAGACATGCAGCCCGAGGGGCTGACCGAGGACGCCGAAGGCCGCTCCGCAGGGGCGGCCGCCGTGGTGGTCGGCGGCGGCCTCGCGGGCATCACCACGGCGCTCGCGCTCGCCGACGCGGGCCTGCGCGTGACGCTCCTCGAAGGACGGCCCCGGCTCGGCGGGCTCGCGTTCTCCTTCCAGCGCGGGGCCCTGACCGTCGACAACGGTCAGCACGTGTACCTGCGCTGCTGCACCGCCTACCGCTGGTTCCTCGACCGCATCGAAGGCACCCACCTCGCACCCGTGCAGGAACGTCTCGACGTGCCCGTCCTCGACGCGGACCGCAACCGGCTCGGACGCCTCAGGCGCACCGCGCTCCCCGTGCCGCTGCACCTCGCGGCGAGCCTCGCCACCTACCCTCATCTGTCGGTCGCCGAGCGCGCCAAGGTGGGCCGCGCGGCGCTCGCCCTCAAGGGACTCGACCCGGCCGACCCCGTCCTCGACGGCCAGGACTTCGGCAGCTGGCTGGCCAGGAACGGTCAGTCCGCGCGCGCCATCGAGGCGCTCTGGGACCTCGTGGGCGTCGCGACGCTCAACGCCCGCGCGGGCGACGCCTCCCTGGGGCTCGCCGCGATGGTGTTCAAGACCGGGCTGCTCTCCGAACCGGGCGCCGCCGACATCGGCTGGGCCCGGGTGCCCCTCGGTGATCTGCACGACACACTGGCCCGCAAGGCGCTCGACGCCGCGGGAGTGCGTACGGAACTAAAGGCACGCGTCACCTCCATCTCCCGTACGGACAACGGCGGTTGGTGCGTGGAGGTTCCCGGCGAGACCATCGAGGCACAGACCGTCGTGCTCGCCGTGCCGCAGCACGAGACGCACGACCTCCTCCCCGATGGCGCCCTCGACCAGCCCGACCGGCTGCTCGACATCGACACCGCGCCGATCCTGAACATCCACGTCGTGTACGACAGGAAGGTGCTGAAGCGGCCGTTCTTCGCCGCCCTCGGCACGCCCGTGCAGTGGGTCTTCGACCGGACCGAGGCCTCCGGACTGACCGACGGGCAGTACCTGGCGCTCTCGCAGTCGGTCGCGCAGGACGAGATCGACGCACCCGTCGCCGCCCTGCGAGAGCGCTATCTGCCCGAGCTGGAGCGGCTGCTGCCCGCGGCGCACGGCGCCGGGGTGCGGGACTTCTTCGTCACCCGCGAGCGCACCGCGACCTTCGCGCCCACCCCCGGTGTCGGCAGGCTCCGCCCCGGCGCCCGCACCAAGGCCCGCGGCCTCTACCTCGCGGGCGCGTGGACCGCCACCGGGTGGCCCGCGACCATGGAGAGCGCCGTGCGCAGCGGCATCAGCGCGGCCGAAGCCGCCCTCTCCACCCTCGACCGCCCCCGTGATCACCTCTTCGCATTCGAGGAGGCGGCGGCGTGAAGCTCGACCTTCTGGGGTCAGGTCCCCAGCGAAACAGCACCGGAACAAGAGGAGAAACTGTGCCGACTGTGCCCTCGGCCGAGAAAACGGCTGCCGACACGGTGGACGTGACCTCACTGCTCGAGCAAGGAAGGACGCTGGCCACCCCGGTGCTGCGGGCCGCGGTGGACCGTCTCGCGCCGCCCATGGACACCGTGGCCGCCTACCACTTCGGCTGGATCGACGCGGAGGGCAACCCCTCCGACGGCGACGGCGGCAAGGCGGTGCGTCCCGCGCTCGCCCTGCTCTCCGCCGAGGCCGCAGGCGCGCCCCCCGAGGTCGGCGTCCCCGGCGCGGTCGCCGTCGAACTCGTGCACAACTTCTCACTGCTGCACGACGATCTGATGGACGGCGACGAGCAGCGCCGCCACCGCGACACCGTGTGGAAGGTGCACGGCCCCGCGCAGGCCATCCTCGTCGGCGACGCCCTCTTCGCACTCGGCAACGAGATCCTCCTCGAACTCGGCACCGTCGAGGCGGGCCGCGCCACCCGCCGCCTCATCACCGCCACCCGCGCGCTGATCGACGGCCAGGCCCAGGACATCAGCTACGAGCACCGCGACCGGGTCACCGTCGAGGAGTGCCTGGAGATGGAGGGCAAGAAGACCGGCGCCCTGCTCGCCTGCGCGGTCTCCATCGGTGCCGTCCTCGGCGGCGCGGACGACCACACCGCGGACACCCTGGAGAAGTACGGGTACCACCTCGGCCTCGCCTTCCAGGCCGTGGACGATCTGCTCGGCATCTGGGGCGACCCGGAGGCCACCGGCAAGCAGACGTGGAGCGATCTGCGCCAGCGCAAGAAGTCGCTGCCCGTGGTGGCCGCCCTGGCCGCGGGCGGCCCCGCGTCCGAGCGGCTCGGCGAGCTGCTCACCGCCGACTCCAAGAGCAGCGACTTCGAGAACTTCTCCGAGGACGAGTTCGCCGCGCGCGCCGCCCTCATCGAGGAGGCGGGCGGCCGCGAGTGGACCGCCAAGGAGGCCCGGCGCCAGCACGCCGTCGCCATCGAGGCGCTGGACCACGTCCAGATGCCGGACCGTGTCCGGGCGCAGCTCGTCGCGCTCGCCGACTTCGTCGTCGTACGAGAGAGATGATCATTATCGCGCGGATATCCGGGTGATCCGGGGGGAGACCCCCGGACCCACAGGCAGTCGCCGGCCGGCGTGACGCGTCGGCCGACGGCGGACCCACAGCAGACGTAGCCACCGCACTGCACGAAGGGGAAGCCATGACAGCGACGACCGACGGAAGCACCGGAGCGGCCACGCCCCGCGCAGCCTCGGCCAGCCAGTCCACCGAACCCGTCGACCTGATCCATACGACCGCGGCAGGCCCCCACGAGGCCGCCGCGCGCGCCATGCGGCGCTCCACGGACTTCCTGCTCGCCCGGCAGGACGCCGAAGGCTGGTGGAAGGGCGACCTCGAGACCAATGTGACCATGGACGCCGAGGACCTCCTCCTGCGGCAGTTCCTCGGGATCCGGGACGAGGACACCACGCGCGCCGCCGCGCTCTTCATCCGCGGCGAGCAGCGCGACGACGGCACCTGGGCCACGTTCTTCGGCGGCCCCGGCGAACTCTCCACCACCATCGAGGCGTACGTCGCGCTGCGCCTGGCCGGCGACCGGCCCGACGAGGCCCACATGGCGAAGGCCTCCGCGTGGATCCGCGACCGGGGCGGCATCGCCGAGGCCCGCGTCTTCACCCGGATCTGGCTCGCCCTCTTCGGCTGGTGGAAGTGGGACGACCTGCCCGAACTCCCGCCGGAGCTCATCTACTTCCCCAAGTGGGTGCCGCTCAACATCTACGACTTCGGCTGCTGGGCGCGGCAGACGATAGTGCCGCTCACCATCGTGTCGGCCAAGCGGCCCGTGCGCCCCGCGCCGTTCGCCCTGGACGAGCTGCACACCGACGCGCGCGTGCCGAACCCCACCAAGCCCCTCGCCCCCGTGGCGAGTTGGGACGGTGTCTTCCAACGGCTCGACAAGGCGCTGCACGTCTACCACAAGGTCGCGCCGCGCCCGCTGCGCAGGGCCGCGATGAACAGCGCCGCCCGCTGGATCATCGAGCGGCAGGAGAACGACGGCTGCTGGGGTGGGATCCAGCCGCCCGCCGTCTACTCCGTCATCGCGCTGCACCTGCTCGGCTACGACCTGGACCACCCCGTCCTGAAGGCCGGGCTCGCCTCCCTCGACCGGTTCGCCGTGTGGCGCGAGGACGGCTCCCGGATGATCGAGGCCTGCCAGTCGCCCGTGTGGGACACCTGTCTGGCGACGATCGCGCTCGCGGACGCCGGAGTGCCCGCCGACCACCCGCAGTTGGTCAAGGCCGCCGACTGGATGCTCGGCGAGCAGATCGTGCGCCCCGGCGACTGGTCGGTGCGCAGGCCCGGCCTCACGCCCGGCGGCTGGGCGTTCGAGTTCCACAACGACAACTACCCCGACATCGACGACACCGCCGAGGTCGCCCTCGCGCTGCGCCGGGTCGCGCACCCCGACAAGGCGCGCCTGGAGAACGCCATCGACCGCGGGGTGCGCTGGAACCTCGGCATGCAGTCGAAGAACGGCGCCTGGGGCGCCTTCGACGTCGACAACACGAGCCCCTTCCCCAACCGGCTGCCGTTCTGCGACTTCGGCGAGGTCATCGACCCGCCGTCCGCCGACGTCACGGGCCACGTCGTGGAGATGCTCGCCGTCGAGGGCAAGTCCCGCGACCCGCGCACCCGGCGCGGCATCGACTGGCTCCTCGCCGAACAGGAGGAGAACGGCGCCTGGTTCGGGCGCTGGGGCGTCAACTACATCTATGGCACGGGGTCGGTGGTGCCCGCCCTGGTCACCGCCGGGCTGCCCGCATCGCACCCGGCGATCCGGCGCGCTGTGCGGTGGGTCGAGTCGGTGCAGAACGACGACGGCGGCTGGGGCGAGGACCTGCGCTCCTACCGCGACCGGGGCTGGGTGGGACACGGCACGTCGTCGGCGTCGCAGACCGCGTGGGCGCTGCTGGCCCTGCTGTCGGCGGGCGAGCGCGAGGCGAAGTCGACGGAGCGGGGCATCGCCTGGCTCGTCGAGGCGCAGCGCGCGGACGGTTCGTGGGACGAGCCGTACTTCACCGGCACCGGCTTCCCCTGGGACTTCTCCATCAACTACCACCTCTACCGGCAGGTGTTCCCGCTCACCGCCCTCGGCAGGTACATCAACGGGGAGCCCTTCGCCGGCGGCTCCGACGCCCGCCCCGCCAAGGGCAGCTGATGGACCGGAACCCGGCCCAGCGGCCGGGCCCCGCCCCCCTGCTGATCGCCTGCGCGCTCGGCATCGAGCACCTCGCCCTGCGCACCGGCGACCGCAAGGGCGCGCCGGGAGACATGACCGTGCTGCGCACCGGCATGGGCCCCAAGAACGCCGAGCGCGCCGTCACCGGTGCGCTCGGGAAGCACACCCTGCGCGACGCGGCCGTACTGGCCACCGGCTTCTGCGCCGGACTCGCCCCCGGCATGCACCCCGGTGACCTCGTCGTCGCCGAGGAGACCAGGGACACGCGCGGCAGCACGCCCTGCACGGGAACCGGGCTGCTGGTCGAGGAGCTGGTGCGGGCCGTGCCCGGCCGCACCGTGCACACCGGACCGCTCACCGGCTCCGACCACGTCGTCCGCGGCCCCGAGCGCGGCGCCCTCCTGGCCACGGGCGCGATCGCCGTGGACATGGAGTCCGCCGCGACGCTCCACAGCGCCGTACGCACCGGTCAGCGGCCCGTTGCGGCCGTCCGGGTGGTCGTGGACGCCCCACAGCACGAACTCGTCCGCATCGGCACGGTGCGCGGTGGAATATCAGCTTTCCGTGTTCTTCGTGCCGTGCTCCCCGCTTTCTTTGAATGGCACCGTTCTTCGCTGCTCCCTCGGAGGTGAGCCAGATGGCCATGCCGCTTCGTCAGTCCATCAAGGTCGCTACGTATCTCTTTGAACAGAAGCTGCGCAAGCGCGACAAGTTTCCGCTGATCGTCGAATTGGAGCCGCTCTTCGCCTGCAACCTGAAGTGCGAGGGCTGCGGGAAGATCCAGCATCCGGCCGGCGTGCTCAAGCAGCGCATGCCGGTGGCCCAAGCCGTGGGAGCCGTCCTGGAGTCCGGCGCCCCGATGGTGTCCATCGCCGGTGGCGAGCCGCTGATGCACCCTCAGATCGACGAGATCGTGCGGCAGTTGGTGGCGAAGAAGAAGTACGTCTTCCTCTGCACCAACGCCATGCTGCTGCGCAAGAAGATCGAGAAGTTCAAGCCCTCGCCGTACTTCGCGTTCGCCGTGCACATCGACGGAATGCGGGAGCGGCACGACGAGTCCGTCGCGAAGGAAGGCGTCTTCGACGAGGCCGTCGCCGCCATCAAGGAGGCCAAGAAGCGCGGCTTCCGGGTCACCACCAATTCGACGTTCTTCAACACCGACACCCCGCAGACCATCATCGAGGTCCTGAACTTCCTCAACGACGACCTGAAGGTCGACGAGATGATGCTGTCGCCCGCCTACGCCTACGAGAAGGCGCCCGACCAGGAGCACTTCCTCGGCGTCGAGCAGACCCGCGAGCTCTTCAAGAAGGCCTTCGCGGGCGGCAACCGGCTGCGCTGGCGGCTCAACCACTCACCGCTCTTCCTGGACTTCCTGGAGGGCAAGGCGGACTTCCCGTGCACCGCGTGGGCGATCCCGAACTACTCGCTCTTCGGCTGGCAGCGTCCCTGCTACCTGATGAGCGACGGGTACGTCCCCACGTACCGCCAGCTCATCGAGGAGACCGACTGGAGCAAGTACGGCCGCGGCAAGGACCCGCGCTGCGCCAACTGCATGGCGCACTGCGGCTACGAACCGACCGCCGTCCTCGCCACCATGGGCTCCCTCAAGGAGTCCATCCGCGCGGCCCGCGAGACGGTCTCCGGAAACCGCGGGTGACGCAGTGAGCCCCGGAGGCCCGTATCCCGGGCCTCCGGGGCGCCGACGAGAGAGGGGGCTCGAGCATGACCATTCTGGACACCATCCGGGAGCCGCGGGACCTGAAGGGACTTTCCGGGGCCCAGCTCGACGAACTGGCAGGGGAGATCAGGGAGTTCCTGGTGCACGCGGTCGCCAGGACGGGCGGCCATCTCGGCCCCAATCTGGGGGTGGTGGAGCTCTCCATCGCCCTGCACCGCGTCTTCGAGTCGCCGGTCGACCGGCTCGTGTGGGACACCGGCCACCAGAGCTACGTGCACAAGCTGCTCACCGGACGCAAGGACTTCTCCAAGCTCCGCGGCAAGGGCGGCCTCTCCGGCTACCCCTCGCGCGAGGAGTCCGAGCACGACATCGTCGAGAACAGCCACGCCTCGACCGCGCTCGGCTGGGCGGACGGCCTCGCCAAGGCGCGCCAAGTGCTCGGCGAGCGGGGGCACGTCGTCGCCGTCATCGGTGACGGCGCGCTCACGGGCGGCATGGCCTGGGAGGCGCTGAACAACATCGCGGCCGCGAAGAACCGGCCGCTGATCATCGTCGTCAACGACAACGAACGCTCGTACGCGCCGACCATCGGCGGCCTCGCCAACCACCTCGCGACCCTGCGCACGACCGACAGCTACGAGCGTGTCCTTGCCTGGGGCAAGGACATCCTCCAGCGCACACCCGTCGTCGGGCAGACGCTGTACGAGTCGCTGCACGGCGCCAAGAAGGGGTTCAAGGACGCGTTCGCCCCGCAGGGCATGTTCGAGGACCTCGGGCTCAAGTACGTCGGGCCGATCGACGGGCACGACATCGGGGCCGTCGAGTCGGCCCTGCGGCGTGCGAAACGCTTCCACGGCCCCGTGCTCGTCCACTGCCTCACCGAGAAGGGCCGCGGTTACGAACCGGCGCTCGCCGACGAGGCGGACCGCTTCCACACCGTCGGCGTCATGGACCCGCTCACCTGCGAGCCGCTCGCGCCGTCCAACGGCCCGTCCTGGACCTCCGTGTTCGGCGACGAGATCGTCCGCATCGGCGCCGAGCGCGACGACGTCGTCGCCATCACCGCGGCCATGCTGGGGCCCGTCGGCCTGACGAAGTTCGCGGAGGCCTACCCCGACCGGGTGTGGGACGTCGGCATCGCCGAGCAGCACGCCGCCGTGTCGGCCGCCGGGCTCGCCACGGGCGGACTGCACCCCGTCGTCGCGGTGTACGCCACGTTCCTCAACCGCGCCTTCGACCAGCTCCTCATGGACGTCGCGCTGCACCGGTGCGGGGTCACCTTCGTGCTCGACCGGGCCGGGGTGACCGGCGTCGACGGCGCCTCGCACAACGGCATGTGGGACATGTCGATCCTCCAGGTCGTGCCGGGGCTGCGGATCGCCGCGCCGCGCGACGCCGACCAACTTCGGGCGCAGCTGCGGGAAGCGGTCGCCGTGGACGACGCGCCGACGCTCCTGCGGTTCCCCAAGGAGTCGGTGGGGCCCGCGATCCCCGCCGTGGACCGGATCGGCGGCCTGGACGTGCTGCTCCAGGAGCCGGACGCCGACGTGCTGTTCGTCGCCGTCGGGGTGATGGCGCCGGTCTGTCTGCAGGCCGCCGAACTGCTCCGGGAGCGCGGTCTGCGCTGCACCGTCGTCGACCCGCGCTGGGTCAAGCCCGTGGACCCGGAGCTGCCCGGCCTCGCCGCCCGGCACCGCCTCGTCGCGGTCGTCGAGGACAACAGCCGCTCCGCCGGGGTCGGCGCCGCGGTGGCGCTCGCGCTCGGCGAGGCCGAAGTCGACGTACCGGTACGGCGGTTCGGCATTCCCGAGCAGTTCCTCGCGCACGCCAAGCGCGGCGAGGTCCTCGCGGATCTGGGGCTCACCCCCGTCGAGATCGCCGGCCGCATCAGCGCCACGCTGACCGCCGGCCAGGGCACGCACCAGCAGGGTCCAGGCAAGGAGTACAGCGTATGACCAAGGAGTTCGACCTCGGCAGACTTCTCGCCGAGCGGGGCGCCGAACGGTACGAACTGCACGCCCGGCACCTCAACCACCAACTGCCCCGCATGCTGCACACCATCGGCTTCGACAAGGTCTACGAGCGGGCCGAGGGCGCGTACTTCTGGGACGCGGAGGGCAACGACTACCTCGACATGCTCGCGGGCTTCGGGGTCATGGGTCTCGGCCGGCACCACCCTGTCGTACGCAAGGCACTGCACGACGTCCTCGACGCCTCGCTCGCCGACCTCACCCGCTTCGACTGCCAGCCGCTGCCGGGCCTGCTCGCCGAGCGACTGCTCGCGCACAGCCCGCACCTGGAGCGGGTCTTCTTCGGCAACAGCGGCACCGAAGCTGTCGAGACGGCGCTGAAGTTCGCCCGCTACGCGACCGGGAAGCCGCGGGTGCTCTACTGCGCGCACGCCTTCCATGGGCTCACCACGGGCTCTCTCTCCGTCAACGGCGAGGACGGCTTCCGCGACGGGTTCGCGCCGCTGCTGCCCGACACCGCGGTCCCGCTCGGCGACCTGGACGCGCTGCGCGCGGAGCTGAAGAAGGGCGACGTCGCCGGGCTGATCGTCGAGCCCATCCAGGGCAAGGGCGTGCACGAGACCCCGCCGGGATATCTGCGCGCCGCCCAGGAGCTGCTGCACCGCCACAAGGCGCTGCTGATCGCCGACGAGGTGCAGACCGGCCTCGGCAGGACCGGCGACTTCTACGCCTACCAGCACGAGGAGGGCGTCGAGCCCGACCTGGTCTGCGTCGCCAAGGCGCTGTCGGGCGGCTATGTGCCGGTCGGCGCGACGCTCGGCAAGGACTGGATCTTCAAGAAGGTCTACTCCTCGATGGACCGGGTGCTCGTGCACTCGGCGAGCTTCGGCTCCAACGCGCAGGCCATGGCGGCGGGGCTCGCCGTCCTCGCCGTGATGGAGGACGAGAAGGTCGTCGAGAACGCGCGGGTGACAGGGGAGTCGCTCAAGTCGCGGCTCGCCGCCCTCGTCGACCGCTACGAGCTGCTGAGCGAGGTGCGCGGCCGCGGCCTGATGGTCGGCATCGAGTTCGGGCGCCCCAAGTCGCTCAAGCTGCGCGGCCGTTGGACGATGCTGCAGGCGGCCCGCAAGGGGCTCTTCGCGCAGATGGTCGTCGTACCCCTGCTGCAGAAGCACCGCATCCTCACCCAGGTCTCCGGGGACCACCTGGAGGTCATCAAGCTGATCCCGCCGCTGACCGTGGGGGAGCGGGAGGTGGACCGCTTCGTGGACGCCTTCACCGCCGTGATGGAGGACGCACACAGCGGCGGCGGGCTGATGTGGGACTTCGGCAGGACCCTGGTGAAGCAGGCGGTCGCGAACCGGTAGTCCCGCTTCGAGGACCTCTTTTGCCTCTCGGGCAAGAAAGTTGCCCGGGAGGCAAGGCTCTGGCTCAATCAACCCATGAGCCCTGCCGAGCCCAAGGAGCCCGCCGAGCCGCCCGAGGCGGCCGACGCGCTCCCCGCCGTGGCGCCCCAGCTGCGTGAACTGCGCCGCCGCGCCTCCCTGACCCTGGAGGCCGCGGCCCGCACGGCCGGGCTGTCGCCCGCCCATCTCTCCCGCCTGGAGACCGGGCAGCGCCAGCCTTCCCTGCCGATGCTGCTCACCCTCGCACGGGTCTACGGTACGACGGTCTCGGAACTGCTCGGCGAGACGGTCGCCGACCGGGACGCGGTCGTCCGCGCCCCGGACATGGAACCGACCGCGGCGGGCGGCTGGACCTACTGGCAGGCGGGCGCCCCGGGCCGCGGCATGCAGGCACTGCGCGTCCACGTCCCGCACGGGGCGCAGGGCGACATCGTGCGCGTCCACCCCGGCGAGGAGTGGCTGTACGTCCTGAAGGGGCGGCTGCGGCTGCACCTGGGGGACACGGTGCACGTCCTCGCGCCCGGGGACAGCGCGCACTTCGACTCGCTGACCCCGCACCGGATCGCCGCCGCCGACCCGGCCGGCGCCGACCTCCTGTTCGTCCACACGCTGCTGCAGAGCCCCGCCACCGCGCTGTGCCTCGGCGGCCCCACCCAGGGAGACCCGACATGACGGAACCGGAACAGCAGGGCCCTGTTCAGCCGGAGCGGCCCGCCCGCAACACCATGGAGGAGAAGTTCCCCCGAGCGCTCTGGGTCCGACTGATCATCTATGTGGCGGTCGGCCACCTCTTCGCGGCCTTCCTCTACCTGCTCTTCGAAGTGGGCGCGAACAACCAGTAGCGCCCGCTCGCCCCGCTCAGTCGAGGAGGCGTTCGCGCAGCCGCTCGCGGGTCTCGGGGCTGAGCTCCAGACCCGCGGAGAGGTACGTGTCCACGTCGCCCCAGGTCTCCTCGATGGTCTCGTATGCCGCCGCCAGGTACTCGGCGCGGGCGTCGAAGAGAGGGTCGAGGAGCTCCATGACCTCGGGCGACATCGCGTCGGCCGAGCTGTCCGAGCGGTGCACCTTGTAGCGGCGGTGCTTCACGTTCGACTTGAGGTAGTCCGCCTCGATCGCCTCGCGCTCCACGCCCACGGCGAGGAGCGCGACGGCTATGGACAGGCCCGCGCGGTCCTTGCCCGCCGCACAGTGCATCAGGGCCGGCACGCTGTCCTCGGCGAGCGCGTGCAGGACCTGGCTGTGCTCGGCGGTGCGCTCCTTGATGATCGCCCGGTACGCGGCGCCCATGCGGTCGGCGGCCCTGCCGTCGGAGAGGATCGAGCGCAGCTGGTCGAGGTCGCCGTCGCGCACCATCCTCCAGAACTCGGCGCCGTCGGCCGGGTCGGTCAGCGGCAGATTCACGTTCCGCACGCCGGGCAGCTCGACGTCGGGCCCCTCGAGGCGCTGGTCGGCGGCGTTGCGGAAGTCGAAGATCGTGTGCAGGCCCAGCGAGGAGAGGAACGCGGCGTCGTCGGCGGTGGCGTGCGCCAGATGACCGCTGCGGAAGAGCGTGCCCCGGCGGACGCGCCGGCCGTCCACGGTCGGCAGGCCGCCCACGTCACGGAAATTGCGCACTCCGGCGAGGTCGGGCTCCGACAGCTCCACCAGCGCTGCCAGCTCTGTCGGCGGGGACTCCTGCGTCACGGGCTCTCCTCGGGCTCTGCGCCGGCGCGGCTCGCCGGTAGATGCGTCTTCGACGATACGACATGGCTTCCTGAGGCAATCAAGTCCCGGCGGAGGCCCTCTCGTGACGCGTCAGGCCAGGGGTTCGCCGGTCTCCAGGAGGGTCTTGAGGCTGGAGAGGATGGCCGGCCAGCCCTGGCTGCACATGGACTGCAGCGTGCCCGCTCCGTCGAACTCGTGCGTGACGGTCAGCTTCACCTGATCGCCCTCGGGCTCCAGGTCGAAGGTGACCCGCGAACGGCGCTCGCTCGCGAGCCGTGCGCGCAGCTCCTCGTCGATGTTGTTGGCCTCGGCCCACTGCGTGCTGAAGGTGTGCCAGGTGTAGGCGAGTCTGCGGTGCGGTTCGTGGACGAGGACGACCTGCTCGGGGTCCTCCGTGGTGGCGCCCGTCTCGGTCCAGGTCATCGTCGACCCCGGTGTCCAGTCGGTGTCGAAGCCCACGCCCCAGTACCGGCGGGTGAAGGCCGGGTCGGTCAGGGCCTGCCAGAGCCGCTCCGGGGTGGTGCGGATGTATGTCGTGTACACGAAGGTCGTGCTGTCGCTGCCCATGGTCGGTTGCTCCAATGCTCTCTTCAGGTCCGCGAGGGCGTGCGCCCGTTCGCGGTCGAACCGGTTGATCCATCGCTCGGCGATGGCGTTGATCGGAGCGGCGTTCAGGTAGTGCAGCTTCTCCCGCCCCTGCCGCACCGTGGTCACGAGCTCGGCGGCCTCCAGTACGGCGAGGTGCTTGCTCACCGACTGCCTGGCCATGTCCAGACCCGCGCACAGCTCCCGCAGGGTCTGTCCGTTGCGGTCCCGCAGCCGGTCCAGCAGCTGCCGTCGGCTCGGATCGGCCAGCGCCTTGAACGCCGCGTCCACCTTCTGCCACCCCCAGTCATGCAGCCGGGCGGCTGCACTTTCATAATGGGCAGCCGAACGGCTGCATGTCAATCGGAGGGCTGTATGCCGACCAGGAGAGAGGCCGATGGTTGAAGCCGAGGCTTATTCCGAAATTGGGTGAATCTTGACCGGTGGCTTATCTCACGCACCGTCAACCCCTCCCTACGGTGGCGTAGGTCACTTAGGGAGGTGAAGGATGTGACGTCGTGAGCGCAGAGTCGACAACCTTCATCAATCACCCCATCAACAACGGCGTAATCAACTCCTACGCAGCGGTCGGCGACAGCTTCACCGAAGGCGTGGGCGACCCGGCGCCCGACGGAACCTTCGTCGGCTGGGCCGACCGCCTCGCGGTCCTGCTGGACGACCGGGTGCCCGAGCACACCTTCCGGTACGCCAACCTCGCCGTCCGCGGCAAGCTCCTCGACCAGATCGTCGAGGACCAGCTGCCGCGCGCCAAGGAGCTCGCCCCCGACCTGGTGACCTTCTGCGCCGGGGGCAACGACATCATCCGGCCCGGCACCGACCCCGACGAGGTCGCCGAGCGGTTCGAGCGCGCCGTCGCCGACCTCTCGTCGGCGGTCGGCACGGTCATGGTGACCACCGGCTTCGACACCCGCGGCGTCGCGGTGCTCAAGCACCTGCGCGGCAAGATCGCCACGTACAACATGCATGTCCGTGCCATCGCGGACCGCTACGGCTGCCCCGTCCTCGACCTGTGGTCCCTCAAGACCGTCCAGGACCGCAGGGCCTGGGACGGCGACCGGCTGCACCTCTCCGCCGAGGGCCACACGCGCGTCGCGCTGCGGGCCGGTCAGGTCCTCGGACTCGACGTGCCCGCCGACCCCGACCAGCCGTGGCCCCCGCTGCCGCCGCGCGGCACGCTGGAGGTGCGCCGCGACGACATCCACTGGGCGCGCGAGTACCTGGTGCCGTGGTTCGGACGGCGCATCCGCGGCGAGAGCTCGGGGGACCACGTGGAGGCGAAGGGCTTCCGCAACATCGACGCCCTCAAGATGCAGATCCACTCCGGTTCCTGAACCACCCGGGCCCGCCGTGCCCGCAACCATCGACCGCCCGGGGCCGTCTGGACAGGCGGGGACGGAAGGCGGACGCTGCGGGCAGGCGCGGCGGACGGACGCGCGCGGCCGGGGCGCCGCGCGTGCGGGACGGGGGCGGAGTGGGGGAGATCGGAGCGGACGAGGGCGTCTTCGCGCGGCTGCGCGCGACGGACTTCGCCTACCTCGACGAGACGCGGCAGATCTATCTGGACCACACCGGCGCAGCACCCGCGCCCCGCGGCCTCGTGCGGGCGCAGGCCGCGCGGCTGAGCGGGCGGGCGTTCGGCAACCCGCACACCGAGAGCCCCGCGTCCACGGCGTCGACCGAGCTGATCGAGGAGGCCAGGCTGCGGGTCCTGCGGTTCCTCGACGCGGATCCCGCCGAGTACACGGTGGTGTTCACGGCCAACGCCTCGCAGGCCGTCAAACTGGTCGCCGAGGCCTACCCGTTCCACCGCCGCTCGGCATCGCTGCTCCTCACCCAGGACAACCACAACTCCGTCAACGGAGTACGGGAGTTCGCGCGCGCCGCACACGCCAAGGTCGGCCTCGTACCGTTCACGGGCGACGAACTGCGGGTCTCCGGAGCGGCCGTGCGCAGGGCACTCGACGGGCGGCGCCGAGGCCTGTTCTGCTATCCGGCGCAGAGCAACTTCACCGGCGTACGGCATCCGTTGGAGTGGACAGCGCGGGCCAGGGCGGCCGGATGGCACACGCTCCTCGACGCGGCGGCGTACCTGCCGACCGGCAAGCTGTCCCTGCGCCGGACGCCCGCGGACTTCGTGGTCGCCAGCTGGTACAAGGTCTTCGGCTACCCCTCCGGCGTGGGCAGCCTGGTGGCCCGGCGCGAGGCGCTCGCCGGACTGCGCCGCCCCTGGTTCGCGGGCGGCACGATCCAGGTCGTCAGCGCACGGGCGCGCTGGCACCGCATGGCGCAGGCCCCCGCCGCCTTCGAGGACGGCACCCCCGACTTCCACGCCGTCCCGCAGGTGACCACCGGACTCGACTGGTACGACGAGGTGGGCGCCGAAGCCGTGGGCGCGCACGTGAACCGGCTGACCGGACGCCTGCTGCGGGGACTCGCCGAGTTACGGCACCCGGGCGGCAGGCCGCTCGTGCGCGTCTACGGCCCGCGCGGCACCGCCGGGCGCGGCGGGACGGTCGCCCTGAACGTCCTGGACACCCGCGGCAAGGTCGTCGACGAACGGATCGTGGCCCGCGAGTGCGCCGCGGCGGGCATCTCGGTCCGCACCGGCTGCTTCTGCAACCCGGGCGCGGGGGAAGAGGCCTTCACCATCGCGCCGCGCCTGCTCCGGCGCACCGGCACGGAGCGGTGGCGCGCCGAGACCATCGACGGCTACATCCGGCGCCTCGGCCTGCCCTCCGGCGGCGCCGTGCGCGTCTCGCCCGGCATCGCGAACGTCACCGAGGACATCGACGGCTTCCTCGATTTCCTGTACGCCACCTTCGCCGCCGCCACCCCGGTCAGGGGCGACCTGGCCCCCCGTCTGACGTGCTGAGGGCCTCGCCGAGCCGGTGGGTCGACGCGGGACAGCGCCGTCGCAGCACCAGCCACGCCACGACGAGCAGCGCCACGGCGCACCCGGCGAGGATCACCCAGCCCACCCACGCCGGATGCCCGAAGGTCTCCCCGTACGAGTCGAGCAGCGCCCGGCCCTCCGCGCCGCCGCCCCGCCACAGCTCCTCCAGACCGGCCCCGGAGCCCAGGGCCTCGAACGCCCACCGGTTGGTCATCGCGACACTGATCCACCGCCCGCCCGCGGCCATCCCGGGCACCGGCACGAACGCCCCCGAGAACAGCACCTGAGGGAAGCACAGCAGCGGCAGCACCAGCGCCGCCTGGCTCGGTTCGGAGACCAGGGCCGAACAGCACAGGCCGAGCGCGAGCGCCGCGAACGACGCCAGCGCCGTCGTCACGAACAGCGAGGCGTGGACAGAGAGTTCGGCGCTCGGCAGCCGGTCGAGGGCGCGCAGCACCACGAGCAGCAGCGCGTCCGCGAGGAGCAGGACGGGCCCGAGGACGGTGAGCTTGGCCAGCAGATAGGGCCACAACCGCAGTACCGTCCTGCGCTCCCTGCGCACCACCGCCAACTCGCCGCAGATCTGCGGGAGTCCATAGGCGAGCCCGAAGAAGAAGGCGCCGAACGCGATCCAGAACAGCACCATCGCGGAGGCCGCGGGCGACGGATCGCCGGGGTCGAAGGCACCGGGGCGGAACAGCAGCGCGAACATCGCGATGATGATGAGCGGCGACCCGATGGTGATGGCGGCGGTCAGCCGGTCGTGCCGCAGCAGCCGCAGGTCACGGCCGGTCAGGACGGCCCACTGGCGCAGGCGGCCGGTGGCGGGGGAGAAGCGGGGGCGAGCGGCGGGCGCCGCCGGTTCGTGCTGGTGCCGCGACCCGCCGTCCGCTGTCGGCACCTCCACGGCGTACAGGGCCTCGAACGTCCCGTCGGGCGACAGCCGCAGCAGCTCGGCCGGGGTGCCGCAGGGGCCGGGTCTGCCGTTCGGCGCGATGAACAGCACCTGGTCGCAGTGGTGCAGATCGGCGGGCGTGTGCGTGGTGAACACGACGGTGACGCCGCTCGCCGCGAGCCGTAGGAGGTGCTGCGTCAGCTGCGCCCCGGTGAGCGGATCGAGTCCGGACGTCGGCTCGTCGAGGAAGAGGAGCCGCGGACGGGAGAGCAGTTCGATCGCGATGCTCGCCCGCTTGCGCTGGCCTCCGCTGAGCGTCCGCACGGGCTGTTCGGCCGCCTCCGCGAGCCCCAACTCCGCAAGTACGAGGGGCACATCGCCGGGGTCGGTGCCGCGCAACCGGGCCGCGTACTCCAGGGCGGTCCGCAGTGGCAGCGCGCGGTGCACGATGTCGTCCTGCGGCACGAACCCGTACCGCAACGTCTGCGGCGTCCTCGCCCCGCCGTCGGCCACGGCGGTCCGCACCGACACCCGCCCGGCGCGCGGCACCCGCAGCCCCGCAAGGACCTCGAGGAGCAGCGTCTTGCCCGCGCCGCTGCCGCCCGCGACACCCAGCACGCGCCCGGGCCCGACCGTCGGCACGTCGATCCCGGACAGCGCCACACCGCCGCCCGGCAGCACCAGTTCGACGCCGCGCGCCGAGAGCTCCACGCCCGGCCGGTCCACGGACGTCACCGGCCGCCCGTCCGCAGGGACGCGGTGATCTCGTCGAGGACCCCGATGTCCTCGATCGTCGCCGGAACGGTGTAGTCCCGGCCGTCGGCGATCGCCCGGACCGTGCCGCGCAGAATCTTCCCGGAGCGGGTCTTGGGCAGCCTCGGCACGGCCACCACCCGGCGCGGGGTGGCGACGGCGCCGATGCGGCTCCGCACCAAGGAGCGCAGCTCCGCCTCCACGTCGCCGGCCGGCCGGTCCACGCCCTGGCGCAGCACGACCAGGCCGAGCGGCAGCTCGCCCTTGAGCTGGTCCGCGACGCCCACCACCGCGCACTCCGCCACGTCCGGATGGTCGGCGAGCACCTCTTCCATGGCGCCGGTCGACAGCCGATGCCCCGCCACGTTGATGACGTCGTCGAGGCGGCCCATCACGAAGACGTGGCCGTCCTCGTCGACATGGCCGCCGTCGCCGGTCAGATAGTGGCCCGGGTAGCGGCTCAGATAGGTGGCCGCGAACCGCTCGTCGTCGCGGTAGAGCGTGGTCAGACTGCCCGGCGGGAGCGGCAGGCGCAGGGCGAGGGTGCCGTCCGTGCCGGGCGGGCACTCCTCGCCCGCCTCGTCCAGGACGCGCAGGTCCCAGCCCGGCATCGGCCTGCCGGGCGAGCCCGACCTGGCGGGCAGCGCCTCGATGCCGAGCGGGTTGGCGACGATCGGCCAGCCCGTCTCGGTCTGCCACCAGTGGTCGACGACGGGCAGGTCAAGGAGCTCACGCGCCCAGTGGTACGTGTCGGGGTCCAGGCGCTCGCCCGCCAGGAACAGGGCGCGCAGCGACGACACGTCGTGCTCGGCCAGGTGCGCGCCCTTCGGGTCGTCGCGCTTGATGGCACGGATCGCCGTCGGCGCGGTGAACAGGGTGCGCACCCCGTGCTGCGCGACGACCCGCCAGAACGCGCCCGCGTCCGGCGTGCCGACCGGCTTGCCCTCGTACAGGAGCGTGGTGCAGCCGGCGAGCAGCGGTGCGTAGACGATGTACGAGTGCCCGACGACCCAGCCCACGTCGGACGCCGTCCAGAAGACCTCGCCGGGCCGGGCGTCGTAGATGTGCTCCATGCTCCAGCGCAGCGCCACGGCGTGGCCGCCGTTGTCGCGGACCACGCCCTTCGGGGAGCCGGTCGTGCCGGAGGTGTAGAGGATGTAGAGCGGGTCCGTGGCGGCCACCGGCACACAGTCGACGCTCGGCGCCGTACGGACCGCGTCCGCCCAGTCGAGGTCCCGTCCGGCCCGCAACTCCGCCCGCTCCTGCGGCCGCTGGAGGATCACGCAGGCCTCCGGGCGGTGCGCGCACTGCTCCAGCGCGGCGTCCAGAAGCGGCTTGTACGCGATGACCCGGTCGACCTCGATGCCGCACGACGCCGAGAGCACCACCTTGGGGCGCGCGTGGTCGACGCGGGCCGCGAGCTCGGGCGCCGCGAAGCCCCCGAACACCACGGAGTGCACGGCGCCGATGCGCGCGCACGCCAGCATCGCGACGGCCGCCTCGGGCACCATCGGCATATACACGACGACGGTGTCGCCCTTGCCGACGCCGAGTTCCGTGAGCATTCCCGCGGTGCGCGCGACCTCGTCGAGCAGTTCCCGGTAAGTGATGCCGCGGACCGTGCCGGTGACGGGGCTGTCGTGGATCAGTGCCGTACGGTCTCCGTGCCCGGCCAGGACGTGCCGGTCCAGGGCGTTGTGACAGGTGTTCAGCGCACCGCCCGCGAACCACCGGGGCGCGGTGGGCGCCTCGGCGTCCAGGACCGTGGCGGGCGGCACGTACCAGTCGACGGCCTCGGCCGCGCGGCCCCAGAAGGCCGTCGGGTCCAGGAGGCTCTCGCGGTGGGCACTCTCGTAACTCGTCGGCCTTGGCAACCGGTCACTCCGCTCTTCCGAGGTGTCTGGACGGCATCGTGGGGCGAACGCCCGCCATCGTAAAGGGAGTCGGCCGGTGAGGTGACAGGGCTGGAGTGGCGCGGACCCGCGCGGGCGCGCCGGTGCTGGGATGACGGCGAACCGTCCCCGCAGGGACGGGCAGCCGGAAGGGACCCCCGTCATGCGCTCAGCACGTTCCGTACGTTCCGTCAGTGCCCTCGCCCTGGCGCTCGCCGCCCTCGGGCTGCCGGGCGCCCCCGCCATCGCCGCCCAGACCGCGCCCGCCGCCCTCCCGGCCGCCGTCGCGGCACCCGATCCGGCGACGGTGAGCGTGACCGGGGCGGGCAGCGCTTCGGCGGCGCCCGACATGGCCGTGCTCACCGCCGGCGTCGAGGTCACCCGGCCGACCGCCGACAAGGCGCTCACCGAGCAGAGCGCCGCGGCCGACGCGCTGCTGGCCGCCGCACGCGCCGCGGGCGTCGCCGAGCGCGACATCAGGACCGAGAACCTCTCCCTGTCCGCGGTGTACCGGAACCGGGACGGCGACCCGGACCAGTACGAGGCCACGGGCGCGAGGGGCGAGGACGGGCTCTTCGTCGGCCACCGGGCCACGCAGATGTTTTCCTTGATCATCCGTGACATCGAGAAGACCGGCGCCGTCGTCCGCGCGGTCGCCGACGCCCCCGGCGACGCGAGCCGCATCCACTCGGTCGCCTTCGACGTGCAGAACCCGCAGGCGCTGCGCGCCAGGGCCCGTACGTCGGCGTACGAGGACGCCAAGGACAAGGCCGCGCAGTACGCCCGGCTGAGCGGCCGGGGCCTGGGCCGCCTGCTCTCGCTGGAGGAGAGCGACAGCGGACGCCCCCGGCCGGTGGCGGTCCCGGTGGCCTCCTTCTCCAAGGACTCGGTGCCGGTGGCGCCGGGGCGGATCCAGGACGAGGTCACGGTGACGGCGGTGTACGAGCTGCGGTGACGCGGTGCGCCGGGCGGGCTGGGCACCGGCGCAGGTGGCCCCGCAGGACTCAGCCGGGGCCCGTGGACATAATGGGGAGGCCTATTCACCCCCCTCAGGAGGTCCCGTGTCCCGGTTCCTGATCCCCGGGCTGCGCTCGCTGCGGTCCGCTGCCTTCGGAGCGGATCCCTCGGGTGCCCGGCTGGCACGCATCCGAAGGTCGCCGAATTTCTCCGTGGCGGAGGGATCCTTCCAGAACCCCGTGGGGGCGCGGACCCGGCCTACCGGGTCGTCCCTGGAGTTCGCCAAGATCTACTTCCGCAAGGAGGAGCGCGTACGCCGCGGACCCGCCGGAACGGTCCCCGTGCACGCCACCACCCTCGCCGACCTCGCCAAGCCGCCGAACGGCGGACTGCGGGTCACCTGGATGGGTCACTCCAGCGTCCTGGTCGAGATCGAGGGGCGGCGCGTCCTCTTCGACCCGGTGTGGGGAGAGCGGTGCTCGCCCTTCTCCTTCGCGGGGCCCAAGCGGCTGCACCCGGTACCGGTGCCGCTGGAGGCGCTCGGTCCCGTCGACGCGGTGGTGATCTCGCACGACCACTACGACCACCTGGACATGCCCACCATCAGGGCCCTCACCGGTACGGACACGGTGTTCGCGGTGCCGCTCGGCGTCGGCGCCCACCTGGAGCGGTGGGGCGTGCCGGCCGACCGGCTGCGCGAACTGGACTGGCACGAGTCGGCGAAGGTGTCGGGGCTGACCCTCACGGCCACCCCCGCCCGGCACTTCTGCGGGCGCGGCCTGCGCAACCAGCAGCACACGCTCTGGGCGTCGTGGGTGGTGGCGGGGTCCGAGCACCGCGTCTACCACAGCGGCGACACGGGCTACTTCGCCGGTTTCCAGGAGATCGGCGCCGCGTACGGGCCGTTCGACGCGACGATGATCCAGATCGGCGCCTACAGCGAGTTCTGGCCCGACATCCACATGACGCCAGAGGAAGGCGTACAGGCCCACCTGGACCTCCAGGGCGGAGCATCGCACGGCGTACTCCTGCCGATCCACTGGGGGACGTTCAACCTCGCCCCGCACGCCTGGTCGGAGCCGGGCGAGGACACCATGGCGGCGGCACGCCGCGCGGGCGCCGCCATCGCGCTGCCCTGCCCCGGCGAACCCTTCGAGCCCGGCACGCCGTCCGTGCCGACGACACCGTGGTGGCGCGGCGTCGCCCGCACGCCGAAGGGCGGGTGGCCGGAGCCGGCCGCGGCGGACACCGCCGGAACCGAGCGGACGCGCCCGTCGGACAGCGGCGAGCCGGAGGCGGCGCCCGTCGGGTGACGCGGGATGGGGCACCCCTGTGCCCCGTCACCTGTGTCCCCGTCCACCTGCGTCCCCGTCACCTCACGCGGTGCGTGCGCGGTGTCTGCGCACCGCGTCGCGGTTGGCGCAGCGCTGCGAGCAGTAGCGCTGCCGTCCCGTGCGCGAGGTGTCGGCGAAGAGCGTCGTGCACTCCGCCACCGCGCACCGCCGCAGCCGGTGCATGCCCCGGCCCGCCAGATGCAGCGCGGTGCCCACCGCGATCAGTGAGAACAGCAGGTCGCCGAGGGGCCTGTGCTCCTCGCGGTAGTGCAGGTGCCAGCCGCTGCCCGCGTGGTCGGTCAGCCGCGGATGGGACGCCGCCGCGGCCAGCATGGCGTTGACCAGCGCCGCACGCTCGTGCTCGTCGACCGCGTCGACGACCTCCTCCCAGGCGTCCAGGGCCTCCAGCGCGCGCACCAGGTCGTCGCGCGAGACCGGGCGCTCCAGCGTCAGCCCCGCCGCGCGGCAGCGGTCCGCGAGCTCCTGTGCGTCGACCGGCCGGCGGTTGGCCAGCTCGGCGGCCAGGTTCACGGCGTCCTCGCCGTAAGGGTTGAGGTGCATGAGGGCATTACAGCAGGGAAGGGCGGCGATTTGGGGCGTCCCGCGTGCGGCGCTAATCGGACCCGCGTACGAGGCGTCATACCAGAGCGGGACGCTGCCCCGCTGACTTTGTCAACTGCCCACCGCACGTGATGCGTTGCCGACTACCGTGAGTGGCCGTCGGGCGACGCAGGGATCACGACGCAGGGCTGACGTCGCGACCTGCCGACCGGCACGGCGATGCCGCAACCACGCCGCAAAGAGAGGTCCGGCCGACCGCCGGACCCTCGTCGCAACGTACCGAGGACGCAGATGTCTCACCTACGCGCACCGGCCGCCCGCGCGGACCGCCGAGAAGGCGGCCGGCACGGCAAACCCGGCAGCCGGACCGCCGCCGCACTGCCCGAGACCCACATACGGCCGCAGCTCCTGCGCATCGCCGTACTGCCGGCCGTCGCCGTGGGCCTGAGCGCCTGCGCGGCCGTGCTGTTCACCCTGCGCTCGACCGGCGCCCGGCCGGACCCCGTCCTGCTCGCCGTCCTCACCGCGGCCGCCCTGGTCGGCCTCGCCGGCATCGTGACGGCCGCGATCGCCGCCGAGCGCGCCGCCAAGACCGTGCGCGACCGCGTCATCGTGCTGCGCCGCGCCACCGCACGCGGCCAGACGGAACTGCGCGGCGTCGTCGAACAGTTGCGCCGCGGCGACCAACCGCCGACCCCCACCGCCACGGCCAGGGTCAGGCCCGGCGGCGACGAGTTCGACCAGCTCGCCGACGAACTGAACCGCGCGCAGGACGCCGCCGTGGGCGCCGTCGTGCAGGCCTCGCAGCTCTCCAGCCACGCGGGCAGCGAACAGAAGGTCGAGGTCTTCGTGAACCTCGCCCGGCGGCTCCAGTCGCTCGTGCACCGCGAGATCTCCCTGCTCGACGAGTTGGAGAACGAGGTCGAGGACCCCGAACTGCTCAAGGGCCTCTTCCACGTCGACCACCTCGCGACCCGCATCCGCAGGCACGCCGAGAACCTCGCCGTCCTCGGCGGCGCCGTCTCGCGCCGCCAGTGGAGCAACCCGGTCTCCATGCACGAGGTGATGCGCTCCGCCATCGCGGAGGTCGAGCAGTACTCGCGCGTCAAACTCGTGCCGCCCATCGACGGCACCCTGCGCGGCCACGCGGTCGCCGACGTCATCCACCTGCTCGCCGAACTCGTCGAGAACGCCACGGTGTTCTCCGCGCCGCACACCCAGGTCCTCCTGCGCGCCAACCTCGTCACCGCCGGGATCGCCGTGGAGGTCGAGGACCGCGGCCTCGGCATGCCCGTCACCGAGCAGAACAAGATGAACCGCCTCCTCACCGACCCCGACCAGGTCGACGTCGCCGGCCTGCTGCAGGACGGCCGCATCGGCCTCTTCGTGGTCTCCGCGCTCGCCCGCAGGCACGGCGTCGCGGTGCGGCTGCAGACCAACATCTACGGCGGCGTCCAGGCCGTGCTGATCCTGCCGCAGGAACTGCTGGGCGGCGATCAGGAGGCCGACCCGGTCACCCGCCGCCGCCCGGCGGCCGAAGAGGCGTCGCGGGGCGCCGCCGGGAGCGCAGGAGAAGAAGCGCGGGACGCGGCACGCCCCGCGGCGCACGCCGACCCCCCGGCCTGGCCGGACCCCACCCCTCTCCAGCCCCACACCCACGTACAGCCCCAGCCCGAACCGCAGTCCCAACCCGCGCCCCACCCAGCGGCCCAGGCCCCCGCACCGCCCAAGCCGCGCACCGCGACCGGCGCGTCACCCGCACCCCTCCCCGTGCGCGGCGCCCGCCAGGAACGCCCGACGCCCGCCGACGCCACCCCCGGCATCCGGCCCGAGGACCGGCAGGCGGCCGCCGAGCACGCCGCGGCACCGCCGACACCCCGCAACGGCGCCGTGCGCGGCCGGGTGGGCAGACCGCAGCTCCCCAAGCGCCGCGCCCAGGAACACATCGCACCGCAGCTGCGCGACTCCCCGTCGCCGCGGTCCGAGAACGACCAGCTCATCGGCCACGACCCGGGCCTGATGGCCGCGTTCCAGCGCGGCATCGGCCTCGCCCAGGCGCAGGACGCGCGCGAACCCACCCCGCGGGACCACCGGGCCGGCGCCCCGCACGACGGGCAAGGACACGGCGGCTGACCAGTACCCCGGGCCCGACCCCCGCCCCCCACCGCTGCTTGCGCAGACCTACGTACGTCCGTACCTCAAGGAGTCGATCCACCATGGCGAGCGATGCGCCGACCGGCCATGTATCCGATCTCGACTGGCTGATGAGCGGCCTCGTGCAGCGCGTGCCGCACACGCACAGCGCCGTCCTGCTCTCCTCCGACGGACTCGTGAAGTCGGTGCACGGCCTCGAACCGGACAGCGCCGACCACATGGCCGCCCTCGCCTCCGGGCTCTACTCGCTGGGCCGCAGCGCGGGCATCCGCTTCGGCGACGGCGGCGACGTCCGGCAGGTCGTCGTCGAACTGGACTCCACCCTCCTGTTCGTCTCCACCGCGGGCTCGGGCACCTGCCTGGCGGTCCTCGCGGGACGCGACGCGGACGCGGCCGTCCTCGGCTACGAGATGGCGATGCTGGTCAAGAGCGTCCGTCCGTACCTGGTCACCGCTCCCCGGCAAGCCGTCGGCGAACCCGCGCCGATGAGGCATTGAGGATGGCGGCCCCGCACGACGGGCCCTGGCTCGACGACGCCGCGGGGCGGCTGGTCCGCCCCTACACCGTCAGCAACGGACGGACGAGACCGAGCAGCCAACTCGACCTGCTCTCCCTGGTGATGGCGTCCGGCTCCACCCCGCTCGGCTACCTCGGGCCCGAGCATTCCACGGCCCTGGGACTGTGCGAGGAGCCGACCTCCGTCGCCGAGATCGCGGCCCAGCTGAAGCTGCCCGCCGCCGTGGCCAAAGTGATCCTCTCGGATCTCCTCGACTGCGGGGCCCTCACCCAGAAGGCCCCGGACTTCTACCACAACCCCACTGACCGGTCCCTGTTGGAGGCAGTGCTCGATGGATTACGACGACAGCTCTGACCCCTTCCCCACCGCACTGAAAATCCTGGTCGCGGGTGGCTTCGGGGTCGGCAAGACGACCTTCGTCGGCGCGGTCAGCGAGATCGCGCCGCTCAGCACCGAGGAACTGCTCACCACGGTCAGCGAGGGCACCGACGACCTGTCGGGCGTGGAGAACAAGACCACGACGACGGTCGCCATGGACTTCGGAAGGATCACCCTCGACCCCGAACACGTGCTGTACCTCTTCGGCACGCCGGGGCAGGAGCGTTTCTGGTTCATGTGGGACGAGCTCTCCGAGGGGGCGCTCGGCGCGGTGGTGCTCGCCGACACACGGCGCCTGGAGGACTGCTTCGCCGCCGTGGACTTCTTCGAGCAGCGCGGCATGGGTTTCATCGTGGCGATCAACGAATTCGACGGCGCCTACCGCTACGAACCGGAGGAAGTGCGTTCCGCGATCGACCTCGACCCTCAAGTACCCGTCGTGCGCTGCGACGCGCGCATCTCCAGTTCCGGCATCCAGACCCTGCTCATCCTCGTCAAGCACCTCCTCAACCACGCCCCCGCTGCCAGCTACGGAGCCCACACGTGATGCATGACCCGACCGGGCGCCTCCTGCTCACTCCCGTGGACAAGGAGGCGCCCGCGCGGGTGCGGAGGCTGCGCGGGCTCGGGATCGGGCAGTATCCCGAACCGGCCTTCGACGCCTTCGCGGACCGGCTCGCCGATCTGACCGGCGCGCCGTACGCGATGGTCAACTTCCTCGACGAGAACGGACAGTTCTTCGCCGGCCTGCACGCCCCGGGGCACCCGGACCGCGCGGCGAGCCGCTACATGACCCGCGACCACGGGTACTGCCCGCACGTGGTCGTCCGCCGCAAGGCCCTCGTCCTGGAGGACGTCCGCGACTATCCGCGGTTCGCGGGCAACCCCGTGGTCGACGAGACCGGCATCCGCTCCTACCTGGGCGCACCCCTGATCGACCGCACGTCGACGGTGCTCGGCACGGTCTGCGTCGTGGACGTCGAGCCGCGCCGCTGGGGAACGGCGGGGCTCGACACGATCAAACGCATGGCCGCGGAACTGGTCGAGCAGATCCACCGGCGTGAGGAGGGCGGTATCTGACGCGGTCCCGCGGCACGGACCCCGTTCTCCACGACCGCCTCAGGGCGACGTCCACGCGTCGGCGGGAAGAAACCTCGTCGGTGCGTGCATGGCCTCGTGGGGGAGGAAGACCGGCCGCGTGAGCAGACGGTCCCCTGCCCGCTGGGCGCACACGACCACGCCGAGGCTGGCCGACCCCGGTTCGCCGAGCTTCACGTAGAAGAGCTCCGAGAAGGGCTCGCGGGTCTCGGAACGGTCGATGATCCACTGCTCGACCTCCGACGGCACGCGGCCCACCAGGGCTGTGCCGTCGGCGAAGACTTGCGGCCCCTTCGAGGCGTCGACCGAGATGCCCCGCAGCCGTTCGTCCAGGCCGTAGTAGAACGTCAGACCCAGCCCCCAGCACTCCCCTTTGACCGTGCCGTACCGATCCTGCGGCAGAGCCGCACGCGTGTGGTGCTGGGGGTTCCGCGTGATGCCGCCGAGCGCCGCGGTGACGTCGGCGGGGCGCATCCCGAACCGCAGCGGGCCCACGCCCTGGAACGGTTCCAGCGACCAACGCCGCCGTTCGCTCTCCGGCAGAACATCCCACACACCCCACCGATCGAACACTCGCTCACCCCTTCGTCGTCGGTCCTGGCCGCCGTGCACGACGGGTGCCGTTCAGTCGATGGTCCGGCGCCGCCTGTGTGCCGCGGCGGCCAACGCCGTGCCGACCGCGACGAAGGCGCCGCCGGCACCGATCAGCCAGCCGGTGCCGGCGCTGCTCCCGGTCTCGGCGAGGGAGCCGCTCGCGGTGGTCCTGCCGGTGTCGTCGCCGGTCGTGCCGGAGTGCTCGGCGGCTGGGTGGACGGCGCTGTTGCCGTTGCCGTTGCTGTTGCCGTTGCCGGGAGTTGGGGGAGTGGCGGGCTGGGTGTGGTCGGTGGGGCCGGTGGCTTCGCCGCCGCCGCTCGTGTCGCCCTTGCCCGGGTGTCCGCCGGCACCGGGCTTGTGCCCGCTTCCAGGCTCGCCGCCACCTCCGGGCTTGTGCCCGCTTCCAGGCTCGCCGCCGCCTCCGGGCTTCTCGCCGTCCCCGGGCCTTTCGGGATCACCCGGCTTCTCGGGGTCTCCGGGCTCCTCGGGATCCCCGGGCCTTTCGGGGTCTCCCGGCTCCCCTCCGCCCTCGGAAGGAGCGATGATCTTCGACCACACCCAGTATTCGTCGTCCGATTGGACCTGCTCGTCGTAGACCCGCGGGCCCATGAAGAAGGCGGTGAGCGGTGCGTCCGACGCGGCGCGCATGCGGAGGTGGAAGGTGGTCCGGCCCGTCGGCAACGGGAACTCCAGCAGCAGTTCGAGATCGTAGTCGCCGAGGTCCGGGGGGCTGTAGACCCTTGCGTCGCGCCAGGCGCCGTCGACCTGTATCTGGACGCGGAGATCGTCCCCGTACAAGCGGAGGCCGGAGGCTTCGGTGTTGACGGCCATGTCGAGGTCCCAGAGGTTCCCCTCGTCGTGGGGGTTGTCGACGACGAGGGTGAAGTTCGACCAGTCGTCGCCCCCGATGAGGGCGTCCGGGACGCCTTCCAGCTTGACGTCAGGGGGCGCGGGCGCGCGCGTCTCGGAGGCGTGAGCTGCCGACTTCTCCTTCGGTCCGTGGTCGGGCGCAGGCACGGCTGCATCGGGGGCCTCGGCAGGGGCTGTTGCCGTGCCCGTCTCGGAGGCGTGAGGCGTCGGCTCTTCCTTCGGGCTGTGGTCGGGCGCAGGCACGGCTGCATCGGGGGCCTCGGCAGGGGCTGTTGCCGTGCCCGTCCCGGAGGCGTGAGGCGCCGGCTCTTCCTCCGGGCTGCGGTCGGGCGCAGGCACGGCCGTGCCGGGGGCCTCGCCCGCTGCCGCAGGCGTGGCCCCGAACAGCGCCGGTGCCATCGCGGCGACGGTGGCCATCGCGGTCAGATGCTTCAGTTTCACTACGTCATCCCTCATGCGGTGTCGTGCGGTGTCGTGCGGTGCCGCGACACCAGCCTCGAACTCCGCCGCAGTACTGAGTAGACGTGTCCGACTAATGCGGTCATAAGCGGTATCTATGAGTGTGCTGAGGGAAGCGCTGACGAAGAGGTGCCGGTACCGGTCTCCGGGGGGGGACTTCACGTGAGTCCGCGACCGAGGCCACACCGACCGTGCTCTTCAAGGGAGGCAGGTCACAGGGTGAGCTCCGTACCGTCGGGAAAGCGGACGCGGACGGTGCCGCCGTCCACGGCACAGGTGATGGATTCCCGTAGCGCGCTCGGGTCGACCGTGTCCTGGGAGAGGGCGATCAGGGTGACGTGGACGCTGTCGCCGCCCGGGTGGGACGCGGCGGTCAAGAACGGTGTCGCGGAGTGCGGGCCGTACGCGTTGGACGCCACCTCGCGGGCGGTGCCCGTCTCCTCGTCCCAGCCATGCAGGGCGACGACCGCGCTGGTCAGGCCCGTCGTCGTACGAGCGAGCGCCCAGCCGGGGCCGCACTCGGTGTGCGGCTGGGCGTCGTCCGCCACGGCGTGCCCGCCCTCGCGGACGGTGGCCCCCTGCGGCGCCTTCACCCGATGCACCCGGATCTCCCAGGGACCGTGCAGCGCGCTGGTCGTCTCGATGGGATACGTCTCGTCAGTGCCCGGATACCGGGCGTCGTGGCGGGAGGCGGCGACGCGGCCCGCGCAGCTCAGCGGGTGGATGCGCAGGCGCCGCGAGGGCGTGCCGTCGGGCGCGAGGAGTGTCAGGTGGCCGTCGACGGCACGGTCCCACGCGCGGGGCGCGGTCTCCGGGGCGGTCGCGGTGGAGTAGGCGAACTTGGCGTAGTGCGGATCGTCCTGGGCGGGGCCTTCGAGGGGGTTGTGGTCGCTGCCGTGGTTGATCAGGCGGACGACGCCGTCGTGCCGGGTGCCGTGCAGCAGCCAGCCGGGCTGCGGGAGCGCCGTGTACTGGTCGGACTCCTCGACGGGCAGCGGCATTTCGCGCTCCGTCCACACCGGATGGTCGGCGGGGAGCAGCAGCCCCAGAAATCCCTTGCTCGCCCAGTAAGGGGAGGCGGGCCCCGAGTAGGCCTGCGTGGCGGGCAGAAACGTCCCGTACCAGCCGAGCGGCAGCAGCCCCCGCTCGTCGGGCACACCGCGCTCCACGAAGTGCCGTGCCGTGCCGGAGGCGAGACGCCGCGTGAGACCGGGCGCCAGCGGAGTGCAGTCGGCCAGAGCTCCCATCCACACGGGCGCGGCAGCGGCGAAGCGGTACGTCAGGGAGCGCCCCTGGTGGACGGGCGCGCCGTCGCCCCCGAAGAAGTGCGGGTAGGTGGCGAGGAACTGGGCGAGGCGCTCCCGGTAGACCTTGGCGCGGCCGCCGTCGTCCCCGCCGGTCATCCGGGCCCACAGCAGCGGGTAGAGGTGCATGGCCCAGCCGATGTAGTAGTCAAAGTTGCGTCCGTCGCCGTCGCTGTACCACCCGTCGCCGTGGTACCAGTCCTCGATGCGGTCGAGGCCACCGTCGATGTCCGCTTGGCTGTAAGGAGCGCCCACCGACGCGAGGAACTGCTCGGACACCACCTGGAACAGCCGCCAGTTGTTGTCCCAGGTCTTCCCGCCGACGAATCCGGAGAACCAGTCGACGACCCGTTCCTGGACCCGGGTGTCGAGCTTGTCCCAGATCCAGGGGCGGGTCTCGTGCAGCCCGATCGCGATGGAGGCGGCCTCCACCATCTGCTGGGAACAGTCGGTGAGTTCCGGCCAGGCCTCACCGCTGTCACGGTCCGTGCCGGTTGTCAGACCTCGCGCGTACCGTTCCACGAGACGGGGGTCCGCCTCGCCACTCGCTCCCGCGATCCGGAAGGACGCGAGAAGGAACGACCGCGCGTACCCTTCGAGCCCGTCCGACACGACCCCGGACCAACTGTTCCGCCCCGGCAGCCGGTACTGAGCGAACCCTGGCGTGGCATAGGGCACGAGAGCGTCCAACTGCCGATCAGCGAGCGCTTCCCAGTGTGCCCGAGTCCACCCGGTGAGCGGAGACAGAACACGATCGGTGGAGGGCAGGGTCAGGTGCGGGGCGGGCACGTTCTTCGCAACTCCTAGGTGGCGAGGGACAGAGGGTTCGCGCGGGGCTGCTGGGGGCGGGGGCTGCTTTTAGGGGCGTGGGGAACTGCGCGAGAAGCCACCACGCACCCGCAGCCAAAGATCGGGTTTCAAGGGGCGCGGGGAACCGCGCAATCAACCATCACGCGCCCGCAGCCAAGAAACACCCCCCTCACCGCAGCTCGGCAGCATGCGTGTGGCCCCGAGATCCCTCCACCCGCACGGTGACAACCCCCCGCCTCCCCGGCCGGACGGCCACCGTGTCATCCGCCCGGACCACCCCCCGTACGGGAAACGGAAGCTCGACATCGACCGTAGCCCCGGTCCGCCCGGGATCGGCGACGGCAACCGACACGCCACCCCCACGCCCCCGTCGAACAAGCACCGTGCCCGGCCCCGACACCGAAAGCCCCCCGAGCCGCCCGGGACGCCAGAAGTGCGCGGCGAGGAGCCCGTCCCGCCGCGCCTCCACCGCCTGGACGCCCGCGTCGTTGGCGACGACCCGCACCGGCGAGGACCGCGCCCAGACCGCCGTCGCGGCCTCACTCGCCCCGGGCAGCAGGACATACGCGTACGACGCGTCCGAGGGCGCCACCCCGTGGTCGAGCCAGAGGGTGAGATACCGGCGCGTCACCGGCGACGCGCTGCCCCCCGTATCGGCGCCGGTGTTGATGTCGCGCCACGCGCCGACCCGCACCTCGCGCAGGGCGCGCAGGCCCACGTCGACCGCAGGACCGGGGCGGCCCGGGTATGAGGGGAAGACGTAGCCCCCGGTCCCGGACAAGTGCGCCCACCGCGCGCCGCCGAGCCGCGCGGACCACCCGTCGTGCCCCGGCCGGCCCCGCCCGTCCACCACCAGCCGCCGCGCGGGCCCGTCTGCGTACAGATTGCGGTTCTCGACGACCGTCTCGATCGTGCGCCCGTCGCTCGCGGAGATGCCCGCGCCGAGCGCGACGACGGCGTTGTCGAGGCAGAACCACGCCTTGCGCGCCCGCAGCGTGCTTCCGTCGGCGAGCAGCTCCATGGCCGCCGCCCCGTGGCGTGCGTCCAGGACGGCGCCGCCCGCCACGGCGTTCTTCGGGCGGTACGTGCCGGTGCCGCCGCCCGAGCCGATGTCGGCACGGGCCCGCGTGTCCACGGTCGTGCCCGGCAGGCGGTACGGATCGACGGTCGCCCAGAAGCCGTCACCGAACCGCCCGAGGTCGTCGCCGGCGTACAGATAGGTCATGCCGTCACCGGTGTACCAGCCGTGCAGGTTCTCGCCGTTGCCCGCCTCGTAGGCGGCGATGCGCTTCGAGGAGAGCGACAGCGCGAGGGTCCAGCCGGGCCTGCGGTGCACCACCCGGTCCATGTCGGCGAAGACGAAGTGCCCGGTGAGCCGGTCGTCGGCCGGGATCGACGCGTCGTCGAGGACGGCCTTGGCGCGGGCCAGCGCGGGGATCCCCACGAGTCCCGGGTAGGGCGTGTTCTTGTTGCGGCGTATCCAGCCCTTGGCCATGGCACGCCAGCGTCGTGCGTACTCTGCCGGGGCGCCGGACGCCAACTGCAGGATGTGGGAGAGCGTCGCCGCGCCGTCGTTGTGGTCCCGGGCCTTCTCCCTGGAGATCGCCCGGCCGCGCACCGCGTCCATCATCAGCCCGTCGAACACCACGGGCGCGAACGTCCGGTCCACCGCTTCGTACAGCACGGACGTCTTCGGGTCGGTGACCGCCCACGGGGAGTCCGCGAGCAGCGCGATCAGCTGGCCCGCGCTGCCGAGCAGGACACTGCCGTACGTTCCCGTGTACGCGACGGAGCCGTGCTGCACGAACGACCCGTCCTCGTAGAACCCGTCGCCCGAAGTGACGTACTGGAAGAGGCTGTTCCTGCCGTTGTCCCGGACGTCGGACAGCCCGTCGCGGGCCAGCGCCAGTGTGGCACTGTCCCGGGCGAGCAGACCGCGCAGGGCCACGATGACGGCCTTGTCGGCGCGGTTGGCGCCGGTCTCGGCCAGGGAGGGCGCGTTGGTGCGCCGGTCGGGGTCGGGGCAGAACTTCGCGACCGTCGCGGTGTACGCGGAGAGGTCGTCGGCCGGGAGGTGCGCTCGCAGCAGCACGCACGTGTCCATCAGCGCGCGGGGCGCGCCGATCTCCCAGAACCACCAATTGCCCGACTCCGGGCGGCCGGGGCGGTAGCCGGTTGCATGCAGGAAGCGCAGCGCGTCGAGCAGGGTGTCGAGCGCCTCCGCGCTGCCACTGAGGGAGGTGGCGGGGGTGGCCCAGGCCGTCGCGAGCGTGCGCAGACGGGTGTAGCCCTGACCGAAGTTGCCGGGGTCTGAGGCGGGGGAGAGGTCGGCCCACAGCGCCGTCCTGCCCGCCGACCGGTCCAACTGCCGCCACCAGCCGGACGCCTGGGTGTCCAGGGTCTTCAGGGCGGCGGCGAAGTCGGGGTCGGCCGCGTCGAAGTCGCCGCCGGTGAGTTGCGCGGCGGCACGGGTGAGGAGGGTGTCGTAGGTGTCATCTGAACCGGCTGGGGCCGGGGCCGCGCCCCACGCCGTGCCCACCCCCGCCGCCGACGGCACGACGACGGACGCCATCCCCACCGCCCCCGCCGTGAGCACCGCGCGACGGCCGGGCCCGGCGGAGCCGTTGGATCCGGAGGAGGGGGCAGGGGAGGGGGCGGGTGCGGGCATGCGAACTCCCAGCGGTGTCGGGGGCACATGAAGGCGTCGGAGCCCTTTGAGTGAGCCGATCCCGCGACAGCATGTAAGCGGTTGCTGCGACGCGCAAGAGCTCCCGGAATCTTTCTATGTTCTTTCTGAGTCGTCCGGGGGTGACTCCTGGCTGGACTCCCCTCGCGCAAGGGTCAACGAGGTATTGACCGTCGCAGTAAGCGATTACTACGTTGCCACCCCATGGCTGAGAAAAGGATCCGACCTCTGCGTGCCGCCATCGCGACGGCGGCCGCGGCCGCCACCCTCGCGCTCGCCGCCCCCGCCCCCTCTCCCGCCCACGCGACGCCCGCCACGCCCACCCCCGGCTCGGACGGCGTGGGCGACCCGCTGTACCCGACGCTCGGCAACGGCGGATACGACGTCCGCCACTACGACCTCTCCTTCGACTTCACGCCCGTGACGTATGACTTCGCCGCCACCATGAAGATCCGGGCGAGAGCCACCCAGGACCTGTCGTCCTTCAACCTCGACGTGGACTCGCTCGCCATCGACCGGATCACCGTCGACGGCGCTCCCGCCGCCTGGAGCATCGCTCCCGGCAAGACCGGCCAGGAGCTCACCGTCACCCCCGCCCGCGCCCTGCGCGACCGCCGCTCCTTCGACGTCGAGGTCACGTACCACGGCAACGGGAAGACGAAGCCCGTCGGCCTGCCCGGCTGGCGTCACATGTCCGACGGCGGCTTCGCCTCGGCCGCCCAGGCGTCGCGCGCCGACACCTTCGCACCCGTCAACGACCACCCCTCCGACAAGGCGACCTGGACCTTCCACCTCACCGCGCCCAAGGGCTGGACGCCCGCCGCGAACGGCAACCTCACCGGCCGGCGCAAGCCCCCCGGAGCCAAGGAGACCTGGGACTTCTCCCTCGGGTCCCCGATGGCACCGGAGCTCCTCGGCATCTCCGTCAACAAGCAGGCCTACGTGTACGGGCGCGGACCGCACGGTGTGCGGCTGCGCCACCTCGTGCCCGAGGACCAGCAGGCGAAGTACCGCCCGATCGTCCAGGAGACCGGCGGCCAGCTCGCCTGGCTGGAGAAGACCCTCGGCGTGCGCTACCCCTTCGACACGTACGGCGTGCAGATCGTGCGCGACGGCTACGGCGACGCGCTGGAGAACCAGACCCTCTCCCTCTTCGGCCCCGGCTGGTTCGACCGCCCCACCTACTCCACCACCATGGTCCACGAGCTGACCCACCAGTGGTTCGGCGACTCCGTCACCCCCGCCACCTGGCAGGACGCCTGGCTGAACGAGGGGCCCGCCGTGTTCTACGCGGCGGTGTGGGCGGATCAGAAGGGGTTCCAGCCCATCGAGGAGAAGATGAGGACCGCGTACGAGAAACTCGACGCGGTGCGCAAGACCGACGGTCCGCCCGGAAAGCCGACCGGGCTCGGCGGCTTCAACATCTACGACGGCGCCGCCGTCTCCCTCTACGCCCTGCGGCAGCGGATCGGGCAGGACGAGTTCGACGCGGTCATGAAGGCGTGGCTGATCAGGCACCGGCACGGCAACGCGTCCACGCAGGACTTCGTCGACAACGCGGTGAAGGTGACGGGGGACCGCTCCGTCGGGACCTTCCTGCGCCAATGGCTCTTCGACCTCGACAATCCGCCGATGCCCGGGCATCCCGACTGGGGTGGCGCCAAGTGAGGCGCCGCTCGGTGTGCGGCCGTGTCGGCGGCCGGTCCGGCGTGCTCGTCACCGCTCTCGCCGCTGTGCTGACCCTCGGTTCCCCGGCCACCCCTGCCTCCGCCACCGCGAAGCCGGGCCCGCACATCGTTCATGCCGCCCCGCACGGCACCGGCGACACGTGCAGCACCGCACGCCCCTGTTCGCTCACCGGTGCCAGAGACGCCGCGCGCATCGCCGCAGAGCGGGAGGCGCGTGACGTGCGCGTCGAACTCGCCGACGGCATCTACGAGTTGACGGACCCGCTGCGGCTCGGCGCTGCCGACTCCGGGCGCGCGGGACACACGGTCACCTGGACCGCTGCGCCCGGCGCCCGCCCCGTGCTCTCCGGCGGACGCGCCGTCGACGGCTGGGTGAAGAACGACGACGGAACGTGGACCGCCGCGGCCCCCGAAGGCGTCACTCCACGACAGCTCTTCGTCGACGGCCGCCGTGCCGTCCGGGCACGTGGCGCGGCCTGTGCCGCCACCACCTGCGACGCCACCAAGGACGGCATGACGGGAGCCACGGCCACCGGCATCGCACAGTGGAAGCGGCCGACGGGGGCCGAGGCGGTCATCAAGGTCCGCTGGCGCACCTACCGTTGCCGGATCGCGGGCGTGGCGGGCGACCGCATCACGTTCGCGCAGCCCTGCTGGGCCAACTCGTCGAGCGGGACCGGCCGCACCGGCCCCGCCTGGGACTCCACGACCGTCGACTCGGCCCGCTACCACGGCGTCGCCTTCTTCGGGAACGCCCGCGAACTCCTCGACAAACCCGGCGAGTTCGTGTGGGACGCCGTCGACCGCACCGTCACCTACCTCCCGCGTGCCGGTGAGGACCCGCGCCGCGTCCACGCGGTCACACCGGTGACCGAGCGGCTCATGGTCCTGGAGGGCGCCCACGACATCCGTGTCGACGGCATCGGCTTCGCGTACGGGGCCTATCACCAGCCCGGAACCGACGAGGGGTACGCGGGTACCCAGGCAGGCCTCACCCTCACCGGCGCCACCGGGCCCACCGACCACGCGGGCCGCCACTACACCAAGCCCGTCGCCGCGCTCACCGTCCGGGGAGGACGTCATGTCGCCGTCCAACGGGCCGACTTCACCCGTCTCGGCGGTGCGGGCGTCGTCCTCGAAGCGGGCACCAAGGACACCTCGGTCACCCGTTCCCGCTTCACCGACCTCTCCTCGGGCGCGGCCTACATCGGCGACACCGAGCCCGACCCGCGGCCCGAACTCGCGGGGGAGCGGAACACGTTCGCGTACAACACCGTCCGTCGCGCGGGAGTCGAGTACACGGACGCGGTGGGCATCTGGGCCGGCTACGAGGCGGAGCTGAACGTCGATCACAACACCCTCACGGATCTGCCCTACTCGGGGATCTCCGTCGGCTGGGGCTGGAACCAGCCCGAGGCCCGGGAATCGGTGCTCCGCGACAACCGCGTCACCGGCAACCGCATCACCGACGTCATGCGCGTCGAGCACGACCAGCACGACGGCGGTGCCATCTACACGCAGGGCGCGCAGCCCGGCACGGTCATCTCCGGGAACTACATCAACCGCTCGGCGTACGGGAACACCGAGCGCGACGGCAACGGGATCTACCTGGACGAGCAGTCCTCGTACATCCGCGTCGAGCGCAACGTGATCACGCGCATCGGCTACAAGTGGGTCTCCAACTGGGCCGATTACGGCATCCGGAACCTGGCCACCGGCAACTGGACCGACACCGACACACCGGCCCTCGCCGGCACGGGCTCGACCATGCGGGACAACCACACCGAACTGGACCGGCTGCCCGCCGACGCGCTCGCCGTGGCGCGGCGCGCGGGCGCCCACCCGGAACGGGTCGAGCAGTTGCGCCCCGACCTGGCCCGCACGGGCCGGGCGAGCCAGTCCTCCACGGACGGCGACGCCCCGGCCGCGTACGCCGTCGACGGCGACACGTCCACCGACACCCGCACCCTCGCCGAGCCGGGCGCCTGGTGGCAGGTGGACCTCGGCGAGGTGCGGCGCGTCGGGCAGGTCGAGGTGTGGAACGGGGCGTCGACGGCCACGGCGGACTTCGACGTACAGCTGTCGAGGACCGCGGACTTCGCCGACGCCACGACCCGTCACGTCGGCGGCCAGGCGCTGCGGCCGACGCTCCTGGAGTTCGGCGGGGGAGAGTCGGCGCGGTTCGTGCGGATCAGACTGGCGGGGACCGGGCGCGTGGCCCTCGCCCATGTGCTCGTCCATCCGTAGCGGGGCCGTCCGAACTCTCGACAGGGGCGGGCGGCGCCGGATAGATAAGGATCAAGCTCGCCCCCGACCGGCGCCGCCCGCCGCACCCGCACTTCCGCACGCGCATCCCCGCACCCGCACTCCCGCACCCGCAACACCCGCTCAAGCGAAGGAAGTTCCATGACCGACCTCCGTCTCGGCGTTCTCGGCTACGGACTGCGCGGCTCGCTCGCCCGCACCGCCCACCGGCCGGACGCGGGCGCACGCGTCACCGCGCTCGCCGACCACGACGCCACCGCCCGTGCCGAGGCGGCCGTGGCCTTCCCCGGGGCGCTGATATCCAGCGATCACCGCAAGGTCGTCGAGGACCCCGACGTCGACGCGATCGTGGTCCTCACCCCCGACCACACCCACGCACAGCTCGCCTGCGAGGCACTGCGCGAGGGCAAGCCCGTCTTCGTGGAGAAGCCGCTGGAGACGAGCGTCGAGGCCTGCGACGAGATCCTGCGCACCGCCCACGAGACGGGCACGCGGCTGTACGTCGGGCACAACATGCGTCACATGCCCGTGGTCCGCCTGATGCGCGACATCATCGAGCGCGGCGAGATCGGCGCGGTCAAGACGGTCTGGGTGCGGCACTTCGTGGGCTACGGCGGGGACTGGTACTTCAAGGACTGGCACGCCGAACGGCAGTACACCAACGGCCTGTTGCTGCAGAAGGCCGCTCACGACATCGACGTACTGCACTGGCTCGCGGGCGGCTACACACGCCAGGTGCAGGCCCTCGGCGACCTCATGGTCTACGGGGACAATCCGCACCGCCGCGAGCCGGGCGAGCCGAAGGCCGACGACTGGTACACCAAGGACGGCCACTGGCCCCCGCACACCCAGCGCGGCCTCAACCCCGTCATCGACGTCGAGGACGTCTCCCTGGTCAACATGCGCCTGGACAACGGCGTCCTCGCCGCCTACCAGCAGTGCCACTTCACGCCCGACTACTGGCGCAACTACACCGTCATCGGCGACGCGGGCCGGCTGGAGAACTTCGGCGACGGGCCCGGGGGAGTGGTCAAGGTGTGGAACGCGCGCCGGTCGGGCTACCGGGGAGAGGCCGACGCCGAGTACGCGGTGCCGGACGCGCAGGACGACGGCGGGCACGGCGGCGCGGACCCCCTGCTCATCGACGAGTTCGTGCGGTTCGTGCGGGAGGGCGGACGTACCGACACGTCGCCCGTCGCGGCGCGCATGGCGGTGGCGGCGGGCGTGCGGGCCACCCAGTCGCTGCGGAACGGCGGTACGCCCCGCGAGGTGCCTGGCCTCGACCCCGAGCTGATCGCCTATTTCGAACGTGGTCAGACCCGCTGAACCCCAGGGTCTGAAGGAAAGCTGCGGCGGCGCTTAAGAAATCCTCGATGGACCGGGGCGCCGCCGTAGGGAAGATTCCTGTGTCGTCGGGGGAAGAAGCGACGTACGACGGGAGCCGTGGCGTTGAAGGCGCTGGTCAAGGAGAAGGCGGAGCCGGGTCTCAGCCTGAAGGACGTACCGGAGCCGGTCATCGGCCACGGTGATGTGCTGATCAAGGTGCTCCGCACCGGGATCTGCGGGACGGACCTGCACATCAGGGCGTGGGACGGCTGGGCGCAGCAGGCGATCTCCGCGCCGCTGGTGGTCGGGCACGAGTTCGTCGGCGAGGTAGTGGAGACCGGCCGTGACGTCGCCGACATCAAGATCGGCGACCGGGTCAGCGGCGAGGGCCACCTGGTGTGCGGCAAGTGCCGCAACTGTCTGGCCGGGCGGCGCCACCTGTGCCGCGCCACGGTCGGGCTCGGGGTCGGGCGCGACGGCGCCTTCGCCGAGTACGTGGCGCTGCCCGCGTCGAACGTGTGGGTGCACCGCGTCCCCGTGGACCTCGACGTCGCCGCGATCTTCGACCCGTTCGGCAACGCCGTGCACACGGCCCTGTCGTTCCCGCTGGTCGGCGAGGACGTCCTGATCACCGGGGCGGGACCGATCGGCCTGATGGCGGCGGCCGTCGCCCGGCACGCGGGCGCCCGCAACGTCGTGGTCACCGACGTCAGCGAGGAGCGCCTGGAGCTGGCCCGCAAGGTCGGCGTCAGCCTCGCCCTCAACGTGGCGGATGCGACGATCGCCGACGGCCAGCGCGAGCTCGGCCTGCGCGAGGGCTTCGACATCGGCCTGGAGATGTCCGGCAACCCGCGCGCGATGCGCGACATGGTCGCCAACATGACCCACGGCGGCAAGATCGCCATGCTCGGCCTGCCCGCCGAGGAGTTCGCCGTCGACTGGTCGCGGATCGTCACCTCGATGATCACCATCAAGGGCATCTACGGCCGCGAGATGTTCGAGACCTGGTACGCGATGTCGGTGCTGCTCGAAGGCGGCCTCGACCTGGCCCCCGTCATCACCGGACGGTACGGCCACCGCGACTTCGAGGCCGCGTTCGACGACGCGGCGAGCGGCCGCGGCGGCAAGGTCATCCTCGACTGGACCGCCTGACCACCGTCCTTCGCACCGGCCCTCCGCCTCCCGATCTCCTTAAGGAATCACGCATGTTCGACTCCGTACGCGCAGACCTCCAGGCCACCCTCGACGAGATCCGCGCCGCCGGTCTCCACAAGCCCGAGCGCGTCATCGGCACCCCGCAGTCCGCGACCGTCGCCGTCACCTCGGGCGGCCGCCCCGGCGAGGTCCTCAACTTCTGCGCGAACAACTACCTCGGCCTCGCCGACCACCCCGACGTCGTCGCCGCCGCCCACGAGGCGCTCGACCGCTGGGGCTACGGCATGGCCTCCGTCCGCTTCATCTGCGGCACGCAGGAGGTCCACAAGGAGCTGGAGGCGCGTCTGTCCGCGTTCCTCGGCCAGGAGGACACGATCCTCTACTCCTCCTGCTTCGACGCCAACGGAGGCGTCTTCGAGACGCTGCTCGGCGCCGAGGACGCGGTGATCTCCGACGCCCTCAACCACGCCTCGATCATCGACGGCATCCGCCTCTCCAAGGCCCGCCGCTTCCGCTACGCCAACCGCGACCTCGCGGACCTGGAGCAGCAGCTGAAGGAGGCCACCGAAGGCGGCGCCCGCCGCAAGCTGATCGTCACCGACGGCGTCTTCTCCATGGACGGCTACGTGGCACCGCTCGCCGAGATCTGCGACCTCGCCGACCGCTACGACGCCATGGTCATGGTCGACGACTCGCACGCCGTCGGCTTCGTCGGCCCCGGCGGCCGCGGCACGCCCGAGCTGCACGGCGTCATGGACCGCGTCGACATCATCACCGGCACCCTGGGCAAGGCCCTCGGCGGCGCCTCCGGCGGCTACGTCGCCGCCCGCGCCGAGATCGTCGCCCTGCTGCGCCAGCGCTCGCGCCCGTACCTCTTCTCGAACACCCTCGCCCCGGTGATCGCCGCGGCCTCCCTGAAGGTCCTCGATCTCCTGGAGTCCGCCGGTGACCTGCGCGAACACCTCGCCGCCAACACCGCGCTCTTCCGCTCGCGGATGACCGAAGAGGGCTTCGACGTGCTGCCCGGCGACCACGCCATCGCGCCGGTCATGATCGGCGACGCGGCGGTGGCCGGACGCATGGCCGAGCTGCTCCTGGAGCGCGGCGTCTACGTGATCGGCTTCTCCTACCCGGTGGTGCCGCAGGGCAAGGCCCGCATCCGCGTGCAGCTGTCCGCCGCGCACTCCACGGAGGACGTGAACCGCGCGGTCGACGCGTTCGTCGCCGCACGGGCCGAGCTGGAGCAGGAGTCCGGCCGGGCCTGACCCCCCTGCGGGCCCCCTCCGGGGCCCGTGGTGCACGGGTGGCTGCCGGTTTGGGAGAATCGGCGGCATGATCGAAGCGCGGCGGCTGCACATCCTCCGTGCGGTGGCCGACCACCGCACGGTCACGGCCGCTGCCGCCGCGCTCTACCTCACCCCGTCGGCGGTCTCCCAGCAGCTCACCGCCCTGGAGCAGGAGACGGGGCACCGCCTCGTCGAGCGCTCGGCACGGGGCGTACGCCTCACCGCGGCCGGCGAGATCCTGCTCACGCACACCAACGCGGTCCTGGCCCAGCTGGAGCGCGCCGAGGCCGAGCTCGCCGCGTACAGCTCCGGCGAGGCGGGGACCGTGACCGTCGCCGCCTTCGCCACCGGCATCGGCCTCGTCGTCGCCCCCGCCCTGGCCCGCCTCGCGGACTCCGCCCCCGGCATCCGGGTCCACGTCCAGGACGCGGAGGGCGACGCGAGCCTGCCGATGGTCCTCGACCGGCAGGTGGACGTGGCCGTCGCAGTCGAGTACCGGGGCGCCCCGGGCGCGGACGACCCGCGGCTCACCCGCGTCCCCCTCTACGCCGAGCCCTTCGACGCGGTGCTCCCGCTGGGCCACCGGCTCGCGGACGCGGAACGGGTGGCCCTGGCCGAGCTCGCCAAGGACGCGTGGATCGGCCCCTTCGCCGGCAATCCCTGCCACGACGTGGTCGTCCTCGCCTGCGAACAGGCCGGATTTCAGCCCCTGTTGGAACATTGGTCGGACGACTTCCGGGCAGTTGTCGCTCTCGCCTCGGCAGGCGCGGGCGTCGCCCTCGTACCGCGCTCGGCGCTGCGCGGCATGGACGTGACGGGTGTGGTGGTGCGTCCGGTCGAGGGCGCGGCTCCCACGCGCCGGGTGTTCGCGGCGGTGCGGTGCGGCGCGGAGGACCATCCGCTGATCCGGCCCGTGCTGGCGGCGCTGGGCGAGGCGGCGGCCTGACGCACGGCCCCGCCTGTGGACGCGGCCCTCGCCCCCTCGCGCATGGCCCTCCGCCCCGTCACACCGTCTTGACGGAGTTCCCGTCGATGACGTGGTCCGCGCCGGTGATGCTCGCGGCGAGCGGTGAACCCAAGTAGACGACGAGCGCGGCCACTTCGGCGGGTTCGGCGAGCCTGCCGGTGACCATGCCCGCCGTGGTCGGCAGACCCTCCAGGAACTGCGCGTGGGGGACACCCGCGGATGCGGCGAGTTGCGCGCCGTACCCGTCGGGACTCTCCCACATGGCCGTGCGGACGGGCCCCGGCGAGACCGTGTTGACGCGCACGCCCAGCGGCCCCACCTCCTCGGCCAGCGCCTTGCCGAAGGCGGTGAGGGCCGCCTTCGCGGTGCTGTACGCGATCGGCCCGGCGTGCGGCGTACGGGCGCTGGTGGACGAGACGTTGACGATCGCGCCCCGGGCCTCGACGAGGTGCGGCAGCGCGACCCGTGCCGTGCGGACCGAGGCGAAGAAGTTCACGTCGAACGCGTCCGACCACTGCTGTTCGGTGACGTCGAGGAAGCCGCCCGTCCAGCCGGCGTCGGCGTCCCCGCCGCCGACGTTGTTGACGAGCAGGTCCAGGCCGCCGAGCTCGGCCAGGGCCCGCTCCACGAGGCGGGCGGGCCCTTCGGTCTCGGTCAGGTCCACGGCCACGCCTGTCGCGCCGGTGGCCCGGAGCTCCGGGGTGATCGTGCGGGCCGCCGCCACGACGCGTGCGCCCTCGTCGAGGAGCGCCTTCACGGTGGCGAGTCCGATGCCACGGCTCGCTCCGGTCACCAGCGCGGTCTTCCCGGTCAGTCGCAGATGCATGTGAGTCCCACCCTCTTCGCCCGTTCTGCCCGAACTCTTGGCCCTAAGGGCCACCAAATCACCTGAACGACACTGATCAGGACATTGGGCGGCACATTCAGGCCGTGCCGCATTTCAAAGATTGCCATGTACAGGAGTCTTACAGGATCGTCATCGTGCAAGCGCAAAACGTTTCCCGGAAATGGTCGTCCAATGGCCACGTACGGGCCCGGAAACAGGGAGTACTTGTGCTGTCGAAAACCAAGAAGGTCGCCCGCTCGGCGACCGTGGCGATCGCCGCAGCCGCCGCTTTCACCGTGGTGATGCCCAGTGGCAATGCCTTCGCCATCGACCACGTCGAATGCCGTGGCGGCGAGAACTTCTTAAAGATCTGGTCGCACTCCAGCGACGGGCGCTCCAGCGTGGACTGCTACGCCAACAAGGGGCGGACCGGCTTCGGCAGCTGGTGGGTCGACCGCATCCAGACGGGCAACAACGACCTCATCTACTACGACGCCAACGGCGACTCCGTACGCGTCAACCGGTGGACCGACATCACCTTCCCGAACCGTCCGCCGAAGGTGAAGGATATCGAAATCCTGTGACGAGTCTAAGGCTTCGGTAAATAGGGGCCAATAACTCGGCAATCCGATGGTCATCTCCGCACCATGGCCATTTCTGATTGTCCCGGCCACGCCTTTCCGGGCGTGGCCGGTTTCGGCTTTCACTCGCACTTTCCCGTGCTTCCCCGCACCACCACTTCTCCTCGTACCCGTTCCACGCGCGACCGCCGACCCGCCGGCTCCCGCAGGGCCAGTTCCAGGACCGCGCGGCCCATCTCCGGCAGCGGCAGCGCCACCGTCGTCAGCGGCGGAGTGAGTTCGCGTACGAGAGGGATGTCGTCGAAGCCCGCGAGCGACACGTCGTCCGGGACCCGCACGCCCCGCTCCCGCAGCGCCGCGAGCGCGCCGACCGCCATGACGTCCGTCACCGCGAAGACGCATGTCGGCGGGCGGCCCCTGCGGAGCAGTTCCGCCGCGGCCGCGTAGCCGCCGTCCCGCGTGAACGTGCCCTCCACGACCCGGTCCCGGGGCAGCGCGACACCCGCCTCCGCGAGCGCCGCGCGGAACCCCGCCAGCCGGTCGGCGACCGTCGTGAGGCGTTCGGGTCCGGTGAGGACGGCGAAGTCCCGGTGCCCGAGCCCGAGGAGCGCCCGCGCCAGCGCCGCGGCGCCCTCGCGGTTCTCGGGCAGCACCGTGTCCACCCGCAGGCTGCGATGCCGGCTGACGACGGCGACCCGGCCTCCGCTCCGTACGTACGGCGTCAGCTCGGCCGCCAACTCCCGTTCCCAGGAGGGGTCCTGGAAGCCCGAGCCGATGAGGAGCACGGCGCGGGCCCGCTGGGCGCGCAGCATCGACACGTACGCGATCTCGCGCCCCGCCTCCCGGAACGTGCTCGCCAGCATGACGAGCAGCCCGCGCTCGGCCGCCGCGGCCATCACCCCGCTCGCGATGGCGGCGAAGTAGGGGTCGCCCACGTCGTGGCAGATGACGCCGACCGTGTTGTTGGAGGAGCTGGCGAGGGCCTGCGCGTGGGCGTTGGGGATGTACCCGAGGCGGGCCGCGGCGGCCAGGACCCGGCTGCGGAGGTCGTCGCGGACGCGAGCCGTGCCGTTCAGGGCGCGGGACGCGGTGGCGAGCGAGACCCCCGCCGTCCTCGCGACCGACTCCAGTGTGACGTGCAGACCGCGCTCGGCTTCCCTCACCGCACCCCCAGGGTCGTGGCCCACGCCGCGAAACTCAGGTCCGACCTATTGACCCTGCGGTCGGCCACTCATTAGCGTGGCGGACAGCCTACCAGAAAGCGCTTTCTGAAAGCGTTTTCCGGTGATGCATCCGCATCTGCATCCGCTCTCCGCAACTGCATCCGCTCTCCGCAACTGCCTCCGAAGTCCGCCGAACGTCAGGGGAGTTCACCGTGAGCCAGAGCGTCGTGACCGGAACCCCTGTGAAGACGGCGGGGGTCGCCGAACGGGAACGCCCGAGTCTGGGGCGTCGTACCGCCGAAGCGGCCGAGAAGAGCTGGCGCCCCCTCGCGCTCCTCGTCGTCTGTTTCGCCGCCTGGTGGGTGATCGCCGCCACCGAGATGGTCGAGGCCTATCTGGTGCCCTCGCCCGGCGCCACCCTCGACGTCATCCTCGACAAGCCCGACTACCTCTGGCAGCACACCTGGGTCACCACGTACGAGACCCTGATCGGCTTCCTCATCGCCGTGGCCGTCGGCATCCTCTCCGCCGTCCTGATGGTCGCCTCGACCACCGTCGAGAAGACCCTCTACCCCATCCTGCTCTTCGCCCAGGTCGTGCCGAAGATCGCGATCGCCCCGCTGTTCGTCGTCTGGCTGGGCTTCGGCATCGCCCCGAAGATCCTCATCGCCGTCCTGATCGCCTTCTTCCCCGTCGTCATCTCGATGGTCACCGGACTCAAGGCCGTGGACCCCGAGATGCTGCAGCTCTCCGCCACGATGGGTGCGCGGCCCTGGCAGACCTTCCTCAAGATCCGCTTCCCGGCGTCGCTGCCGCACCTCTTCTCCGGCCTGAAGGTGGCGGTCACGCTCGCCGTCACGGGCGCGGTCGTCGGCGAGTTCGTCGGCGCCAACGAAGGCCTCGGCTACGTGATCCTCCAGGCCAACGGCAACCTCGACACCCCCATGCTCTTCGCGGGGCTCCTCGTCATGTCGCTCATCGGCGTGGTCCTGTTCGCGATCGTGGAGATCGCGGAGAAGCTGCTGCTCCCGTGGCACGCCAGCCGCAGGGACCAGGGCGCGACCACCACGTACTGACCCCCGCCCGACGCACCCCCTCCATGTCCTCCGTACGCGAGAAGGGCCGTCCCATGCACGCGCGCAGACTCCTCACCGCCCTCGTCCCCCTGGCGCTCGTCGCGGCGACCGCGACGGCCTGCGGCGACGACGACAAGACGAGCACCAGCGCCTCCGGCGAGAAGCTGGACAAGGCGACCCTGACCCTCAACTGGTACCCGTACGGCGAGCACGCGCCGTTCTACTACGGCAAGAAGCAGAAGATCTTCGAGAAGCACGGCATCGACCTGGAGATCAGGGCGGGCCAGGGCTCCCAGAAGACCGTGCAGGCGACGGGCGCGGGACAGACCGACTTCGGCTGGGCCGACACCCCTGCCGTGCTCGCCGGAGTCGACCAGGGCGTCAACGTGAAGAGCCTCGGGGTGTTCCTGCAGACCACGCCCGCGTCCGTGCAGTCCTTCGAGGCCGAGGGTGTGGCGTCGCCCGCCGACCTCAAGGGCAAGACGGTGGCGGGTACGGCGGGCGACGCGCTCACCAAGACGTTCCCGATCTTCCTGGAGAAGAACGGCATGGAACTCTCCGACGTCAAGGTCCAGAACACCGACCCCGCGGGCAAGATCGCCGCGGTGATCTCCGGCAAGACGGACGCGCTGCTCGGCTACGCGAGCGACCAGGGCCCCACCATGCGGAACAAGGCCGAGAAGGACGTCTCGTACCTCCGCTTCTCCGAACACGGCCTGAACTTCTACTCCAACGGCCTCATCGCCGGCAGCAAGACCCTCCAAGGCCGGGGCGATCTGGCCAAGCGGATGACGGCGGCGGTCAGCGAGGCGTGGGCGGCCGCCGAGAAGCAGCCGGGCCCGGCGGTCGCGGCGATGGAGGGCGCATCCGAACAACTCCCGCCCAAGGACGTCCTGTCGGAACAGTTCAAGACGACGCTGACGCTGCTGCACACCGACGCCACGAAGGGCAAGGCGCCGGGGGCCAACACCGAAGCGGACTGGAAGCAGACCATCGAGGTCTTCTCCGAGGCGGGCCTGGTCAAGAACCCCAAGTCCGTGACGGAGTACTGGGATTCGGCCAAGGGGATCAAGGGGTGACCATGCCCGACGACACGACGCTCGGCAAGTACGGCGGACCCACGCGGGTGAACGCGGCGGGGGACGTGGCCACGGGTGTGGCTACGGGTGTGGGCGCGAGTGTAGGGGCGGGCGTGGGCACGGCCGCACCCGCCGTGCGGATCGGCGATGTCGCCGTGCGCTTCCGTACGAAGAAACGGGACGTCACCGCACTGCGCGACGTCTCACTCGACGTCGGCGCGGGCGAATTCGTGGCCATCGTCGGCCCCTCGGGCTGCGGCAAGTCGACACTGCTCAAACTCGTCGCGGGACTCCTCACGCCGTCGTCGGGCGAGGTGCTCCTGGGCGGCGAGCGGGTGCGGGGGCCGCGGCCCGACATCGGGTACGTGTTCCAGCGCGCCGCCCTGCTCGACTGGCGCTCGGCGCGCCGCAACATCCTCCTCCAGGCGGAGATGCGCAGGCTCCCCGCGGAACGGGCACGCGCGCGTGCCGACGACCTGATCCGCATGACCGGGCTCGACGGCTTCGAGGACGCGTACCCGCACGAGCTCTCCGGCGGTATGCAGCAGCGGGTGGCGCTGTGCCGCGCGCTGCTGCACGAGCCGCCCGTGCTGCTCATGGACGAACCGTTCGGCGCGCTCGACGCGTTGACGCGGGAGCAGCTGAACGTCGAACTGAACCGCATCTGGCGCGAGACCCGCACCACGGTGCTCCTGGTGACGCACTCGATCGCCGAGGCCGTGTACCTCGCGGACCGCGTCGTGGTGATGAGCCCGCGCCCGGGCACGGTGACGGAGATCATCGAGGTCGGCCTGCCGCCGGAACGGGGGTACGCGGAGACCTTGGCCTCGCCGGAGTTCCGCGAGGCGACCGGGCGGGTCAGGGGGCTGTTGGGGGCGGCGTCGGCGCACGACTGAGCAGTAGTCCACTGAGTAGATCTCGCTGCTGAGTGCCTTGGGCAAGACATCAGCCTGGGAGAGGACTTACGGGCCCTCGCCTCCGAGACAGGCTCGGTTCTGGCTACCCGCGCTAGGTCTTGCGCTTCTTGTAGGTGTCGTACAGCAGAGTGCCAACGAAGACGATGGGCGCCCACAACAGAGCTGTCCACCCTGCGAAAACGACGGCACCCGAGAACGGAGTACCGCCCACGAGGACCAAGAGCCCAGCAACCAGCCCAAGAACGACTGCCGTTGTCACTGAGACGAGGACGCGCTGCGTAAGGCTGTCGATACTGGTGTCACCCATGCTGTTCCCTTCGCGTACCCGATGGTCGAGAGGTAGACGTTTCCAGTCCGGCAGGGCTGCGCCCGCGCGCATGCACTTGCTGAGGTGCTGCAACTCGCTCCCCACGCGCCGTCGTTGGGCTCCGCCTCCGAAACGGGCCTCCAGACGCAACACGTGAGTCCGTAGGTGCCAACGCCTTTGAAGCGCTTGCTGACCTTCTTCACGTCCGGCCAGACACAAGGACGTCTTCACCGCCTTCGTCGACGACGTCTTCGTCTGCGCTGTACACCGCTGGCCCTCGAAGCCGGCCGCAGTCCGGGGCGGCGGGGTCATAGGTGAAGGAGACGTTGCTGCCTCCTCGGGCATGCGAAGGCCCGGCCGCGTCTGCAACCGGGCTTGTTCCTGGGTCAGACCTCGCAGAAGCCCGTCGCCCGGAGGGCTTCGTTGATCTTCGCGCCCTGCCCCTCTGTCGTCATCACGTCCTTGTACGTGAAGCGCTGTGACGCCAGCCAGTTCAGGCGCTTCGCCTTGCCGTTGATCGCCATGCACTGGTTCCGCGAGGCGTCGACGGCCCTGTCCTCATAACGGACGACGTTCGGAGCTGCGGCCTGTAGGGCCCGGATGAGCTTGGCTTGCTCGGCAGCGTCGGGCTTCGGCGGCAGACCGGCCGATCGGACGGCGTCGTCCTTCTGCTTCTGCGTGGGCTCGGCGGCGCTCGGCTTGGGCTTCGGTTCGGCGTCGGTCTTGTCGTCGCTCGATGAGCAGGAGGTGAGCGCAAAAGCGCACGCGAGAAGCAGTCCGGTGGTGGTGATGCGGTGGTTCATGGTCCCCCCCAGGGATGTGTGGTGCTGAGGGAGGCCATCATGCCGCGTGGGACGGGTGCGGTGGCAGCCCGATTGGTTTCGGGCATGCCGGATCGGCGGATGAATAGTTGGTGTTCCATCAGTGGGGGTGCCCGACGAGGTGACCTTGGAGGAGGGCGAGCAATACAGCATCCGTAGCGTCCCTGCCCGCCGGTCTGGTACCGATCTCACGTTTTCGGGACCCCACGTCCACAGCACGGCATCGCGCAGTGATCCGCCCCCCTACACGCGGGAGGCCTTCTTCATAAGGGTCGTGAACGTGGACGGACCCCGGTCAGTGTGTACTTCCCGAACCTGCTGTTCGATCGGCGGCACGCCTGGGGGCTGGACACGAGGCCGTTCAAGTTCGAGATGAACGGCTTCCACTTGTTCGTGCGGGCAGTGGGCTCATGAGGTGGGGTCACATCGAGGCGCGTCTTCGTAGAGAGGCTGTCGAGCGGATAGCCGTGAAGGGACATGCCCTTACCCGCTGCGTGCAGGTCCAGGCGCCCTCACCTGCTCGCCGGGAACTGACCGCGAACATGCGGCGGCCCCGACCAGGTGTCTGGTCGGGGCCGACGTCTACTCGGCCTTTACTCTCCGTTGCCGGCTCCGAACTATCCAGAGCACTACGCATGCGATCAGAGCAGCTGTGAAGAGGACTGACACTGCAATGCGTGAGACGAGCCAGGCGGTGCCGGGCGGATGCCACAGTTCTTCGGCCAGGTTCAACGTAACCGCGAGTGAACAGGTAAACCACAAAGCGCTCTTAGCGTGACTGGCAGACTCTTCCGGGTTCACTTTTTGTTCCCTCTCACTCCGGCGCCCACGCATACGGGTTGCGGCAGCTGTTCAGGTCCTTTGCTCTGTCCTTGAGCGAGTTGTCGGTGTCTTCCCATGCCTTCTTTGCGTAACACCCGGCTGGCGCCGCGCTTGAGGCCCTGCCCAAGTGGTGGAGACCGGAGGGGGCCTGGTTACCGCCCGCGAAACGGTAGGGCTTGGTGGCCTTCCCCGAGGTCGCCGACCGCTCCACCAGCGCCTGCGCGGCGACGCCGACTGTACATACGCACAGGCCAACCCCCGCCGCGCGGGGAGAAGTCCGAGCGGCGGGGCCACTTCCCCTTGTTCGGCACTTCGGCCAGTCTCGTGGTGTGGTACAGCAGAGCGCTGAGCGGAAAGTACGCTGTCACTTGCCTCGATCGCGCCGCAACCGCAGCAGTAAGAGAACGCCCAGGGCGATTACCGCGGCGCCGAACGCTACTTGTCCCCAAAACGGTAGGCCAGGACCACCGCCTGGAGCAGCAAAATCCATCACTGCCATGTCTCTTCCTCTCGGGCCCTATTGAGGCGCTCGGATGAATCGCGCCGCCATCGTTGAAGCTGACACCGCCTCCGACGCAACCTCCGAATGCGCAGACTTCCCCGCTGAACCCCCATGGGGCCAGGCCGCTGGGGTCGTTGCGGCTTACGGGGGTCCCCTTCGGCGTAGAGGTAGGGGTTCCGTTCCTGGCCGGAGGGGCCGGGTTGGGTGAAGCGGTCGATGTTGGGGTCGTAGTGGCGGGCCGCATAGTGGTAGAGGCCGGTGGGGTCCTGGTAGCCGCCAGCGAAGCGGTGGGGCTGGGGGTCTTCTCATTGGTCGTGGAATGGGCTCCGCCGCGCGGGCTGTAGGAGTATGTGTTGACTTTCTCGCCGGCCTCGTCGGTGACCGCCACAACGGAGTCGATGGCGTCGCCGAGGTGGAAGTAGCTCTTTCCGTCCCGGGGCATGGAGTTCAGAGTGCCCCCGGGCTCGCGACTGAAGCCCTTGTCCACACCGGCAGTTGAGGTCGCCGACAATCCCAGCGGATCGTTGTGGAAGTACGTGTCACCGACCGAAGCCTGATCGGCGTCCGCCCAGGCGCTGAGCCTGCTGGCGTCATAAGCCCTGACGAAACCGTCGGCCCCCGCGGACCAGCCGCGCCACTGCCCCCAGGGGAGCGCCACCTGTGTACCGCCCGGCGCGGACGTTGCCCTGCTCGCACGGCGCCAGCGCGCCCCGCTGCCGCCCGCCGAAACCCCTGCCAAGCCCGGCCGTTACCGCCAGGCACCTGCCCCGCCGATGGCCGAACCACGCACGCTCCCGCAGCGAATCGCAGCCGCGACGGAGCCTTCGTCTGCCGTGGCGTGTCCTTCAACAGCCGGTGCGAGGCCCCGTCTTCCTTCGCAGCCGCGCCTCCGTCGGCAGTGACTTGCTGTCGCCTACACGGAACCAACCGGCCATGAAAGTGATCAATACCAGTACCACCTGAATGGCCCAATGCTGTTCTCGAACGGGAGATCTGAGTTGCAGTTCACGGTTCGCCAACCGCTGTCCGGTAGACCCGCCATAGCCATGCTGGCGCTCGTCGGCATCACTGCCGGCGTACTGATCGGCCGGACAGGGCTTCGCACCGTGGTGGGCTGCGGCGCCGCAGCCGACGCCTACCCCTCGCAGAGCGCAGCGGACTGGAAGGCCGGCGCGGACCACGTGGTCGTGGCGCTGCCGACTGCCGAGCGCGAGAGCAACCGGCATGACGTCGCCAAGGGGCCGGTGCGGTACACGATCGACCGCGCACTGACGCTCCGAAAGGAGAAAGTGCTCTGGTCCGCCGCCACCCCCCGGCATGAGCTGGGAAGCGAGTTCGAGATGACCGCGCCAGGCTGGTCGGTGTACCGGAACGGCAAACGAATCGAGAGCATGGCTCCGGAGGCACCCCGGCTCGCGACCGGTCACACATATGTCCTCGCCCTGCGCTGGGACGCAGGCCACTGGGTGGTTCTCGGAGAGGGCGCCGCCGTGCCGTTCGACGACCATGTGGCGGGGCGAGGGGAGTGGTGCGGCCAGGTGCTGAGCGAGGACGACTTCGCCAAGGGCGAGCGGTTCTCCCAGCGCGTCGGCCACAGCCTGGAAGAGACCGTACGGGGGCGAGACGAAACGGCCATCCTGCGGGAACTCGAAAAGGCGAGGGCCAAGCGGCCGTAACGCGGTGCCATGCCCACCCTTCGTCCGCCGCGCGTAGCGGCGCGTCAGCTCCGGTATCTGTTCGACGAACGTGCGATGCGAGCACGCGGCGTTCTCACATCTGTCCGACGTGCTCGCGGCCGGACTTGCATGCCTCGTCTAACGGCTGTCCCGTATAGAGGAGTTGTCGACGTCCCGGATTCGGGATAGCGTCCCGGATATGGAACAAGATGGAGAGGGAGTCGACGCGCGCCTCGCCGCTCGGCTCTCCGAGCTGCGGGCCGAACGCGGCTGGTCCCTCGGCGAGTTGGCCGAGCTCAGCGGGATCAGCCGCTCCACCCTGTCCCGCGCCGAGCGCGCGGAGATCAGCCCCACCGCGGCGCTGCTGAACCGTCTCTGCGTGGTCTACGAACGGACCATGTCGCAGCTCCTCAGCGAAGTGGAGGCGGAGCCCGCCCAGCTGGTGCGCGCCGTGGACCAGGCGGTCTGGGCGGACGACGAGGCGGGCTTCATGCGCTGGGCCGTCTCGCCGCCCCGCACCGGGATGCGCGGAGAACTGGTCGAGGGCCGACTCCAGCCGGGCGCCGACATCGCCTACGACCGGCCGCCCGTGCCCGGCCTCGAACAGCACATCTGGGTGCTCGAAGGGGCCATGGAGGTCACGGTCCAGGGCGAGCCGCACAGCCTGCGCACCGGCGACTGCCTGCGCTTCCGGCTGTGGGGCGCGTCCCGGTTCCGCTGCGCGGGCGAGGAGGCGGTGCGGTACGCGCTCGTGGTGGTCAAGCCGTGAACGTGCCGCGGGTTGCCGGCGGCCCGGCGGCCGACGCCCCGCACATCGAACGCCTCACCGCCGCCGGTCTCCACGCCGTCGCGGACCAGCTCGGCGACCTGCTGGTCGACACGGTGCGGAGCGGCAGTTCGCTGGGGTTCCTCGCGGGGCTCGACCGGGCCGCGGCGAGTGGTTGGTGGCGAGGGCTCGGGCCCGTGGTCGAGGCGGGACGGCTCGCCGTCTGGGTGGCGCGGGGCCGGGAGCGTGACGACTCGCGGATCACGGGCACCGTCAGCGTCGCCTTCACCGACAAGCCCAATGGGCGTCACCGCGCCGAACTCGCCAAGCTGATGGTGCGCCCCGATGCCCGCGGGCAGGGCCTCGCCCGCACCCTGCTGGCCGCCGCGGAACACGCGGCGGCGGAAGCGGGCGTCACCCTCCTCGTCCTCGACACCGAGACCGGCAGCCCCGCCGAGACCGTCTACCGCAGGGCGGGCTGGACCGAGGCCGGCACCATCCCCGACTACGCGGCGGACCCATCGGGTGCCCTCCACGCGACGACCCTCTTCTACAAGCGACTCGGCACAGCGGCTCGGCGCCGGGTGACCGACGCCGAGCCGGAGCCCGCGGTGCGTCAGTAGCGCAGCGCCGCCAGATACGCGTAACTGTTGCGCGCCGTCGCGAACGGGTCCGCGGGGGAGTCGTGCTCGACCAGCCACTGCCGGACGCCCCCCACGCGCGCGTGGGCGAACATCGCGGCGAAGTCGAGCGTCCCCGAACCGACGTCGGCGAACCCGCCGTCGGGCGCCATGTCCTTCACGTGCAGCGCGGGGAACCTGCGCGGGTGCCGCCGGAAGTACGTCGCCGGATCCGCGCCGCCCTTCACGGCCCAGTACACGTCCAACTCGAACCCGACCAGCTCGGGATCGGTCTCGGCGACCAGCACGTCGTACAGGTTCGTGCCGTCGACCACCACATGGTCCGAGCCGTGGTTGTGGAACAGCACAGGGCCGAGCCCCGCCTCGCGCGACGCGCACCCGATCCTGTTGAACTGCCGCGCCGCCTCCCGGAACCCGACCGGCGTGTGCAGCGCGCCGGGCAGGCTCGGCACGACGGGCCACTTCGCGCCCAGGGCGTGCAGGTCCTCCAGCGCCTGCGGGAGCCCGGAACCGGTGAGCGTGGGATAGGCGACGTGCTCAAGAACCGCGCGCAGTCCGACGGCGTCGAGCATCCGACGGATGGCCACGGCGTCGTACCCGTGGCGGCCGCTCACCCCCACGGTCGCGTAACCGATGCCGGCGAGCTGCTCCAAGGTGCCCGCGAAGTCCCGCGCCAGGGCGTCGCGCATCGTGTACAGGTGCATGCCGATGCCGCCGCGCGGAATACGCCGCTTGTGCGCCCGTTCCGCCGCCCGCGCGGGCAGCGTCCCGCCGACCGCTGCCGCGAGCCCCAGCGACGTACCGAGGGAGGCGCGGAGGAAGGCCCGTCGGCCGCTGTTGACGGAAGACGCGCTCGGATACCTGGTCATCGTCGTCCTCACTTCGCCGAGATCCGGACGGCGCCGGTCGTCGTGTCACCCTTGTCGTCGGTGACGGTCAGATGCGCCGTGTACGTCCCCACGCGCGCGTACGTGTGCTCGGCGCTGCCGCTCTCCGTGCCGCTGGGCTTGGAGTTGTCCCCGAAGTCCCAGTGGTACGAGGCCGCGGTCCGGCCGGCGGGGAGTTTTACGGTGCTCGTGAGCTTGACGGCGAGCGGCGCGGGACCACTGGCCGGTGCCGCCTTCACCGTCACCTTCGCTCCGGCCTTCTTCTCGGCCCCGGGGCCGTTGAAGTGCAGCCAGTCGACCGTGAGCAGGTCGGCCTTGTCGGACGACCACTCCGGGTTTTTGAATACTGCATACGTGTTCGTCGTGCCGTCGTGAGGGGCCAGTTCGGTGGTCGGTGAGATGAAATTGCCCCACCCTCCCGTGTTCGGCACGCTCACCTTCCCGAGCAGCCGCCCCGTGGGAGACCCGGCGCGGAACTCGACGTCACCGCCGAGACCGCCCGAAGCTGCACCCACCGTCACCGAGTCGACGCCTTTCAGGTGCACCGGGTCGAAGGAGACCCAGTCCCCGTCCTCGATCTCGATGAGCCGCTTGCCGCCGGACGCGTCCGCGCGGTCGCCGATGTCGGCGCCGCCGTGCGCGCCGCCCGTGGCGGTCCGGTGCTCGGCCTCGCGGAAGGACGTCCGCAGCGTCAGCGACGCGGACCCCGTCAGCGCGGGCACACCGCTCGCGCCCTTGTCCTCGTACTGCGCCGTGATGCCGTAGTACAGGTTCTGCCCCGGGCCGTGACTGTCGCCCGCGTCCGTCACGATCTCGCCCGCGCAGCCGGTGTAGTTGTCCAGCGGATGCAGATGCGTGTCGTGGCCCAACTGGGACTGCACGACGACCCGCGCGCAGTCGATCCGCTTGTCCTCCCGGTCCGTCACCTTGACCTTGAACGGAATGGTGTCCCCGAAGCTGAACGTCCCGCCGTTCGGCGGCTGCTGGATCGTCACTTCCGGCCGTGTGTTGCCGACCGTGATGTCCCGCACCGCGAGATTGCTCAGCTCCTTCGGCCCGGTCACCTTGAGACGGGCTGTGAACTGCCCCTTCCGCGTGTACGTGTGCGTCGGGTTCGCCTCGGTCGAGTCGGTCCTGCCGTCGCCGTCGAAGTCCCAGGCGTACGTGACCGGCGTGTCGCCCGGCAGCCCCGACCCCTCGCTCGAGAACTTCACGGTCAGAGGCGTGCTGCCGTTGTCCGGCGTCGCGCTCACCCGGGCGTCCGGGAGGCGGCCGTCGGCCACGTAGTCGATGCGGTAGATGCCGGAGCCCTCGTTGCTGCCGCCGCGGCCCGTACCGCTGCCGAGCCCGAAGTCGATCACGTACAGCGCCCCGTCGGGCCCGAAGTCGGCATCGAAGGGCTGGTTCCACTTCATGTCGGAGAACACGGAGTTGATCGACTGCACATCGCCCGCCTTCGCCGGCGGGAAGCGCGGATCGGAGAACGACTGGTCCTTCTCCTGGATCGAGAAGGTCTTGAACCACTGCCGGGTCAGCTCGTACGCGAGCCACTTCCCCTCGAAGTACTCGGGGAACTTCGTTTTGTACGTGTTCGCCGCGTCGTAGTCGTACACGGGGCCGCTCATCGGCCCGCCGCCGCCCGTGCCGAGCTCGGGGAACTCCTTGGACTCGGAGTACGCGTACCAGACGTCGGCGGGCTTGGCGGGCGGCAGCTCACGCAGCCCCGTGTTGTTCGGCGAGTCGTTCACGATCTTCGAGCAGTCGAATTTCGCCTTGGATGTCTTCGTCGCGAAGTCGTAGTCGTTGAACGGAGTGTTGGCGCCGATGCAGTACGGCCACCCGTAGTTGCCGGCCTTGGTGATCCGGTCGAACTCGACCGTCCCCTCGGGGCCGCGGTCCGCCACCGCCTTCTTCGCGTCGGGACCGTAGTCCGCCATCAGCAGCGCGCCGCTCACCGGATCGGTCGTGATGCGGAACGGATTGCGCAGCCCCATCGCGTACACCTCGGGCCGCGTCCTGTCCGTACCGGGCGGGAACAGGTTCCCCTCCGGCACGGCGTACGTCCCGTCGTCCTTCGGCGTGATCCGCAGGATCTTGCCGCGCAGATCGTTCGTGTTCCCCGCGGTGCCCTGCGCGTCCCAGGCGCGGCGCCCCTCGCGCTCGTCGATCGGCGCGAAACCGTCCGACGCGAACGGATCGGTGTTGTCGCCCGTGGCGACGTACAGGTCACCCTTCTTGTCGAACGCGATCGACCCCGCCATGTGCGAGTTGGCCCGGCCCTCGCCGCGCCACGTCGGAATCGTGAGCAGCCGCTTCTCCGACGACGCGTCGACCTTCCCGTCCGCCTCGGTGAAACGGGAGAGGTTGATCCGCTTCTCCGTCTTGTCGGAGTGCAGCAGATACAGCCAGTGGTTGTCCTTGAACTTCGGATCCAGCGCGAGGCCGAGCAGCCCGTCCGACTGGCTCGTCATCTCCGGCGTGTACGCGAGGTCGAGCGCCGTGGAGACCTTGAGCGACTCCTGGTCGATGATCTTCAGCTTCCCGGTGCGCTGGACGAAGAAGACCCGGCGATCGGGCGCGACGGCGAGCTCGAACGGGTCGGCGAGATCGTCGGTGGCCAGCGGAGTCCGCTGGAAGGCACCCGTCTTGGTGGCCGTGCAGTCGCCCGGCTTGTCACCGGCGGCCCACTGGATGCCGCCGAGGATGTGCCGGAGGAACCCCTCCTCCTGGAAGGCCGACGCGGCGTGCCCGCCCGCCGTGTACCAGGAGCGGCCGCCGTCGTAGTTCTGGCACCAGGACCACGGGTGGTCGGCGCCCTCGTCGAGCCCCGTGATGCCGTCGCGCACCTTGATCTGCGCGAGGGTGTGCACCTTCCCCGTGGGATTGGTGCGCCAGTTGTACCACTCCTCCTCGCGCTCCCAGAGCTCCGGAAGCCCCTTCGTGGACGGGTGCGCGTGGTCGAGCACCTTGACCCGTCCCTTCTGGACGGCGGGGTGCTTGTCGAAGATCGCCCCGACCAGACCCTCGTACCACTCCCAGTCCCGCTCGCTCGCCGACGCCGCGTGCAGCCCCACCCAGCCGCCGCCCGCCCTGACGTACTTCTGGAACGCGGCGCGCTGCTCCGCGTCGAGCAGATCGCCCTTCTCGGGCGTGGAGTTGGTGTTGTTGAAGACGACGGCCTGGAACCGGGCCAGGTTGGCGTCGGTGAACGCCCCGGCGTCGTCGGTGGCCTCGACCTCGAAGCCGTGCTCGCCGCCGAGCTTCTTGATCGCCTCGACGCCTGCCGGAATCGAGTCGTGGGGGTAGTTCGTGACCTTGGAGAAGACCAGGACACGGAAGGCCGGCGCGGCCTCGGCGCGGGGCGGGGCCGCGAGGCCGAGACCCACGACGAGCGCGAGCAGGGCGACGAAGACGAGCAGGGCTCGGGGCGCGCCTCGCGGCGCTCCCCTCGGAGCCACGGAACTCGCGGAACTCATGGAACTCATGGCGCTCCCTGGGCTGGGCTGGCTTGGCTGATGGCCGGCTGCCGGTTGCCGGGTGTGCGGTGAGTCGCGTGTGCGGGGCGCTGAAGGCGGCGCTCGCTTAGAAAGCGCTTTCATTGCGCGGGACTCAGGGTAGGTTCCGGTTCCGTGGAGGGTCAATGGGTCGGACGGGTCGGGTGGGTTCCGATCGGCCTCCGGCCGAGTTCCGCCGAGTGTCGGCCGCGTTCCGGCCGGGCTGCGACGCGCTCCGTCCGGGTGGGTTCTGCATGAGGTCCCGCGCGCGGGGGAGGCTGGCCGGGAGACGGTCGACCGCAATCATGAAGACCGTCGACTGTATGCACGAGACGGACGACCGCATACACGAACTACATCGACCATGGACCGTACGTACCCGTACCAGGGAGCCCGCGCGATGACCGACCGAGCCGACGACACCAACGCCAACGCCCCTGCACCCGCCTACACGGCGGGACTGCTCAACGCCGCGGACGGCGTGCCCGTGGCCACGTACACCTGGCTGCCGGCCGACGGCAGGCCCCGCGCGTACGTGCAGATCGCGCACGGAGCCGCCGAACACGCCCTGCGCTACGACCGCTTCGCCCGGCACCTCACCGAGCACGGCTACGGAGTGGTCGCCTCCGACCACCGCGGCCACGGCGCCACCGCCCAGGCCACCGGCGGCTACGGCGTGACGTCCGAGTCCGCGGGCCCCGACGACGCCGACACCTGGCGGGCGATCGTCGACGACCTGAAGGCCATCGGCGACCAGGTGCGCACGCTGCACCCCGGCGCCCCGTTCTTCCTCCTCGGTCACAGCCTCGGCTCGATGCTCGCGCGGGACTACGCCCAGGAGTACGCCGACGGACTCGCCGGAGTGATCCTCTCCGGTACGTTCCGCTCGCTGCCCGGCGCCGAGATCGAGGGGTCCATCGCCCGCCTGGAGCGCGAGGTGACGGAGGGGGGCCGAGCCGCCCGCTCGTCGTACGTCTCCGACCTCTTCGCCTCGTTCAACGACCCGTACGAACACCGCACCGGCTTCGAGTGGCTCTCGCGGGACGAGGCCGAGGTCGACGCCTACGCCGCCGACGAACGCTGTGGATTCGCCTTCTCGGCCGGCCTCTCCCTGGACTGGGTGCGCGCCGTGCGGAAGATCAACGACCCGCGCAACATCGCGCGCATCCCCGCCGATCTCCCCATCCACGTCGCCGTCGGCGAGCAGGACCCCTGCAACCAGCGCATGACCCTCGTCCACGAACTACTGGAGGACTTCCGCTACGCGGGCGCGGAGGACCTCACCTGGAAGGGCTATCCGGACGCCCGCCACGAGATCCTCAACGAGACCAACCGCGACGAGGTCCAGGAGGACTTGACGGAGTGGTTGGACAAAAGGGTGCTCTGACCCCAGGCAGGATGGACGGGCGTCGAGGGGCCAGTGTCAGTGGCGTTGGCTACGGTTCATGGCATGTCGAAGTCCAGATCCCGCGCCCGCGTCACCTCGGATGACGTGCGCCGCATCGCGCTCGCCCTGCCGGAGACGGTGGAGAAGGTCGCGTGGAGCATGCCCACGTTCCGGGTCGCCGGAAAGATGTTCGTGACGGTTCCCGACGACGAGACGTCCTTCGCCGTGCGCTGCCCGAAGGTCGAGCGCGACGAGCTGGTCCTCGCCGAGCCGGACAAGTTCTGGGTCGCCGCCCACGAGGCGGGCTCGGCATGGGTGCGGGTGCGCCTCGCGGCGCTGGACACCGACGAGCTCAAGGACATCCTGGCCGACTCCTGGCGCCAGGCCGCCCCGCCCCGACTCCTGGAGCAGCACCCCGAGTTGGGGGTGGCGTCGCCTGAGCACTGAACCGCGCCACTCGTCGAGTGCCGACCGGGATATTCATAGAGAGCGCTGTCCATGCTCCGTGGCATGATCCCACCGTCGCGTAGGGGGAGGGGTGGGGGAGCGTGTCGAAGGGCTCGGAGGCGCACTCGCAGGCGCAGGGGATGAGTGACGGAGGCATCTGGTCCCGCGACTTCGGGCTGTTCTTCGCGGCCCGTGCCGTGGCGAAGCTCGGCGACACGATGCTGCCGGTCGCCCTGGCCGCCGGACTGCTGCGCCACGGACACGGCGCCGGAGCGGTCGGCCTCGCGATGGCCGCCACGACCGTGTGCTTCGCGGGCCTCGTGATCTTCGGCGGGGTCTTCGCGGACCGCTTCAGCACGCGCCTGCTGATGATCGGCGCGGATCTCGTCCGGCTCGGCACCCAGTCGCTCGCGGCGGTGTTCTTCTTCACCGGCAATGTCGTCCTCTGGCAGATCTGCGCGATCGGCGCGGTGAACGGCGCGGCCGCCGCCGTCTTCCAGCCGGGCGTCGCCAGTACGGTCCCGCGCCTCGCCGCCGACGTGCAGAAGGCGAACGGTGCGATACGCGTGGCCGAGTCGACCGCGTCCCTCGCGGGTCCGGCCGCCGCCGGAGTCCTGGTCGGCCTCGCCTCGCCGGGTGCCGTCTTCGCCGCGCACGCGGCGACGTACGGAATCAGCGCCCTCTGCCTCCTCGTGCTGCGCCTGCCGCCCGCCCGACCGGGATCGCAGCCCCACAGCGACGGTTTCCGGGCCGACCTCGTGCAGGGCTGGCGTGAGTTCAGGTCCCGTACCTGGCTGTGGGGCGTCATAGCCGTCTTCGGCGTGCTGATGATCACGACCACGGGGCCGACCGTGCCGCTGGTGGCGACGCTCGTGGTCCAGGAGCACGGCTCCGGCGCGTACGGCCTGGTGAACTCCGCCCTGGGGGCGGGCACCGTCCTCGGCGGCCTCCTCGCCCTGCGGCTGCGCCCCCGCCGCATGCTCCGCGCCGGAGCGATCGCCCTGGTCGCCTACGCCGCCTTCCCCGCCGCAGTCGGCGCCCAGCTGAGTGTGCCGCTGATGTCGGCGGGCGCGGCCGTCGCCGGCGCGGGCGTCTCCTTCTGGGGCGTGATGTGGGCGACGAGCGTCCAGACGCAGGTCCCGCCGGACGTCCTGAACCGCATCCACGCCTACGACGTCGCCGGTTCCCTCGCCCTGCTGCCCGTCGGCCAGGCCCTCGCGGGACCCGCGGCGGCGGCGTTCGGCGCGGAGACGGTGCTGCTGACGGGCGGCGTGATGACAGTGATGGTCTGTATCGCCCTGTTCGCGATCCCGGCGATCAGCGGCCTGGTCCGCGCGGACGCCCCCACGCTGTCCGGTGCGATCCCTGCGCCCGGCTCGAGGCACGCGAGGGCGGGACAGACGGGACCGGACGGCGGCCGGTGATCCGGGTCACAGGGGCGCAAGGCTCGTCCCCTCACGAGCCCGAGGCGGCGGGGGAGAGGCGGCTGGTTCAAGCTCATGCCCGCACCCGACCCGGGAAAGGCGTGAGCGATCACGGGTCGGAGTGCGGTATTGTTTCGGTGCGCGTTCGGCCAGGGGAAACCCCAGGTCACACGGGCAACGGGACGTGGCGCAGCTTGGTAGCGCACTTGACTGGGGGTCAAGGGGTCGCAGGTTCAAATCCTGTCGTCCCGACTCGTAAGAGTCGCAGGTCAGGGGCCGTTTCAGAGGAATCTGAAACGGCCCCTCGATCGTGTTCGGGGAAAAACGCGTGCCGCGTGAGGGGGCGCCCGCCAGGATGAGGACCATGACTGGTGAGACGCCCGTGGGGAGCCGGCAGGACGTGGAGGACGCGGGGCGCCCGCTCGCCCTGGTCACGGGGGCGGGGCGGTCGGCCGGGATCGCGGCGTCCGTCGTACTGGAACTGGCCCGGGCCGGGTGGGATGTGGCCTTCACGTACTGGACTCCTTATGACGCGCGGATGGAGTGGGGTACGGAGCCGGGCGCGGCCGAGGAGCTGCGGGAGCAGGTGGCGTCCCTGGGGGCGGGAACGTTCGCGGTCGAGGCGGACCTGAGCGATCCGACCGTGCCGGCGCGGCTCTTCGACGGCGTCGAGCGCGAGCTGGGGAACGTCACCGCGCTGGTGCTATGCCACTGCGAGTCGGTCGACTCCGGCCTCCTCGACACCACGGTGGAGAGCTTCGACCTGCACTTCGCGGTCAACGCGCGGGCGACCTGGCTGCTGATCCGGGAGTACGGGCTGCGGTTCCGCGGGCCGCACGGCAGCGGCCGTGTCGTCAGTCTGACCAGCGACGACACCGCCGGCAACCTGCCGTACGGGGCCAGCAAGGGGGCGATGGACCGGATCACGCTGGCCGCCGCGCAGGAACTCGCGCACCTCGGGGTGACCTGCAACGCGATCAATCCCGGGCCGACGGACACCGGGTGGATGACCGATGAGCTGAAGGCGGAGATGATCCGCGCCACGCCTCTGGGACGCCTCGGTGTGCCGCGGGACTGCGCGCGTCTCGTTTCGTTCCTCTGCTCCGCGGAGGGCGGCTGGATCAACGGACAGCTTCTCCAGAGCAACGGCGGCATGGCATGACCGACCCGACCCGCGACCCGGACTTCCTGCGGAACCCGTACCCGGCGTACGCGGCGATGCGGTCCGCCTGCCCGGTGGGACCCGTGCCCGGTGGGTCCGGTGGGTCCGGTGGGTCCGGTGAGGTCGGTGGATCCGGTGGATCCGGTGGGCGCACCAGCTACCTGGTCACCGGCTACGCGGAGGCCCGTGAAGCGCTGGCCGACGCGCGGCTGTCGAAGGACACCGCGGTCTTCTTCGCGGACAAGGGGTCACGCCGCCGCCTGCACCCCGCGGTGGCGCACACCATGCTGGCCAGCGACCCGCCCCGGCACACCCGGCTGCGCAAGCTGGTCACCAAGGCGTTCACGACGGGGGCCGTCAAGAAACTGTGCCCGTTCATCGCCCGCACCACGGACGAGTTGCTGGACCAGTGGACGACCGGCGGGCGGTATGACTTCGTGGCAGACCTCGCGGTGCCGCTGCCCGTCATGGTGATCTGCGAACTGCTCGGAGTGCCGCGGGCCGACCGGCCCGACGTCCGGCGCTGGTCGGCGGAGCTGTTCGCGGCGGGAGAGCCGGACGTCATCGACGACGCCTCGCACGCGATGGCCGACTACATGACGGGCCTGATCGCCGCCAAGCGCCGGGCACCCGGCGACGCGCTCCTCGACCGGCTCATCGCGGCCCGCGACGGCGACGATCGCCTGAGCGAGGACGAGCTGATCTCCCTCGCGGTGCTCCTTCTCGTCGCCGGACACGAGACCACCACCAACTTCCTCGGCAACGCCCTCCTGGCGCTGCTCCGGCACCCGGACGAACTCACCCGCCTCCGGCGGCACCCGGACGACATCCCCGGCTCGCTGGACGAGTTGCTGCGCCACGACTCTCCCGTGAGCACGGCCACCTTCAGGTTCACCAAGGAAGCCGTCACGCTCGGCGGCACCGACATTCCGGCCGGCGTCCCGGTCCTGGTCGCCCTCGGAGCGGCCAATCGCGACCCGGCACGCTTCTCGTCACCGGACGCGCTCGACCTGGAGCGAGACGCTTCCGCACACCTCGGCTTCGGCCACGGCATCCACCGCTGCGTCGGCGCTCCCCTCGCCAAGGCCGAGGCGGAGATCGCCCTGCGAGCGGTGCTCACCCGCTTCCCCGCGATCCGCCTCGCCACCGCGCCCGACCAGTTGACCTGGCGCCACACCCGCCTCGTACGCGGCCTCGCGTCGCTCCCGATCCTCACGTGACCCTCTGGCGTTCGGGGAGTGTTGGACGGTTTCGTCGTCGATGCCGAACCCCACGAAGGCGGCGGCCGGGACGCCGAGGCCGAACTAGGGGCGCGCCGCCGCCCAGGGCGATGGCCCACGTCACGCTCAAGTTCCCGAAAGCCGGCCGTACGCCGGTAAGGGGTGGGGTGCGTGATGGTCACCTCGCCGTCATCGACCCCGTCGTGAACGCCCGGAACGAGAACCTCAGCTCACCTCCACCTCCCCGGTACTGGGTCAACTCGACTTCCTGCACGTCCTCCGCCATTCCCGGCCCTGTTACCCGCTTATGACACAACGATCTTGAAATGGCCGTCATCACCCAAGTAGGTTCACCGTGCACCGATTTCCCCTCACCAGCCGGCGCCCGGCGCCGGGAGAAGAGATGCCTCATGGGTTCCCACGCTCGCCCCAGCCGGCTGCACCGGACCGGGGCCCGGATCGCGACCGTCGCCCTGGTCGGGGCCGTCCTCCCGATCACCGCCGGCGGTCTCGCCGAGGCGGCCACCCCCAGTGCCACCCACTCCGTCGACGAGAATGAGCGGACGAGCGGCCAGGCTGCCGGGACCGTCGGGCAGGGACAGGAACAGGGCCGGGGACAGGGCGCGCCCGACGCGACTGGCCAGGACGCCCCCGTCATCAAGGCCGACCACGCCTTTCTCCTGGACGCCCGCGACGGCAGCCAGGAGCGGGAGATGTGGGCCGGGGCGAAGGCCGACGAGAGCGTGGCGATGGCCAGTACGACCAAAATCATGACCGCCCTCGTCGTGCTCAAGTACCCGGAGCGGCTGGACCAGCAGTTCACGGTGAAGCAGGAGTACCGGGACTACGTCGCGAAGGCCGGTTCCAGCACGGCCGACCTGCAGACCGGCGACAAGCTGACCGCCAGGCAGCTGCTGCACGCCATGCTGCTTCCCTCGGGGGCGGACGCCGCGATGGCGCTGGCCGACAACTTCGGGTCCGGGGACACCATGGACGCGCGGATCGCCGACTTCGAGAACCAGATGAACGCCGAGGCGCAGCAACTGGGCCTGACGGGCACGCACTTCGACTCCTTCGACGGCATATCGCACGGCGACAACCGCAGCACCGCCCGCGACCTCGCCAAGCTCGGCCAACGCGCCATGCTGAAGCCGGTGTTCGCCGACGTCGTGAAGAAGAAGCAGTTCAAGACCGAGGCCCCCGCGGCCAACGGCCGTACCCGCTACTACACCTGGAACAACACCAACGTGCTGCTGAGCACCTACGACGGCGCGCTGGGCATCAAGACCGGCAGCGGCGCGGAGGCCGGCTACGCCGTCGTCTTCGCCGCCGAGCGCGACAACCGCACCCTGGTCGGCGCGATCGTGGGGGCCGACAAGGACCGCTTCGAGGACGCCGCCAAGATGCTCGACTGGGGGTTCGCCCACTGACCGGATGGGGCCGGAGAAGGCGCAGCCGCCGCCGGGCGCTCCGGCGCTCCGGCACGAACGCGGTCGCCGCGCCACCGGACATTGTCGGGAATTTGACGACAACGCCCTTCGGATAGCACCCTTCCCTGCTGACCTTCGCACCGAGCGGTCCGGCCGCCCGGCACTCCGTATGCGCGCATATGGAGTGCCGGGCGCCGTGACGTGCCGCGCGCCGTGCCCTCGTGTGCGAATCCCCCCTCAGCAAGGAACCTCATGTCGACTTCCCCCGCCCGTACCGTCGCGCCCGCCGACGGCGAGTCCGCCGCGGACGACGACGAAGGCGGCCATCCGGAGGAAGAGGGCCGCACGGCGGGCGCCGCGGCTCCCGGTGGCCGTGGACGCACCGACCTCCCCGTACTGGCCGTCAGCGGCGGGCTGCTCACCGCGTTCGTCCTGGCCGCGCTGATCGCGCCCACGGCCACGGGCGACGCCGTGAACGCCGTGTTCACCTTCGTCGCGCGGTGGTTCGGTCCGCTGTGGCAGGTGCTGCTGCTCGCGACGTTCGGCGTCGCGCTGTGGCTGGGCTTCTCCCGGTACGGGAAGGTGCGGCTCGGGGGCGCCGGGGCGCGGCCGGAGTACGGCAGGTTCCAGTGGATCGCGATGATCATGTCGACACTGCTCGCGGGCGGCGGCGTCTTCTTCGCGGCGGGCGAGCCCGTGGAGCACTACATCAACACGCCCCCCTTCTACGACGGCGTCAAGAGCGGCACCCAGGAGGCGGCCGACGCCGCGCTCTCCCAGAGCTTCGCGCACTGGGGCTTCCTCGCCTGGGCCGTCCTAGGCACGCTCGCCTCGATCGTGATGATCCGGGGCCAGGAGCGCGGCATGCCGCTGCGCCCGCGCACCCTGCTGCACCCGTTCCTCGGTGAGCGCGTCCGGCACTCCCGTCTCGGGGCCGCCGTCGACATCGTCTGCGTCATCGCCGTGGTGGCCGGCACCGTCGGCCCGATCGGCTTCCTCGGCCTCCAGGTCTCGTACGGGCTCTCCGAGGTGTTCGGCATCTCCGGCGGCTACCCCGTGCAGCTCGGCGTCATCGTCCTGCTGACCGTCGTCGCGGTGCTCTCCGTCGCCAGCGGTGTCGACCGCGGCATCCAGTTCTTCAGCAAGGCCAACATCTGGCTCGCGGTCGCCCTGATGGCCGTCTTCCTGGTCCTCGGCTCCCTCGGCTTCGTGCTCGACTCGTTCCTGGGCGGCTTCGGCCAGTACGCGCGGGACTTCGTTCCGCTGGCGCTGAACCGGGGCGACCACGCGTGGCTCGGCTCCTGGACGGTCTTCTTCTTCGGCTGGTTCCTCGGCTACGGGCCGCTGATGTCCATCTTCGTGGCCCGCATCTCCCGGGGGCGCACCCTGCGCGACCTCGTGGTCTCCACGGCGATCGTGCCTCCGCTGGCCACCATGTTCTGGTTCACGGTGTTCGGTGGCACCGGCATCTTCCTGGAGCAGCGCGACCCCGGCGCGATCTCGGGCCCGCTGAAGTCGGTCGGCATGGACGCCGCCGTCATCTCCATGGCGCAGCGGCTGCCGATGGGTGCGGTGGTCGCGGTCGCGCTGCTGCTGCTGACGATCACGTTCGTGGTGACGACCACCGACTCGATGTCGTACAGCATCGCCTCCGCGGGCACGAGGGCCGGTGAACCGACGCGTGCGGTACGGGCGTTCTGGGCACTGTTGATGGGCGCGGCGGCCGCGGTGCTGATCCTGGTCGGCGACGGAGGCATCACGGCACTGCAGTCGTTCATCGTGGTCACGGCGGTGCCGGTGGGCTTCATCATGCTGCCGACGCTGTGGACGGCGCCCCGGGTGGCGCGTGAGATGGCGCGGGAGCAAGGGCTCGTCCCGCCGGAGGTGCCGTCGGAGGTCCCGTCGCAGGTCCCGCAGGAGGTCCCGCAGGGCCGGGGGTGAGCTGTTGAGCTCCACGCCCGCCCCTCAGTCCGCGGCAGCCGCCCTTGCCGTGCCATCCGCTTCCGCAGTCGACCTCCTCGCCCGGAGGAGTCACGACGGCCTTCTCGGGCGTGAAGCCCTGCCTCGGCTCGACTTTCTCACTCAGGATCAACCCCTATCAGGAGTGCCTCAACACGAAGGAGCAGGGCGAGAAGGTGCAGCTGCTCTCCTGACGCAGTAGTGGGGGTGCGGGATCGGCTCCGGCATCGGCATCGGCAGCCGCTCCGGCATCGGTTCGCGGCGCGTGGCGTCATCGCTCCTTCTCGCGGTGGCGCCACGCTCACGTTCCGGCGCACCGAGACGCGCTCCTGCAATCCGGTGACCGGGCGCGTGTCGAGCGTCTGAACGCATCCTGTTTCCCGCCCAGGATCTACGTTTTTCTCCGCAAGTGCAGACCGGGTTTTCTCGGAGGAAACTCGGCGCGTCGCCAAGGAGAAATGACGGCATGATGTTTCGAAATGCAGTGAGCGGATGCCTTGCGGTTGCTCTCGCTTCCGTGGCCTTCACCGGTGTCGCGCAGGCGGACACCCAGCACGTGCGGGACTCCGGCGCCTCGGTGTCGGCCCCGGCCGCCAAGCCGGTCAAGGGCACCGTCACCTCCCGGCTCGGAGTCAACGTACGCCAGTACCCGACCTCCAACTCGAAGGTCGTCGGGACCTACCGCTACAAGCAGGTCATCGACCTGATCTGCAAGAAGACGAACGGTCAGCCGGTCAACGGAAACCGCGTCTGGTACAAGGTCAACAAGCCCAACGGCTGGGTCACCGCCCGCTTCGTCAAGAACCACGCCGCGGTGCCCCTGTGCAAGTAAGCAGGTAGGTACGCAGGCAGTCGTAGTTTCTTCGGCCGGGCGCCCCGTGCGCCCGGCCGAAGGCGTATTGGCCTTTTGGTCAATGGAGACTGGCCTTTTAGTCGAAGCGCTCTGCGGCGTCCGACTCGTAGCGTTGTGGATGCCGGAGGAAAGGAAAAGGACTTTTCCTCACCGTAGATAGATGAGCAATTCAATGCGACACTCACGTCTCGCCGCACGATACGTACGACCGCCGTCACCCCGGGTGCCGTCGTCGCGGGCCTGCCCGGGTCGGCGCGCCGCATGACGGCCACGAGACGCCGCATGGCGCCGAGGGCCTCCGTCGCCTCCCGCTCGATGCGTTCCAGCACGGCCGCGGTCTCCCCAGGATTCCGCGCGACCTCTCCCGGGTCCTGCGCGGCGAACCGTGCGGCCTTCGTCTGTACGACGATGCCGGTGACGTGATGCGCGACCACGTCGTGCAACTCGCGGGCCAGTTCGCGCCGTTCGGCCGAGCGCAGGTCGTCGAGGTCCCGTACGCGCTGCTCCGACTGCGCGCGCAGCAGCAGCGAGAACGCCGCGACGATCACGGTGATGAGCGTGATCGCCAGCGTCCATTCGTGCGGGTTCGAGTCGCGGGCGAAACTCGCCGCGCGCAACCGCGCCGAGATCGCCGTGTGGGCCTGGGAGAGCGGCCCGGCCCGCGGCTGAGGGAGGGGCGACTCGGGGCGGCTCATGTTTGTGCCCCCGGGGCGGCCGTGTGCGTCCGGGGGCGGGGTGTGCGAAGGGGTCGGTGGCCCGGCGTCTACGCGGTCGTGTGGGCGAGCTCCTGGCCGAGGTGGTGGGCGAGCTGGGCCGGGGTCGGATTCTCGACGATGGCGACCATCGCGATCTCCATGCCCGTCAGTGTCATCAGGGTCTTGGTCAGTTCGAGCGCGGTGAGGGAGTTGAGGCCGTTCTCGAGGAAGTTGCTGTCATCGGTCAGCGTGGTGTTGAGGAGGGTGCCGGCCTGCGTGCGAATGGTGTCGGTGAGGAGCTTCTCGCGCTCCTCGGGGGTGGCCGCGGCGAGCTGCTTCTCCAGCTCGGTGGCGTCCTGGCCGGGCGTGTTGTCGGTGCTGCTCATGAATGCTCCTGTGTGAGTGGGGTGTTGACGTGTCACACCGTGTGTCACACCGCGGTGTGCGTGGTGTGGTCGTGCAGCCAGTAACGCGTGGCCTGGAAGGGGTACGTCGGGAGGTCGATGGTCCGGGGCCGGGCCGCGCGCCGGGTGAGTGGCGTCCAGTCGACCGTGCCGCCCGAGGTGTGCAGCCCCGCGAGTGCCGTCAGGACCGTGTGCACGGCGGATGAGTCGGGGGAGAAGGCGCTCAGGTCGAGGAGGGTATGGGTCTCGGGGTCGAGGTCGGAGGAGGGTCCGGGGCCGTGGTCGGCGGAGGTGAGGTGGTGGTGCCAGTAGCCGGGGGAGGACAGGGGGGTGTCCGCCGGGGCGGTGCCGGTGAGCGCGAGCGTCGCGGGCCGGAAAGTGACGTCCTTCAGCACCGGTTCGTACGTTTCGGGGGTGGGTGACCCGACCTCCGCCGCGGTGGCCGTGAAGTGGGTCGCGGCCAGGCGGCACGCGTCGTCGAGGTCCAGGACGCCCGCCGCGTGCGCGGCGGCGATGTGGCCGACTCCGGTTCCGCCGACCGTGTGGGCGTGCACCCCGGCTTCCAGCAGCACGCGGGCGAGCGCCGTGTGGAGCGCGAAGTGCAGGGGCTCGGTCGCGGTGGCGGGGAGAGGCGCGGACAGGTGGGTGTCGAGGAGGGCCCGGGTCTCGTCGAACGCCGCCGCGAAGAGGGGGAAGGCCGCGCCCAGGTCGGCGGCCGCCGCCTCGGCGCCGGCCGCGGGCGCGCCGTCGAAGTGCCAGGCGATCTTCTTGGGGGTGGCGTCGGCGTCGGTACGGGTCAGGCCGGGGTGGTCGTCCCCCGCGGCCAGGGCGCGGGCGGCGGCGAGGAGATCGGCGCTGTCCGTGCCGGTGAGGACGGCTCGGTGCTCCAGGGGGCTGCGAGTGACGGCGAGGGAGTGGGCGACGTCGGCGGGGGAGGGCTCGGGATCGGCGGACGTCAGGTGTGTGACGAGTGCTTTCGCCTGCTCCTGGAGGGCTTCGGGCGTACGTGCGGACAGGGACCAGGCCACCGGGAGTCCGGGCACCGCGGTGGCGGGGGCCGCCTCGGTGGGGGCGTCCGGCGCCGGCGGCTCCTCGAGGATGAGGTGGGCGTTCGTGCCGGAGGTCGCGAAGGCGGAGATGCCGACCCGGCGGGGCTCGTCGCGGCGCGGCCAGTCGACCGCCTCGGTGAGCAGCCGGACCGCGCCCTTCTTCCAGGCGGCGAGCGGGGTGGGCCGGTCGACGTGGAGCGTCGGCGGCAGCGTGTCGTGCCGGAACGCCTGGACCATCTTGATCAGCGCCGCGGTACCGGCGGCGCCTTGCGTGTGCCCGGTGTTGGACTTGACGGAGCCGAGCCACAGGGGCCGCTCGGGGGAGCGGCCCGCGCCGTAGGTCGCGAGGAGCGCCTGCACCTCGATGGCGTCGCCGATGGGCGTGCCGGTGCCGTGTGCCTCGACGGCGTCGACCTGGTCGGGGGTGAGCCCGGCGTCGGCGAGCGCGGCGCGGATCACGTGCTGCTGGGAGGGGCCGTTGGGCGCCGCGAGACCGTAGCCCGCGCCGTCCTGGTTCACCGCGGAGCCGCGGATGACGGCGAGTACGGGATGGCCGTTGCGCCGTGCGTCGCTCAGCCGCTCAAGGAGGACGAGGCCGACCCCCTCGCCCAGTCCCATGCCGTCCGCCGCGGCCGCGAACGGCTTGCAACGGCCGTCCTGCGCAAGGGACTTCTGATGGGCGAAGGCGTGGAAGGTGTGCGGCGTCGACATGACCGTGCCGCCGCCCGCCAGGGCGAGCCCGCACTCCCCGCGCCGCAGCGCCTGGCAGGCCAGGTGCAGGGCGACGAGGGAGGACGAGCAGGCCGTGTCCACGCTGATGGCGGGGCCTTCGAGACCGAGGGCGTACGCGATGCGACCGGAGACGAGACTGCCGGACGTGCCGCCGCCCAGGTAGGGCAGGAGCTCGTCGGGTGCGGTCTCCAGGCGTGTCGCGTAGTCGTGCCCGGTGGCGCCCACGTAGACCCCGGTGAGGGTGGAGCGCAGGCGGTGCGGGGCGATGTGGCCGCGCTCGACGGTCTCCCAGGCGAGGTGGAGCATGAGCCGCTGCAGGGGCTCGGTCGCCACGGCCTCGGTCGCGCCGATGTCGAAGAAGCCCGCGTCGAAACCGGCCGCGTCGTCGAGGAAGCCGCCGAGTTGCGCGTACGGGGGGTCCTCGGGGAGTTCCCACGTGCGGTCGTCGGGGAAACCGGTGACGGCGTCGCGCCCCTCCGACACCAGGTCCCACAGACCGTCCGGCGTGCGGGTCTTGCCGGGGAGCCGGCAGGCCGCCGAGACGACGGCTATCGGTTCGTGCTGTGCGGCCTTGAGGTCGCGCAGCTGCTGCTGGGTCTGGTGCAGCTCGGCGGTCGTCCACTTGAGGTATTCGACGAGCTTCTCTTCGTTCGCCACGGGAATCGTCAGCCTTCCTGTCCTCGCGCGTGAAGCCTCAGGTGGGACGGTGTGGGCAGGTGTGAGCCGCACGCTGTCGTTGTCAGGGTTGCCGCGGCTGCTTAAGCGGGTCTAACTCCCGCCTTGCCGCCGGGACGCGGCTCTCTCGGGGACGCCGTCACCTCGTGGGCGCGGACGCCGTCACCTCGTGGGCGAGCAGGAGGAGATCGGCGGCGATCTCGTCGGGCGCGCCGGCGTGCAGATCGTGGTCGGAGCCCGGGTACCAGCGCAGGCTCACCTGTGCCAGGGCCGCCTCCGCCGCGGCGACCCAGGCGCGTACCTGGTCGGACAGTTGGGGGATCGCCGGGATGAGGGCGAGCAGCCGCACCGGCACGGTGATCTTCGGGTACCAGTCGGCGGGGGCCTCCCGCTGGAGGCTCTCGACGATGGACATGACCTGTTCCGAGGTCATGCGGGGGATGAGGAGGCCGTCGGGCCCGACGCGGTAGTCGGCGAGGCGCGCCTCGATGGAGGTGTCCGACCACTCGGGGTGCGTGGCCTTCAGGTAGGCGCGCATGTCGGCGGCGCTTGTGGTGCCCTGCTGCGCGCGCCGCACCACGTCGGCGGTGCGCTCCCAGAAGGCCCGCATCACCGGCCCGTCGAACTCGTACCAGCCGCCGTCGATCAGTGCCAGACCCGCCACCAGGTCGGGGCGTTCGGCCGCCAGGCGCAGCGCGAGGTGCGCGCCCCAGGAGTGTCCGGCCACCAGCGCGCCGGACAGGCCGAGGGCGGTGACCGCCTCGACCAGGTCCGTGACGACGGCCGCGTTCTCGTAGCCGTCCGCCGGCGCGTCCGACTCGCCGTGGCCGCGGTGGTCGACGGCGTAGACCGGGTGCCCGGCGGCGGCGAGCCGTCCGGCGACCTCGTCCCACATGCGGGCGTTCGACAGCATGCCGTGCAGCAGCAGGAACGGACGCCCCGCGGCTCCCGGTCCGCCCGCGGGCCGGTGCCGGACGTTGAGGGAGACGGTCTGCGACACGGGGATGCGGAGGTTCTTCACAGGCGGGCCCCTGGGGAGTCGTCGGGTCAGGGGCGCTGTGCGGTGGCGAAGATGTAGCCGAGCTCGGGCATCTTGCCGAGGGCCGCCTGGTTGTGCAGGAAGAGTTCGTAGCCCTCGACGCCGATGATGTCGACGTACTCGTCGCGGTGGGCGCGGATCCACTCGACGTAGCCGTCGTACGTCTTGGCGGTCTCGCTGGTGATGTCGGTCAGTTCGAGGACCGTCCAGCCGGCGGCGCGGAAGATGCCGGGGTAGTCCCCGATGTCGGTGAGCGCGGCGTAGATCGTGGTGTCGCTGACCGTGGCGGTACGCGGTTTGCTCGGGTCAGGGTTGAGGTAGACCATGTCGGCGATCGGCATCCGGGCGCCGGGCTTCACGACGCGGAGGGCCTCGGAGAGGACCTGCTGCTTGTCGGGCATGTGCAGCATGGACTCCAGGGCCCAGCAGTGGTCGAACGACGCGTCGTCGAACGGCAGGTTCATGGCGTCGACCTGCTCGAACCGGACGCGGTCGGCGAGACCGGCCTCGCGCGCCCTGCGGTTGCCGCGCTCGACCTGGCGGGCGCTCACGGAGATGCCGACCACCTCGACGTCGCGGGCGCGGGCCAGCTGCATCGCGGGGGTGCCGTTGCCGCAGCCGATGTCGAGGACGCGATCGCCGGGCGCGGGGTCGAGACGCCGGATCATCTCGTCCGTCATCTGGACCATGGCCTGGTCGAACGTGGCCTCCTGCTGGCCGCTGTCGAACCAGTAGCCGTAGTGCAGGTTGCCGTCTCCGAGCTGAGTCATCAGATCGAAGACCTTGTGGTCGTAGTAGTGGCCGATGTCGCTCGGCTCGGGGGCGACGGTCTTGTTCACCGTCGGGGGCTTCTTGGTCGTCGCGTTGTTCGTCACCACCTCAGCGTCACGGCGCGGCACGCGGTGTCACAACCCCACCCCTGCCCCTCAACAGCCCCTAGGTGCCCCCTGCCGCCCACCCCTACTAGGGGTCTCTTGACGCGTTCCATACGGAACGGGCGGTACCGCGAGATAAAAAATGAGAGTACGCTCCGACTAGATATTGAGCTCTCTTTAGGAGGTCGACTCTCGTGTCAGCAGATCTGGGTGCGCGGCGGTGGTGGGCCGTCGGGGCTCTCGTGCTCGCCTCGATGGTGGTGGGCTTCGATGTGACGATCCTGAGCCTGGCGCTGCCGGCCATGGCCGACGATCTGGGTGCGAACAACGTCGAGCTGCAGTGGTTCGTGACCTCGTACACGCTCGTGTTCGCGGCCGGAATGATCCCCGCGGGCATGCTCGGTGACCGGTTCGGGCGCAAGAAGGTGCTGCTCGCGGCGCTGGTGATCTTCGGCATCAGCTCGCTGGGCTGTGCCTACGCCCAGGACTCCGGCACCTTCATCGGCGCGCGTGCGGTGCTCGGCCTGGGGGCCGCGCTGATCATGCCGACGACGCTGTCGCTCCTGCCGGTGATGTTCTCCGACGAGGAGCGACCCAAGGCCATCGGCGCGGTGGCGGGCGCGGCCATGCTCGCCTATCCGCTCGGCCCGATCCTCGGCGGCTACCTCCTCAACCACTTCTGGTGGGGCTCCGTCTTCCTGATCAACGTGCCCGTGGTGATCCTCGCCTTCATGGCGGTGTCGGCCTGGCTGCCCGAGTCCAAGGCCAAGGAGGCCAAGCCGTTCGACGTGGGCGGCCTGGTGTTCTCCAGCGTGGGCCTCGCGGCGATGACGTACGGCGTGATCCAGGGCGGCGAGAAGGGCTGGACCGACGTCACCACGCTCGTGCCGACCCTCGGCGGCATGCTCGCCATCGTGGTCTTCGTGATCTGGGAGAAGCGGGTGGCCGACCCGCTGGTCGACCTCTCGCTGTTCCGCTCGGCCCGGTTCACCTCGGGCACCATGCTCGGCACCGTCATCAACTTCACGATGTTCGGCGTGCTGTTCACGATGCCGCAGTACTACCAGGCGGTCCTCGGCACCGACGCGATGGGCAGCGGCTTCCGCCTGCTGCCGATGGTCGGCGGCCTCCTCGTCGGCGTGACCGTCGCCAACAAGGTCGCCAAGGCGCTCGGCCCGAAGACCGCGGTCGGCATCGGCTTCGCGCTCCTCGCCGCCGCCCTCTTCTACGGGGCGACGACCGACATCGACAGCGGCACCGGCCTGGCGGCCGCGTGGACGGCCGCGTACGGCCTCGGACTCGGCATCGCCCTGCCCACCGCCATGGACGCCGCACTCGGCGCCCTCAACGAGGACGCCGCCGGCGTCGGCTCCGGCGTCAACCAGTCCATCCGTACCCTCGGCGGCAGCTTCGGCGCGGCCATCCTCGGCTCCGTCCTCAACTCCGGCTACCGCGGCAAGCTCGACCTCGACGGAGTGCCCGAGCAGGCACAGGGCGCCGTCAAGGACTCCGTGTTCGGCGGCCTCGCCGTGGCCAAGGCGCTCAAGAACAACGGGCTCGCCGAGTCGGTGCGCTCCGCGTACGTCCACGCCCTGGACGTGGTCCTCGTCGTCTCCGGCGGCCTGGGACTGCTCGGCGTACTGCTGGCGGTGGTGTGGCTGCCACGCCATGTTGGTCAGAGCACCGCCGAGCCCGCAGAATCTGAGCATGAAGCAGCAGACGCAGTCTGACCAGGGCGGAACAGTGCCTGGACTGAGAGAACGCAAGAAAGCCAGAACCAAGGCCGCGATTCAGCGGGAGGCGGTGCGCTTGTTCAGGGAACAGGGCTACTCCGCCACGACCATCGAGCAGATCGCCGAATCCGCCGAGGTCGCCCCCAGCACCGTCTTCCGCTACTTCGCGACCAAGCAGGACCTGGTCTTCTCGCACGACTACGACCTGCCCTTCGCCATGATGTTCCAGGCCCAGTCACCCGACCTGACGCCGATCCAGGCCGAACGACAGGCCATCCGGTCGATGCTGAACGACATCACCGAACAGGAACTGGCCCTGCAGCGCGAACGCTTCGTGCTCATCCTCTCCGAGCCGGAGCTCTGGGGGGCCAGCCTGGGCAACATCAGCCAGACCATGCAGCTCCTCGCCGAACAGGTCGCCAAACGGGCCGGGCGCGATCCGGGGGACCCTGCGGTCCGCGCCTACACCGGAGCCCTGTTCGGAGTGATGCTGCAGGTCTCCCTGGACTGGGCGAACGATCCGGAGATGGACTTCGCGGCCACTCTGGACGAGGCGCTCTACTGCCTGGAAGACCTGCGTCCCTGATGTCGTGCGCGGCAGCCCTCGGCGGGCGGCCGCGCACGAAGTAGGACGACCGCGCGCGGCCACCGCCCCCCGGCTGCCGCGTCCGGTCCAACCTGGCGTGCTCCGGATTCCCTCGACGGAGCACGCCAGGGGTCTTTCCCGACTGGGCTGTCCGCGCCGTCACGCTCGGGGAGCCCCCGTGAGCGCCGCGGTCACGATCGCCGCCACCTGCTCCTGGCAGCCGTCGAGGTAGAAGTGGCCGCCGGGCAGCACCCGGAGATCGAACGCCGCACTTGTGCGCTCCCGCCACGTGCCGGCCTCCTCGGGCGAGGTCCGCTCGTCTGCGTCGCCGATCAGCGCCGTGACCGGGCAGTCCAGACGCTCGGGACCCGGTGCCTCGTACGTGGCCACGGCCCGGTAGTCGGCCCGCAGCGCGGGCAGGATCAGCTCCTGGAGCTCCGGGCTCCCGAAGAACCGCTCGTCGGTGCCGCCCATCGCCCGCAGATGCGCCAGGATGTCCGCGTCGTCCAGCGACCCGGACCGCCCGGCGGGACGGTAGGGACGCGCCAGCCCGCCGGAGGCGAACAGATGCACCGGCCGGCCGGGGCCCGCGGCACCTGTGCCGGACCCGGCAGGACCGGAGTCCCGCAGACGCCGCGCCACCTCGAACGCCACGATCGCGCCCAGACTGTGCCCGAACAGCGCGAACGGCTTCCCGTCGGACGGCAGTTGGTCCACGACACCGTCGGCCAGCGCGGCCACCGATTCCAGACACGGCTCCTTGTGCCGGTCCTGCCGCCCCGGATACTGCACGGCCAGCACGTCGACGCCGGGCGAGAGCAGCCCGGAGAGCCCGAACCAGTAACTCGCCGAGCCGCCCGCGAACGGGAAGCAGACCAGCCTCACCGGTGCCGAAGCCGAGTCGTGGTACCGCCGCAGCCACACCCCGGCCCCCGTGCTCCGCGGCGCCTGCGCAGTGCCCCTGTCCATCGCTCTCCCTCTCATGCCGACGTCGTTCCGCTCCCGATTCCGCCCCCGATGCTGGCCGCGGCCCATAGCGCCCGTCTAAAGCGACGGACGGCTAGCCGGGGTTTGGTTCGCCTTTAGAGAGCCCGCTCACGATGAGCCCGGTACTCGAAGCGATCTCCGATTTCGGACCGGGAGCGCCGTTGATGTTTTCTGGCAGCCAGTTGTTCCGCGTTCGAACGCAGCTGACGTGATGGCCACGTCGCCGTCCGGCGCGAGCGCGGGCCCCGAACCGATCACGGTCGCCCCCGAGCCGATCGCGGTCGTCGGGATGGCCTGCCGACTGCCCGGAGCGCCCGACCCCGACGCGTTCTGGCAGCTGCTCAGCGAGGGCCGGAGCGCCGTGCGCGACACCCCGCCGGAGCGGCGGCGGACCGACTCGGGCCTGCGCGGACCGGGCGGCTACCTGGACCGGATCGACGGCTTCGACGCATCCTTCTTCCACATCGGTCCCCGCGAGGCCGAGGCGATGGACCCGCAGCAGCGGCTCCTCCTCGAACTGAGCTGGGAGGCGCTGGAGGACGCCGGCATCAGGCCGCCCACCCTCGCCCGCAGCCGCACCGGAGTCTTCGTCGGCGCCCTCTGGGACGACTACGCCGACGTCCTGAACCGCGCCACGCGCGACGCCGTGACCCGGCACACCATGACCGGCGTCCACCGCAGCATTCTGGCCAACCGCATCTCGTACGCGTACCACCTGGCGGGCCCGAGCCTGACCGTCGACACCGCACAGTCGTCCTCGCTCGTCGCCGTGCACCTCGCCTGCGAGAGCATCAGGCGCGGCGAGTGCGAGACCGCGTTCGCGGGCGGCGTCAACCTCATCTGCTCCCCCCGCTCCACCGCACTGGCCGAGGCCCGCTTCGGCGGCCTCTCGGCCACGGGCCGCTGCCACACCTTCGACGCACGCGCCGACGGGTTCGTACGCGGCGAGGGCGGCGGGTTCGTGGTGCTCAAACCGCTCGGGGCCGCGCGGCGCGACGGCGACACCGTGTACTGCGTCATCAGCGGCAGCGCCGTGAACAGCGACGGAGCCACCGACGGACTGACGCTGCCCAGCGGGCAGGCACAGCGCGACGTGGTGCGCACTGCCTGCGAGCGGGCCCACGTGACGCCCGACCGAATCCAGTACGTCGAGCTGCACGGCACGGGCACGCCCGTCGGCGACCCGATCGAGGCGGCCGCGCTCGGCGCCGCGCTCGGCCGGGACGGCGCGCGCACCGCGTCACTCGCCGTCGGTTCCGCGAAGACGAACGTGGGCCACCTCGAAGCGGCGTCCGGGATCGTCGGACTCATCAAGACCGCGCTGAGCATCCACCACCGCAAGCTGGCGCCGAGCCTCAACTTCGACACGCCCAATCCGGCCATCCCGCTGGCGGACCTCGGCCTGGCCGTCCAGCGGGAGACGGCGGACTGGCCACGCCCTGACCAGCCGCTGATCGCCGGGGTGTCGTCGTTCGGCATGGGCGGCACGAACGGACACTTGGTGGTGGCGGACGCGTCGTCGGCGGCGGAGGCGTCTGCTCCCACGGAACCTGTTCTCGTAGGGTCCGTTTCCACGGAACCTGCTTCCCTGGCGCCCGATTCCGAGGTGCCGTCGGCCATCACCCCGTGGCTCCTGAGCGCCCACAGCGCCGCCGCGCTGCCCGCCCAGGCTGCCCGGCTGCGCACCCACCTCGCCGCCACCCACCCGGCCACCCCCGACGCCGCCCGGATCGGCCACGCCCTCGCCACCACCCGCGCCCCCCTCGCCCACCGCGCGGTCCTGCTCGGCGGCGACACCACGGACCTGCTGGGCTCCCTGGACGCGCTGGCCGCGGGCGAGGAGAGCGCCGCGGTGGTGCGCGGCGAGACGGTCCCCGACGGCGGGCTCGCCTTCCTGTTCAGCGGGCAGGGCGCCCAACGCCCCGGCATGGGACGCCAGTTGTACGCGTCCCACCCGGTCTTCGCCGACGCGCTCGACGAGGCGTTCGCGGCGCTCGACGTGCATCTGGACCGCCCGCTGCGCGAGGTCGTCCTCGGAGAGGACGCCGAGCGGCAGGGGCTGCTCGACCGGACCGAGTACACCCAGCCCGCGCTCTTCGCGATCGAGACGAGCCTGTACCGGCTCGCGGCCGCCCACGGCCTCACTCCCGACTACGTCCTCGGCCACTCCGTCGGCGAGATCACCGCCGCGCACGTGGCCGGTGTCCTCACCCTGGCCGACGCGAGCGCCCTGGTCACCGCCCGTGGACGGCTCATGCAGGCGGTACGGGCGCCCGGCGCGATGGCCGCGTGGCAGGCGACCGCGGACGAGGCGGCGGAACTGCTCGCCGGGCACGAGGAACGGGTCGCCGTGGCCGCCGTCAACGGCCCCGAATCCGTCGTGGTCTCCGGCGACCGCGACACGGTCGAGGAGCTGACGGTCGCCTGGCAGGCGTACGGCCGCAAGGCCCGCCGGCTCAAGGTCAGCCACGCCTTCCACTCCCCGCACATGGATTCCGTACTCGACGAACTGCGCGCCGTCGCCGCGGGGCTGACCTTCCACGCGCCGGCCATCCCCGTCGTCTCCAACGTCACCGGCGAGCCGGTGTCGGCGGACGGTGCCGAACAGGCCGACCCCGAGTACTGGGCCCGGCACGCGCGTGAGCCCGTGCGGTTCCTGGACGGGGTGCGCGGGCTCGTCGAGCGCGGGGTGACGACGTTCGTCGAACTGGGCCCGGACGCGCCGCTCTCGGCGATGGCGCGCGAGTGCTTCCCCGCGGCCGGTGGCCCGGTGGGCGGTTCGGGGCTCCCGGACGGTTCGGGCCGCCCCCGCCCCACGGCGGTGGCCACGTGCCGACGCGGGCGCGACGAGGCGCACACGTTCATGACGGCACTGGCACAGGCGTACGTGCGGGGCGCCGATGTCGACTTCGCCGCCGCGTACGGTGTGCGGGGCGACACGGGGCGCCTGCGCCTGCCCACGTACGCCTTTCAGCGGGAGCGGTACTGGCCCGAGGCGGAACCCGCCGAGTACCGCGAGACGCCGGAGTCCTCCGCTCCGGAGGAGAGCGGTCCGCATCCGGTCGGCGGCGCGCGGACCGAGCTCGCCGGGCGGCTCGCCGCGCTGTCCGTCGCCGACCAGGAGCGCACCCTGCTGGGCCTGGTCGCCAAGCAGGTGGCCGTCGTGCTCGGCGGCACGTCGACGACGGTCGAGACGGCCCGTACGTTCAAACAGGCGGGCTTCGACTCGATGGCCGCGGCCGAGCTGAGCGAACGGCTCGGCACGGTCACCGGACTGCCGCTGCCCGCGACCCTCACCTTCGACCACCCGACACCGCTGGCGGTCGCGGCACACCTGCGCACCCAGCTCACGGGGGCGGGGGGCGGGGACCTCTCGCGGCGTGCCGAAGCGGACGGAAGCGGTCGGCCCGGCACGGATGACGACCCCATCGCCATCGTCGCCATGAGCTGCCGCTACCCGGGCGGCGCCGGTACGCCGGAGGACCTGTGGCGGCTGGTCGCCGAAGGCGCCGACGCGATCGGCGCGTTCCCCACCGACCGCGGCTGGGACCTGGAACGGCTCTTCCACCCCGACGCGGACCGGTCGGGCACCAGCTACACGCGCCAAGGCGGTTTCCTGTACGACGCCGCCGACTTCGACGCCGAGTTCTTCGACATCAGCCCCCGGGAAGCGCTGGCCGTCGACCCGCAGCAGCGGCTGCTCCTCGAATGCGCCTGGGAGGCCTTCGAGCGGGCAGGACTGGACCCCCGGACGCTGAAGGGCAGCCCCACCGGAGTGTTCGTCGGCATGACGGGCCAGGACTACGGCCCCCGCCTCCACGAACCGTCCCAGTCCACCGACGGCTACCTGCTCACCGGCAGCACCCCCAGCGTGGCGTCGGGCCGCCTCTCGTTCAGCTTCGGCCTGGAAGGGCCCGCGCTGACGGTCGACACCGCCTGCTCCTCGTCGCTGGTCACCCTCCACCTGGCGGCGCAGGCCCTGCGGCGCGGCGAGTGCGACCTGGCGCTCGCCGGGGGCGCCACCGTCCTCGCCACGCCCGGCATGTTCACCGAGTTCTCGCGGCAGCGCGGCCTGGCCCCCGACGGGCGCTGCAAGCCGTTCGCGGAGAGCGCCGACGGCACGGGCTGGGCCGAGGGTGTGGGCCTCGTACTCCTGGAACGCCTCTCCGAGGCGCGGCGCCGAGGGCATGAGGTCCTCGCCGTGATCCGGGGCTCCGCCGTCAACCAGGACGGCGCGAGCAACGGCCTGACCGCGCCCAACGGGCCCTCGCAGCAGCGCGTCATCCGCGCCGCGCTCTCGGACGCGCGCCTCGCGGCCGACGAGGTCGACGCCGTGGAGGCACACGGCACGGGCACCACGCTGGGCGATCCGATCGAGGCACAGGCGCTCCTCGCCACGTACGGTCGGGACCGGTCGCCGGAACGGCCGTTGTGGCTCGGCTCGGTCAAGTCGAACATCGGCCACACACAGGCCGCCGCCGGAGTCGCCGGCGTGATCAAGATGGTGCTCGCGCTGCGGCACGACCTGCTTCCCGCCACCCTCCATGTCGACGAGCCGAGCGGGCACGTGGACTGGTCGACGGGTGCGGTACGGCTGCTCACCGAGCCCGTCGTCTGGCCGCGCGGCGACCGCCCGCGGCGCGCGGCGGTGTCGTCCTTCGGCATCTCCGGGACGAACGCGCACCTCGTGCTCGAAGAGGCGCAGCCGCATGAGTCGCAGCCAGTTGTCGAGTCAGCGGGTGCCGGGTCGGCGGACGGCATGCTGTTGCCGTGGGTGGTTTCCGGGCGCAGTGGTGAGGCCCTGCGTGAACAGGCGCGCCGGTTGGGCGAGTTCGTCGCGGCGGAGGGCCCGGGCCGCGCCGCGTCCGCCGTGGAGGTGGGCCGGGCGCTGGTCACGAAGCGTGCGGTGTTCGAGCACCGGGCGGTCGTGGTCGGCGCGGGCCGGGGTGCGTTGACCGCCGGGCTGGAAGCGCTGGCTGCGGGCGAGGCGTCTGTGGATGTGGTGTCCGGGATCGCGTCCGGTGATGTGGGTCCCGGTCCGGTGCTGGTGTTTCCGGGGCAGGGGTCGCAGTGGGTGGGGATGGGGTCCCAACTGCTGGACGAGTCACCTGTGTTCGCGGCGCGTATCGGTGAGTGTGAGCTGGCGCTGTCCGCGTACGTCGACTGGTCGTTGCGTGAGGTGTTGCGCGGGGACGGGAGTGAGCTGGCGCGGGTCGAGGTCGTGCAGCCGGTGTTGTGGGCGGTCATGGTCTCACTCGCCGCCGTGTGGGCCGACCAGGGCGTCACTCCGGCGGCGGTGGTCGGGCATTCGCAGGGGGAGATCGCCGCGGCGGTCGTGGCCGGGGCGCTCACGCTGGAGGACGGCGCGAAGATCGTGGCGCTGCGCAGCCGGGCCCTGCGGCAGCTCTCGGGCGCGGGTGCGATGGCGTCGCTCGGCGTGGGCCGGGAGCGGGCCGCCGAACTCGTCGACGCGTACGGCGGGGTGGGCATCGCCGCCGTCAACGGGCCGTCCTCCACAGTGATTTCGGGTCCGCCCGAGCAGGTCGCCGCCGTCGTCGCGGATGCCGAGGGGCGCGGGCTCCGGGGCCGTGTCATCGACGTCGACTACGCCTCGCACAGCCCGCAGGTCGACACCATCACCGACGAACTCCACCACGTCTTGGCGGGTATACGCCCCGTCCAGGCCCCCGTGGCGTTCTACTCGGCGGTGACGGGCGCCCGTATCGACACCGGCACGCTCGACACGGACTACTGGATCACGAACCTGCGCCGCCCGGTCCGGTTCGCCGACGCCGTCACGGCGCTCCTCGCCGACGGGCACCGGGTCTTCATCGAATCCAGCAGCCATCCGGTCCTCACGCTCGGCCTGCAGGAGACGTTCGAGGAGGCGGGGGCCGACGCCGTCACCGTTCCCACGCTGCGGCGCGAGGACGGCGGCCTGTCCCGCCTCGCCCTCTCGCTGGCCCAGGCCTTCGTGGCGGGGTGTGCGGTGAAGTGGGAGAACTGGTTCCGCGTGGGCGGGGTGGCGGACGGGTCCTCTGAGGGCGGGGTGGCGAACGGGTCTTCCTTCGGCGAGGTGGCGGGTGGCCTGGCGCTGCCCACGTACGCCTTCCAGCGGCGCCGCTACTGGCTGGAGGCCGCCGGTGCCAACCAGGACGCGGCCGGCCTCGGTCTCGCGGAGGTCGGGCATCCGCTGCTCGGCGCGGCGGCGGAACTCGCCGGGGGCGACGTACGGCTGCTCACCGGCCGCATCAGCAGGCAGGGCCACCCCTGGCTCGCCCAGCACACACTCTTCGGCACCGCCGTGGTGCCCGCCTCCGTGCTCACGGAATGGGCGCTGCGCGCCGCTGACGAGGCCGGTTGCGCGGGTGTCGAGGACCTCACGCTCCAGGTGCCCCTGGTGCTGCCCGACGCGGGCGGCATGCAGGTGCAGATCGTGGTGGGAGCGGGCGACGGGGACGACGGACACCAGGACGTGCACGTCTATGCCCGTCCTGACGACGAGGACGGCCTCGACGGGGGCGGTGCGGCGTGGACGTGTCACGCGTCGGGGCAGCTCGTCGCGGAGGCGGCGGGTGCGGGTGCGGGTGCCGATGTGGGTTCGGGTGCGGGTGCTGGTGACGGGGACGATCTCGGTGGGGCGTGGCCGCCTGCCGGTGCCGAGCCCGTCGACCTGAGCGACTTCTACGACCGGGCCGCCGCGACCGGCGTCGGGTACGGGCCCGTCTTCACGGGGCTGCGCAGCCTGTGGAGGTGCGGTGCGGAGCTGTACGCCGACGCGGTACTGCCTCAAGAGGCTCCGGACGGCGCCGGGTTCGGACTGCACCCGGCTCTCCTCGATGCCGCGCTGCACCCCGCCGTTCTCGGCGAGCCGTCGGCCGGGGCCGACCAGGTGTGGCTGCCGTTCAGCCTGGCCGGGGTGTCGCTGTGGGCCACCGGCGCCACATCCGTACGCGTCCGCCTCACGCCGTTGGGCGACGACGGACCGCTCTCCGAACAGACGGGCCGGACGTGGCGGGTCACGGTGACCGATCCGACCGGCGCGAAGGTGCTGACCTGCGAGAGCCTGGCCGTGGTCGCGGCGGGGCGCGGGGTGCTGCGGAGTGCCGGGCGGGGTGCGGCTCCTGATCTGTATGCGTTGCGGTGGGTGCCGGTGGCGGAGGTGGTGCCGACGACCGGGGCGCCTTCTGCGGATGATCTTTCCTCGGGGTGGGCCCGTCTGGGCGACGGCGGGCACCGCGATCCGGACGCTCTGTGCGCGGCCGTCGACGCGGGGGCCCCGGCCCCGGCCGTCGTTCTCTGCGACGTGCAGGGCGTGCAGGGCGTGGAGGGCGTGTCGAGCGCGGGGGTGGGTGAGGCGCGGGCCGCGGTGGAACGTGCCGCCGCACTCCTGGACCGTTGGCTCACCGACACACGCCTCGTCGACACCCGGCTGGTGCTGGTCACGCGCGGCGCGGTCGCCGCGGAGGACAGCTCCCTGCCCGACCCGGTGGTCGCCGCGGAGGACAGCTCCCTGCCCGACCCGGTGGCCGCCGCGGTGCGCGGCCTCGTCCACCAAGCGCAGGTCGACCATCCGGGCCGCTTCCTCCTCATCGACGTGGGTGCGGGGGCCGGTGTCGAGGGTGCGTCCGGGGGCGGGGCGGCAACCCGTGCGCTGGAACAAGCCGTGGCCGCCGCTGTGGCCGGGAACGAACCCCAACTCGCCCTGCGGAGCGCCCAGGTCCTGGCCCCTCGGTTGCTCGCCGCCTCTCCGTCGGCCGCGCCCGCGGCCGACGACGCGACGACCCGGGCGCTCGACCCGGACGGGACGGTGCTCCTGGCCGGATCGGCCGGGGCGCCGATCGCCACCTTCGCGGAACACTTGGTGCGCAGCGAGCAGTGCGGCCACCTTGTGATCCTCAGCGACGATGAATCGACCTCCAGCGCTGCGGAGTTGCGGGAGCTGGGCGCCACCGTGCACCTGGGCGCCCTCGACCCCACGAACCCTGCCGCGCTCACAGCAGCCGTCGCCGCCGTCGACGTGGACCACCCCCTCACGGGAGTCGTCCACGTCACCGGAGCCTCGGCGCGCGGTTCGTCCGCCGCCGAGTGGGAGGCGAGGGCAGCCGTCACCGCAGCACTGGACACCGCGACGGCCCACCTCCCTCTCGCCCTTTTCGCCGTACTGTCACCCGTCGGCGCGGACCTCGGCCTCCCGCGGCCCGCCGCCGACGCCGGAGCCGACGCATACCGCGAGGCACTCGCCCTGCGCCGGCACACCGCCGACACGACGGGCGTGGCCCTCACCTACGCCCCACCGCCCACCGAGGAGATGTCCGACCCGCCCCGCATGGCCGGTATCGCCATCAAGGCGACCGAGCCCGAACGGCTCCCCGCCCTCCTCGACGCGGCCCGCGAACATGGCGGCACCCCGCTCGTCGGTGTCCGCCTGGCTCTTCGCTCGGCAGTCTCCACGGGCCCTGACGCCCTGCCCGCGCCATTGCGTGCGCTCGCCTCCGCGTCACGGACCCCCGCCCGACGTACCGCCGCCGACCGCACGCCGCCCACGGACTGGTCGGCACGCCTGGCCCCCTTGTCCGCCGCCGAACAGCTCCGGCTGCTCACCGAGGCCGTACGCACCCACGCGGCCGCGGTACTCGGCCGCACCGACCCGGAGGCGCTGCGCGGCGACGCCACGTTCAAGCAGCTGGGACTGGACTCGCTGACGGCCGTGGAACTGCGCAACCGGCTCGTGGCGGACACCGGGCTGCGCCTGCCCACGGCTCTCGTCTTCCGGCACCCCACTCCTGCCGCTGTGGCGGCTCATCTGCGCGAACGTCTGGCCGACAGCGGCGAGCGGCCCGCCGGAGGCCGGCCGGGCGCCCCCGCGCAGGCCGGGCCGCCCACTCCGGGCGCCGTACTCAGCGACCTCGCTCGCATGGAGAGCAGCCTCGCCACGCTGGCGTCCGGGGTGAGCCCGGCGGCCCCGGCGGCCTCGGCACCCCGGCTCTCCCACGGCGAGGCGGGCGAGATCACCACCCGCCTGGAGGCACTCCTCGCCCGCTGGAAGACCGTGAACATCACGACGGATGCCACGGCGAACGGCACGACGAACGGCACGACGAACGGCATGGACGACGACAGCGCCGCCGACCGGCTCAAGGTCGCGTCCGCCGACCAGATCTTCGACTTCATCGACAACGAGCTGGGTGTCGGGCCCGACACCTCGCGCGCGACCCCCACTCCGAAGGCCGGGTGACCCCACATGGCGAGTGAAGAGCAACTGGTCGAGTATCTGCGCAGGGTGACCACCGAGCTCCATGACACGCGTCGGCGTCTGGCGCGGGAGGAGGACCGCAGGCACGAGCCGATCGCGGTCGTCGGGATGGCCTGCCGCTTCCCGGGCGGCGTGTCCTCTCCGGAGGACCTCTGGGACCTCGTGGCCGCGGGGAAGGACGCCATCGAGGACTTCCCGACCGACCGCGGCTGGGACCTGGAGTCGCTCTACCACCCGGACCCGGCCAACTACGCCACCAGCTACGTGCGCCACGGCGGTTTCGTGGACGACGCCGGATCCTTCGACGCCGACTTCTTCGGCATCAGCCCGCGCGAGGCGCTGGCGATGGACCCGCAGCAGCGCCTGATGCTGGAGACGTCCTGGGAGCTGTTCGAACGGTCCGGCATCGACCCCGTCTCCCTCAAAGGCAGCCTCACGGGCGTCTACGCGGGCGTGTCGAGCGAGGACTACATGTCCCAACTCCCGCGCATACCCGAGGGGTTCGAGGGGCACGCCACCACCGGCAGCCTCACCAGTGTCATCTCCGGCCGGGTGGCCTACAACTACGGCCTCGAGGGCCCCGCCGTCACCGTCGACACGGCCTGCTCCGCGTCGCTCGTCGCCATCCACCTGGCGAGCCAGGCGCTGCGCCAGGGCGAGTGCGACCTGGCCCTCGCGGGCGGGGTGCTCGTGCTGTCGAGCCCGCTGATGTTCACCGAGTTCTGCCGTCAGCGCGGACTCGCGCCCGACGGCCGCTGCAAGCCGTTCGCCGCCGCGGCCGACGGCACCGGCTTCTCCGAGGGCATCGGCCTGATCCTGCTGGAACGCCTCTCGGACGCCCGCCGCAACGGCCACAACGTCCTGGCCGTCGTCCGCGGCTCGGCGGTCAACCAGGACGGCGCGAGCAACGGCCTGACCGCCCCCAACGACGCCGCGCAGGAACAGGTCATCCGAGCCGCCCTCGCCGGCGCCCGCCTCTCCCCGGCCGAGGTGGACGCGGTCGAGGCCCACGGCACCGGCACGAAACTGGGCGACCCCATCGAGGCCGGCGCCTTGCTCGCCACCTATGGCCAACACCGTGAGCGGCCCCTCCTGCTCGGCTCCCTCAAGTCCAACATCGGCCACACGCACGCCACCGCGGGCGTCGCCGGAGTCATCAAGACCGTCATGGCGATCCGCAACGGCCTGGTGCCCGCGACCCTCCACGTCGAGGAACTCAGCCCGCACGTCGACTGGGACGCGGGCGCGGTCGAGGTCGTCACCGAGTCCACCCTCTGGCCCGAGACCGGCCACCCGCGCCGGGCCGGAGTCTCCGCGTTCGGCATCTCGGGGACCAACGCGCATCTGATCCTGGAAGAGGCGCCCGCGGAAGAGGCGCCCGCGGAAGAGGCACCCGTGGCAGAGGCGGCCGAGGGGGAGGCGCCGGAGCAGGCGCCGGAGGGCGCGGCCGGCGTCGTCCCGTCCGTGGTGGGAAGTGCGGTGGTGCCGTGGGTGGTTTCCGGCAGGACGCCCGAGGCGTTGCGCGAACAGGCGCGGCGTCTCGGCGAGTTCGTGGCCGGGGACACGGAGGCGCTGCCGGGCGAGGTCGGTTGGTCGCTGGCGACGACAAGGTCGGTGTTCGAGCACCGGGCCGTGGTGGTGGGCCGGGACCGGGACGCGTTGACGGACGGTCTTGAGGCGTTGGCGTCCGGAGCGGTGTCTCCGGATGTGGTGTCGGGGGTCGCGTCCGGTGATGTGGGTCCCGGGCCGGTTCTGGTGTTCCCGGGGCAGGGGTCGCAGTGGGTGAGGATGGGTGCCCAACTGCTGGATGAGTCACCCGTGTTCGCGGCGCGGATCGCCGAGTGCGAGCAGGCCCTGTCTTCGTACGTTGACTGGTCGTTGCGTGAGGTGTTGCGCGGGGACGGGAGTGAACTGGCGCGGGTCGAGGTCGTGCAGCCGGTGTTGTGGGCTGTCATGGTCTCGCTGGCCGCGGTCTGGGCGGATCAGGGGATCGTTCCGGCCGCCGTGATCGGGCATTCGCAGGGTGAGATGGCTGCCGCGTGTGTGGCGGGTGCGCTGTCGCTGGAGGATGCGGCGCGGATTGTGGCGGTGCGAAGTGACGCGCTGCGTCAGCTTCAGGGGCACGGTGACATGGCCTCCGTCGGTGCCGGTGCTGAGCGAGTCGTTGAGCTGATCGGGGACCGGCCGGGGGTGAGTATCGCTGCCGTCAACGGGCCCTCTTCGACAGTCATTTCGGGGTCGCCGGAGCATGTGGCGGCCGTCGTCGCCGAGGCGGAAGAAGCCGGGTTGCGGGCTCGCGTGATCGACGTCGGTTACGCCTCCCACAACCCGCAGATCGACGCGTTGCGCGACCTGCTTACTGAGCGCTTGGCCGACATCCGGCCCGCCACCACTGACATCGCGTTCTACTCGACCGTCACCGCCGAACGCCTCGACGACACCACCGCGCTGGACACCGACTACTGGGTCACCAACCTCCGTCAGCAGGTCCGTTTCGCCGACACGGTCGAAGCCCTGTTGGCCGACGGCTACCGGCTGTTCATCGAGGCCAGCGCCCACCCCGTGCTGGGTCTCGGCATGGAGGAGACGATCGAGCGGGCGGACGTGTCCGCCACCGTCGTGCCGACCTTGCGCCGCGACCACGGTGACACCGCCCAGCTGACCCGTGCCGCCGCGCAGGCGTTCGCCGCGGGTGCGGAGGTCGACTGGCGGCGCTGGTTCCCGGTCGAGCCGACCCCTCGTACCGTCGACCTGCCCACGTACGCCTTCCAGCGCCGCCGCTACTGGCTGGCCGACTCGGTGAACCGCGACGACGTCGGGCAACAGGGGCAGACCGGGTCCGGGCACGCGCAGTTGCCCACCGCTGTCACGCTCGCCGACGGGGGAGTGGTGCTCACCGGCCGGGTCTCCGCCGAGCGCGGGGGTTGGCTTGGCGGGCACGTGGTGGCCGGGACCGTTCTGGTGCCGGGTGCGGCATTGGTCGAGTGGGTGTTGCGGGCCGCCGACGACGCGGGTTGCGCGACGCTCCAGGAACTCACGCTCCAGGCGCCCGCGATGCTGCCCGAGACCGGCGGCCTCCAGGTGCAGGTCGTCGTGGACGCCGCCGACGACCAGGGCAGGAGCGACGTACGCGTGTACTCGCGTCCTGAGCGGGACGCCGGGGCGGTGTGGGTGTGCCATGCGGTCGGCGAGCTCGCGCGGGAGCCGGGGGCGAGGCCTGTGCGGCAGGCGGCCGGTGCGTGGCCTCCGGCCGGGGCGGAACCGGTCGACGTGGGCGCGTTCTATGACGGTGTCGCCGCCGCAGGGTACGAGTACGGTCCCGCGTTCCGCGGACTGCGTGCGATGTGGCGCCAGGGAGAGGAGCTGCTGGCGGAGGTGGAGCTGCCGGAGCAGGCCGGATCGCCCGCCGGGTTCGGCATCCATCCCGCGCTGCTGGACGCCGCCCTGCACCCGCTGCTGGCACAGCGCAGCCTGGAAGGGGCCGAGTCCGGCGCCGGTGCAGGGGCCGCGAGGGAGCAGGTGCTGCTGCCCTTCACCTGGAGCGGTGTCTCGCTGTGGGCCACCGAGGCGACGACCGTCCGCGTGCGGATCAGTGGGCTGCGCGGGACGGGCGAGGGCGGAGGTGAGGGTGAGGAGACGGTGTCGTTGGCCGTCACCGATCCCGCCGGGGCGCCCGTGCTGGACGTCGAGGAGCTGCGGCTGCGGTCCACCAGTGCCCGGCAGGTGCGGGCGGCAGTGGGGTCCGGTGCCGATGGGCTGTACGAACTGCGGTGGACTCCGCTGCCCGTTCCGGCGGCTGTGGAGGGGCCCGGGGACGCGGATGCGGCCGACTGTGTGACGCTCGGTGGGCTGGACGTCGAGGGTGTACGGGGGTTGGTCGAAGCCGACGTCACGGTGCCCTCCGTGGTGCTGGCCCCCGTGGACGTCCCGGACGCGGTGGCCGGCGAGGACGGACTGGCCCTGACAGTACGTGTGTTGAGCGTCGTCCAGGCGTTTCTCGCCGAACCCCGCTTCGAGCGGACGCAGCTCGTCTTCGTCACCCGGGGCGCGGCCGGTCCCGATGGGAGCGACGGAGTGTCGTACGCCCCGAACCCGGCGGGCGCGGCCGTATGGGGCCTGGTCCGCAGCGCACAGTCGGAGAACCCTGGCCGGTTCCTCCTGCTCGACCTCGACACGGACGACGCGCTCGACCATGACGACGCAGGGATTCTGCCCGCGGTCCGGTGCGCCGTCGACGCGGACGAGGCGCAAGTCGCCCTGCGTGGAGGGAATGTGTTGGTTCCCCGGTGGGCACGGGCCGACGCGTCGGCCGAGCTGGCCGGGCCGCCCGGGGCCCCGGCGTGGCGGCTCGTCGGCGGTGCATCGGGAACGCTCGACGCCGTCGAAGCCGTGGCCTGCGACGAGGTGCTGCGCCCGTTGGAGCCGGGCCAGGTCCGGATCGCGGTGCACACGGCCGGTGTCAACTTCCGTGACGTCCTGATCGCGCTGGGCATGTATCCGGACGCCGAGGCGCTGCCCGGCACCGAGGCGGCCGGTGTGGTGACGGACGTCGGCCCTGGCGTTACCGGACTGGCGCCTGGCGACCGTGTGATGGGCATGCTGGAAGGCGCCTTCGGGCCGTGGGCCGTCGCCGACGCGCGCATGCTTTCGCCTGTTCCGGACGGCTGGGACACGCGGCAGGCGGCCGCCGCCCCGGCCGCGTTCCTCACCGCTTGGTACGGCCTGGTCGAGTTGGCCGGGTTGAAGGCGGGCGAGCGTGTGTTGATCCATGCCGCCACGGGTGGTGTGGGGATGGCGGCGGTGCAGATCGCCCGGCATCTTGGTGCGGAGGTGTTCGCCACCGCGAGTCCGGCCAAGCACGGCGTGCTGGAGGAGATGGGCATCGACGCCGCCCACCGTGCCTCCTCGCGCGACGCCGCGTTCGAGGAAGCGTTCCGGCAGGCCACCGGCGGCCGCGGTGTGGACGTCGTACTCAACAGCCTGACCGGTGAACTCCTGGACGCATCCCTGCGGTTGCTCGGCGCGGGCGCGGATGCGGGTACGCGTTCTGGTGGGCGCTTCGTCGAGATGGGCAAGAGTAACCCCCGAGACCCCGAACTGATCGCGCTGGAGCACCCCGGAGTGTCGTACGAGGCCTTCGACCTGGTCGCCGACGCCGGGCCCGAGCGGCTCGGGCGGATGCTCGGCCGGCTCGGCGGTCTCTTCGCCGACGGGACACTCGTCCCGCTGCCGGTCGCGGCGCGCCCCCTGGGCCGGGCGCCCGAGGTGTTCCGGTACATGAGCCAGGCGAAGCACACCGGCAAACTCGTGCTCGACGTACCCGCACCGCTCGACCCCGACGGCACCGTCCTCGTCACCGGAGGCACCGGCACCATCGGCGCCGCCGTGGCCGAACACCTGGCGCGTACGGGCGAGAGCAGGCATCTGCTCATCGCGAGCCGCAGCGGCGGAGCGGCCGCGGGCGCGGATGGACTCGCCTCGCGCATCGCCGAACTGGGCGCCGAGGTCACCTTCGCCGCTGTCGACGTGAGTGAGCCGGGCGCCGTCGCCGAGCTGATCGCCGGGATCGACCCGGCGCACCCGCTGACCGGCGTCGTCCACGCCGCCGGTGTGCTCGACAACGCCATGATCGGCGGTCAGAGCCCCGAAAGTCTCACCAGGGTGTGGGCGGCCAAGGCGGCGGCAGCAGATGAACTCCACCGAGCGACGCGGGAGTTGCGGCTCGGTCTGTTCGTGACGTTCTCCTCCTTCGCCTCCACTCTCGGCACCCCCGGTCAGGCCAACTATGCCTCCGCCAACGCCTACTGCGACGCGCTCGCCGCGCACCGTCGCGCGGAGGGCCTATCCGGGCTCTCCGTGGCGTGGGGGCTGTGGGAGGCCACCAGCGGCCTGACCGGCACACTGTCCGCGGCCGACCGTGCCCGCATCGACCGGTACGGCATCAGGCCGACCAGCGCGGCCCGCGGCTGTGCCCTGCTGACCGCCGCGCGCACCCACGGGCGCCCCGACCTGCTCGCCATGGACCTGGACCCCCGTGTCCCGGCCGCCTCGGGCGCCCCGGTCCCCGCCGTACTGCGCACGCTGGCAACGACGGGAACGACCGCCGCCGCCCGTCCCACCGCGGCCGCGGCCGGCGAGGCGACGGACTGGTCCGGCAGGCTCGCCGGTCTCACCGCCGACGAACAACTCGACCTGCTCACCACGCTGGTGCGCACCCAGGCGGCGGGAGTCCTCGGCCACGCCGACCCGGACGCGGTGCAGGTGGACACGCCGTTCAAGGAACTCGGCTTCGACTCGCTCACCGCCGTGGAGCTCCGCAACAGGCTCGCCGCCGCGACCGGCCTGAAGCTGCCCGCGGCGCTCGTCTTCGACTACCCGCAGGCCCACGTGCTCGCCGCCCACCTGGCCGAACGGCTCGCCCCCGACGCGGCGGCACGGGCGACGAACGGCGACATGACCGCCCAGGTCCTCCAGGAGGTGGCGCGGGTCGAGCACGTCCTGTCCGCCGCCGTCGCCCAGGGCCTGGACCAGGCGGCCGTCGCGGCCCGCCTGGAGGCACTGCTCGCCCGTTTCGCGGCGAGCACGGCCGCGGCGACGGACGGCGACGACGCGGTGGACCAGCTGGAGACGGCCACCGCCGAGCAAGTACTGGACTTCATCGACAACGAACTCGGGGTGTGAGCCGCGTGCCGGCCGCACACCTCGCGTCGCGATCACGGGCGGGGAGTTAAAGCGCACATGGTGAGCGAAGAGAAACTGGTCGACTACCTCAAGCGTGTCTCCGCGGACCTGCACGCCACCCGGCAGCGGCTGCGCGAGGCGGAGGAGCGCGACCAGGAACCGGTGGCCGTCGTCGAGACGGCCTGCCGCTACCCCGGCGGCGTCCGCACCCCCGAAGACCTGTGGGAGCTGGTCTCCGCGGGCGGCAACGCGCTGGGCGCCTTCCCCGACAACCGGGGATGGGACCTGGAGCGGCTCTTCCACCCCGACCCCGACCACCCCGGGACGAGCTACGCACGCGAGGGCGGCTTCGTCCACGACGTCGACCGGTTCGACCCCGAGTTCTTCGGCATCAGCCCGCGCGAGGCCGCGGTCCTCGACCCGCAGCAGCGGCTGCTGCTGGAGTGTGCCTGGGAGGCGTTGGAACGCGCGGGCATCGACCCGCAGTCGCTGCGGGGCAGCAGCACCGGCGTGTACGCGGGCGCCGCGCTGCCCGGCTTCGGCACGCCGCACATCGACGCGGCCGCCGAGGGACACCTGGTCACGGGCAGCGCCCCGAGCGTCCTCTCGGGCCGCCTCGCCTACACCTTCGGACTCGAAGGGCCCGCGGTGACGATCGACACCGCCTGCTCGTCGTCGCTCGTCGCCGTGCACCTCGCCGCGCACGCGCTCCGGCGGCGCGAGTGCGACCTGGCCCTCGCGGGCGGCGTCACCGTCATGCCCACGCCGTACGTCTTCACCGAGTTCTCCCGACAGCGCGGACTGGCCGCCGACGGCCGCTGCAAGCCGTTCGCGGCCGCCGCCGACGGCACCGCGTTCTCCGAGGGCGCCGGACTCCTCGTACTCGAACGCCTCTCCGACGCCCGTCGCGCCGGGCACCGGGTGCTCGCCGTCATCCGTGGCTCGGCCGTCAACCAGGACGGCGCGAGCAACGGGCTCACCGCCCCCAACGGGCCGTCCCAGCAGCGCGTGATCCGTGCCGCCCTCGCCGGGGCGCGGCTCTCGCCCGCGGAGGTCGACGCGGTCGAGGCGCACGGCACGGGTACGCGGCTCGGCGACCCGATCGAGGCCGACGCGCTCCTCGCCACGTACGGACAGGAGCGGCACGAGGGCCGGCCGCTGTGGCTCGGCTCGGTCAAGTCCAACATCGGGCACACGCAGGGCGCCGCCGGGGCGGCGGGCCTCATCAAGATGGTGCAGGCACTGCGGCACGGGAAGCTGCCCGCCACGCTGTACGTCGACGAGCCCACGCCGCACGCCGACTGGGAGTCGGGCGCGGTGCGGCTGCTCACGGAGCCGGTCGCGTGGCCGCAGGGCGAGCGGGTCCGCCGGGCGGGGGTCTCGTCGTTCGGCATCTCCGGCACGAACGCCCACCTCATCCTGGAGGAGGCGCCTTCGGGCGACGCGGCCGCGGACGCGGAGGGGGCCTCGGCCGAGGGGCCCGTCGGTGGTGCCCGGCCTTCTGTGGCGGTGATCGGTGCGACGGGTTCCCGAGCGGGGGAGCGGTCGCCGGTGCCATGGCTGCTGTCGGCGCGTACGCCTGAGGCACTGCGCGCACAGGCGGAGGCGTTGAGGGGGTACGTCGCGGGGCGGGATGACGTCGCGGAGCGGGACCACGTCGCGGCGCGGGAAGGCGAGGACGGCCAGGGGCATCAGGACAGTCACGTCGGCGTCGCCGGGACCCTGCTCCGACGCACCCTCTTCGAGCACCGTGCGGTCGTGCTCGGTGCCGGGCACGGTGAACGGGTCGCCGCGCTGGCCGCGCTCGCGGGTGGACGCGCGCACCCCGCCCTCGCCCGTGCCTCCGGCCCCGCCCGGACCGGAGGCACCGCCTTCCTCTTCACCGGGCAGGGAAGCCAACGGCCCGGCATGGGCGCCCAGTTGTACGCCGCCTTCGATCCGTTCGCGCGGTCGCTGGACGACACCTGCGCCCACCTGGACCCGCTGCTCGAACAGCCCCTGCGGGACACCCTGTTCGCCCCCGCCGACACCGCGCGGGCCGCCGCGCTGCACGGGACCGGTGTGACCCAGGCCGCCCTGTTCGCTCTCGAAGTCGCCCTCCACCGACTGGTGACATCCTTCGGGATCACCCCGAGCCACCTGACGGGCCACTCCGTCGGCGAGATCGCCGCCGCACACGTCGCCGGGGTGCTCACCCTGCCCGACGCCTGCGCACTGGTCGCCGCTCGGGGACGCCTCATGCAGGCCCTCCCCACGGGTGGCGCGATGCTCGCCGTGCAGGCGGCCGAGGACGACGTGCTGACCCTGCTCGCCGGACGCGAGGACAGTCTCTCCCTCGCCGCCGTCAACGGCCCCGCCGCCGTCGTCGTGTCCGGCGCCGCCGACGCCGTCGCCGACGTGGAGCGGACCCTGCGCGGGCGCGGACTCAAGACCAAGCGGCTCAACGTCAGCCACGCCTTCCACTCACCGCTCATCGAGCCCATGCTCGACGACTTCCGTGCCGTGGCCCGCACCCTGACGTTCCGTGCGCCGACCGTGCCCGTCGTCTCCAACCTCACCGGCCGCCTCGCCGACGCGGAACTGCTCGCCGACCCCGAGTACTGGGTGCGGCACGTGCGGCAGCCCGTGCGGTTCCACGACGGGCTGCGCACGCTGGGGGACCTGGGCGTCGTGCGGTACCTGGAGCTGGGGCCCGACCCCGTCCTCGCCACGATGGTCCAGGACTGCCTGCCCGCCCGGACAGGTGACGAGGAGGACGCCGAGCCGGTCGTCACCGCCGCACTGCGTTCCGGACACGACGAGGCCCGCACGCTGCTCGGTGCCGTCGCCGCGCTGCACGTCGACGGGCAACCGGCCGACCTCACCGCCCTCGTCCCCGCCGACGCGGAACAACTGCCCCTGCCCACCTATCGGTTCCAGCGCCGCCGCTACTGGCGCGCCGCCCCCGACGCCGCCGCCCCGGCACGCGCGGCCGGCCTCCAGGAGACCGGCCACCCCCTCCTGCCCGCCGTCATCCGCCAGGCCGACGGCGGCCTGCTGCTCGCGGGACGCCTATCCCTGCGTACGCAACCGTGGCTCGGCGACCACGCCATCGCGGGCGGCGTACCGCTGCCCGCCACCGCGTTCGTCGAACTCGCCCTGCTCGCGGGGCGGCACGGCGACTGCGACACGCTCGACGACCTGACGCTGGAGACGCCGCTGCTGCTCGACGACTCCGACTCCGACTCGGGGGTCGGTGGCGGTACCGGTGGCGGTGGTGCCGATGCCGTGAAGGTGCAGGTCGCCCTGAGCGCGCCGGACGGTTCCGGCCGCCGCACCCTCACCGTCCACTCCCGGCCCGCGGGCGCCGAAGGCGGCGACGAGGCGGGCGGGGACGGCGAGGGCGGCGACCCGTACGGGTGGCGCCGCCACGCCACCGGCGTCCTCACGCTCACGACGAGCCGGGCCACCGAACCGCCCGCGCCCGAGGCCGCCGCCTGGCCGCCCGCCGAGGCCACCCCTCTCGACGTGGACGCGCTGTACGCCCGCCTCGACGAGCAGGGCTACAGCTACGGGCCCGCCTTCCGCGCCGTACACGCCGCCTGGCGGCACGGCGACGACCTGTACGCGGATGTCCGCCTCGCCGACGAACAGCGCGCCGATGCCGACGCGTTCGCCCTTCACCCGGCCCTCTTCGACGCGGCTCTGCACGTCGTGGACGAGCTGTACCGCGGCGAGGGCGGCGGCGGACCCGAAACCGGCGACGCCCCGGAAGCGCCGGTGCGGCTCCCCTTCTCCTTCAGCGACGTACGCCACCACGCAACCGGCGCGACACGTCTGCGTGTCCGGCTCAGTCCCCAGGGCGACGACCAGCTGCGCCTCACGCTGACCGACACGGAGGGCGCCCCCGTCGCGACGGTCGACTCCCTGCGGCTGCGTATCGTCGCCGCCGACCGCTGGCGCTCCGCCCGCCCGGCGGCCGCGCCCCCGCTCCACCACCTGGACTGGCAGCACCTGCCGCTGCCGGACGCGGCGCCGACGGCCGCCACGTGGGCCGTGCTCGGCGCCGACGACTGCGGGCTCGGCCCGGCCGTGTCCCGTCACGCGGACCTGGCCGCCCTGACGGACGCGGTGGCGGACGGCGAACCCGTACCGGACTTGGTCTTCGCACCCATGTCTGTCGCCGGGTACGCGGCCGCGGCGCCCCTTCGGGGCGAGGCTGCGAGCGACGACCTCCCCACTCGTGTACGGGCACATGCCCAGCACGCCCTCGACCTGCTGCGCGCGTGGTTCGCCGCGGAGACGTTCGGCTCCGCCCGCCTCGTCATCCTCACCACGGGCGCCGTCACCGCCGGCCCGGACGACGCCCCCGCCGACCTGGCCACCGCACCGCTCTGGGGCCTGGTCCGCGCAGCCCAGGCCGAACAGCCCGACCGCGTCCTGCTGGTCGACACCGACCGGACCCCGGAGTCACACCACGCCGTGCCCACGGCCCTGACGACGGCGACCACGCACGCGGCAGAACCAGAACTGGCCCTGCGCGCGGGCACGGCACTGGTACCACGCCTCACCGCGACCGCATCCCCGGCACCGTCCCTCAGCCCGGCCCCGGCGCCGACACTGGCCACATCGTCGGCCGCGAGTGCGAGCCCGGCCCCGGGTCCGGCCTCTGATCCGGCGTCGGGTTCGGCCTCGGCCGCAGGGTCGGCCGCGAGTGCGCCCCCGGCCCCGGCCTCTGAACCGGCCGAGGGTTCCGCCTCGGCCGCGAGTGTGACCCCGGGTCCGGCTTCTGAACCGGCGTTGGGTTCGGCGTCGGCCGCGGTCCCGGCCCCGGCCTCTGGTCCGGCGTCGGGTGCGACCTCGGGCGCGGCGTCGGCCGCCAGTGCGACCCCGACCCCGGTCCCGGCCTCTGAACCGGCCCCGGGTTCGGCCTCGGTTTCGGCCTCGGCCGCAGCGTCGGCCGCGAGTCCGAAACCGATCCCGACCTCAACCCCGACTTCGGCCTCCCCCTCACCCACCCCCCTCATCCCCCCGACCGGCACCACCCTCATCACCGGCGGTACCGGCGGGCTGGGGCGGGCCGTCGCCCGGCATCTCGCCGACGCGCACGGCGCCCGGCACCTGCTCCTCGTGAGCCGCCGCGGCGAGGCCGCCGAAGGTGTCGCCGAGTTGCGCGCCGACCTCGCGGAGGACGGCGTCGACGTACGCGTAGCCGCCTGCGACATCACCGACCCCGACGCGCTGGCCCGGCTCATCGCCGACATCCCCGCCGCCCACCCCCTCACCGCCGTCGTCCACACCGCGGGCGTCGTCGACGACGGCCTCATCGCGTCCATGACCCCCGAACGGCTCGACGCCGTCCTCGCGCCCAAGGCCGACGCGGCCTGGACCCTCCACGAGCTCACCCGCGACATGGACCTGTCCGCGTTCGTCCTCTTCTCCTCCGGCGCCTCCGTCCTCGGCAACGGCGGCCAGGCCAACTACGCCGCCGCCAACACCTTCCTCAACACCCTCGCCGAACACCGCCGCGCCCAGGGCCTCGCCGCGACCTCCCTGGCCTGGGGCCTGTGGGAGTCCGCGTCCGGCGGCATGGCCGCCCGGCTCGGCGACACCGACCGCGCCCGCATCCACCGCACCGGCGTCGCCGGCCTCACCGACGAGCAGGCCCTCGCCCTCTTCGACGCCGCCCTGACGGCCCCGCACCCCACGGTCCTCGCCACCCGCTTCGACCGCGCCGTACTGCGCGCGCAAGCCGCCGCCCACACCCTCCAGCCCGCCCTGCGCGGCCTGGTGCGCACTCCCCGGCCCACCGTGACCGCCTCCGGAGACAGCACCGAGACTCCGACCTCCTGGAGCGCCCGCCTCGCGCGGCTCTCCGCCGCCGACCGGGACCGCGCCTTGAGCGACCTCGTCCGCGAACAGATCGCGACCGTCCTCGCCCACCCCTCACCCGAGACGCTCGAACTCGGCCGCGCTTTCCAGGAGTTGGGCTTCGACTCGCTCACCGCCCTGGAACTCCGCAACCGCCTCTCCACCGCCACGGGCATCCGCCTCCCCGCGACCCTCATCTTCGACCACCCCAGCCCCACCGCCCTCGTACGCCATCTCCGCAGCCACCTGCCCGACACGGAGGCGTCGACCTCCCCGGCCGTCCCCGCCCCGGTGACGCGCACCACCGCCACCGACGACGACCCCATCGCCATCGTCGGCATGGCCTGCCACTACCCGGGCGGCGTGACCTCGCCCGAGCAACTGTGGAGCCTCGTCGCCACCGGCACCGACGCCATCGGACCGTTCCCCGAGGACCGCGGCTGGGACACGGCCGGCCTCTTCGACCCCGACCCCGACCAGGTCGGCCACAGCTACACCCGAGAAGGCGGCTTCCTCTACGACGCCGCCCGGTTCGACGCGGGCTTCTTCGGCATCAGCCCCCGCGAGGCCGCCGCCACCGACCCCCAACAGCGCCTGCTCCTCGAAACCGCATGGCAGGCCTTCGAGCACGCGGGCATCGACCCCGCCACGCTCCGCGGTACCCCGTGCGGCGTCATCACCGGGATCATGTACGACGACTACGGCTCCCGCTTCCTCGCCCGCAAACCGGACGGCTTCGAGGGCCGCATCATGACCGGCAGCACCCCGAGCGTCGCCTCCGGCCGCGTCGCGTACACCTTCGGCCTTGAGGGCCCCGCCATCACGGTGGACACGGCATGCTCCTCGTCGCTCGTCGCCATGCACCTGGCCTCCCAGGCCCTGCGGCAGGGCGAGTGCGAGCTCGCCCTCGCGGGCGGCGTGACCGTCATGGCCACCCCCAACACCTTCGTGGAGTTCTCCCGCCAGCGCGGCCTCGCCCCCGACGGCCGCTGCAAGCCGTTCGCCGCCACCGCCGACGGAACCGGCTGGGGCGAGGGTGCCGGCCTCGTCGTCCTGGAACGCCTCTCCGACGCCCGCCGCAACGGCCACCGGGTTCTCGCCCTGCTGCGCGGTTCAGCGGTGAACCAGGACGGCGCGAGCAACGGCCTGACCGCGCCCAACGGCCCCTCCCAGGAGCGCGTCATCCGCGCCGCCCTGGCCGGCGCGGGCAGCGCGCCCGACGACGTGGACGTCGTGGAGGCCCACGGCACGGGCACCACGCTGGGCGACCCCATCGAGGCACAGGCACTGCTGGCCACGTACGGCCAAGGGCGCACCGAGGAACGGCCGTTGTGGCTCGGCTCGGTGAAGTCGAACATCGGACACACGCAGGCCGCGGCCGGTGTGGCGGGTGTCATCAAGATGGTGATGGCCCTCCAGAACGACCTGATGCCGGCGACACTGCACGCCGACGAACCGACTCCGCACGTGGAGTGGGACGCCGGCGGCGTACGCCTGCTGACCGAACCCGTCCCGTGGACACGCGGCGAGCGCGCGCGACGCGCCGGGGTGTCGTCCTTCGGGATCTCCGGGACGAATGCGCATCTGATTCTGGAGGAGGCGCCGCGGCAGGCGGCAGCAGTGGAGGCTGTCGCGGTACCGCCGGGTGCGGTGGTGCCGTGGGTGGTTTCCGGGCGGACGCCCGAGGCGTTGCGTGAACAGGCGCGCAGGCTGGGCGAGTTCGTCGCGGGGGACGTGGGCGCGTTGCCGGGTGAGGTCGGGTGGTCGTTGGCGACGACGCGGTCGGTGTTCGAGCACCGGGCCGTGGTGGTCGGCCGCGGCCGCGAGGAGCTGGTGGCCGGGCTCGCTGCGCTGGCCGGGGGTGAGGTGTCGGCGGATGTCGTGTCCGGCGCGGCGACCTCGGCCGGGGCCGGGCCGGTGCTGGTCTTTCCCGGGCAGGGCTCGCAGTGGGTGGGCATGGGCGCCCAACTTCTGGATGAGTCTGCCGTGTTCGCGGCGCGGATCGCCGAGTGCGAGCAGGCGCTGTCAGCCTACGTGGACTGGTCGTTGCGTGAGGTGTTGCGCGGGGACGGGTCCGAACTGGCGCGGGTCGAGGTTGTGCAGCCGGTGCTGTGGGCTGTGATGGTCTCGCTCGCGGCCGTCTGGGCCGATCAGGGCATTACTCCGGCTGCGGTGATCGGGCATTCGCAGGGTGAGATGGCTGCCGCGTGTGTGGCGGGTGCGCTGTCGCTGGAGGATGCGGCGCGGATCGTAGCCGTACGAAGTGACGCGCTGCGCCAGCTTCAGGGGCACGGCGACATGGCCTCCGTCGGAGCCAGTGCCGAGCGGGTCGTCGAGCTGATCGGGGACCGGCCGGGCGTGAGCGTCGCGGCCGTCAACGGGCCCTCTTCGACGGTCATTTCGGGGTCGCCGGAGCATGTGGCGGCTGTCGTCGCCGAGGCGGAGGCGGCCGGGTTGCGGGCTCGCGTGATCGATGTCGGTTACGCCTCCCACAACCCGCAGATCGACGCACTGCACGACCTGCTCACCGAGCGCCTGGCCGACATCCGGCCCACCACCACCGACGTCGCGTTCTACTCCACCGTCACGGCCGAGCGACTGGCGGACACCACCGCACTGGACACCGCCTACTGGGTCACCAACCTCCGTCAGCCGGTCCGCTTCGCCGACACCATCAACGCGCTCCTCGCCGACGGCTACCGCCTCTTCATCGAGGCCAGCCCCCACCCCGTCCTCAACCTCGGCATGGAAGGGACCATCGAACAGGCCGACGTGAGTGCCACCGTCGTGCCCACCCTGCGCCGCGACCACGGCGACAGCGCCCAGCTCGCCCGCGCCGCCGCCCACGCCTTCACCGCCGGAGCCGACCTCGACTGGCGCCGCTGGTTCCCGGCCGACCCCACCCCCCGCACCATCACCCTCCCCACCTACGCCTTCCAACACCAGCACTACTGGCTGGACGAACCCGCCGGAGCCGCCGGAGACGCCGTCGATCTCGGCATGGCCTCGGCCGGGCACCCGCTGCTCGGCGCCTGCGTGGAACTCGCCGACGCCGACTCGTACTTGCTCACCGGGCGGCTCTCCCGTACGGCCCCGTCCTGGCTGGCCGAACACGTGGTGGCGGGAACTGCCCTCGTGCCGGGTGCCGCGATCGTGGAGTGGGTGCTGCGGGCCGCCGACGAGGCGGGCTGCGCGACCGTCGACGAGCTGATGCTGCAGGCGCCGCTCGTGCTGCCCGACGACGGTGGACTGCAGATCCAGGTGGCCCTGGGGGCGGCCGACGAGCAGGACGGCCGGCGCGACGTACGCGTGTACTCGCGTCCCGATCAGGTGGGTGGTGCCGACTGGCTGTGCAACGCCGTCGGAGTCGTGGGCTCGGAAGTCGTCGCTGAATCAGCCGCGTTGGACGAGCAGTGGCCGCCGCCCGGTGCCGAAGCCGTGGATGTGGAGGGCTTCTACTCGCGGGCCGCGGAGGCGGGGTACGAGTACGGCCCCGCGTTCCAGGGACTTGGCGCGCTGTGGCGGCACGGGACGGAGTTGCTCGCCGAGGTGGAGCTGCCCGAACCGGCCGGCTCGTACGACGGCTTCGGCATCCATCCGGCGCTGCTGGACGCCGCCCTGCATCCGCTCATGCTCCTCGACCGGCCCGCGGACGGGCAGATGTGGCTCCCGTACGCGTGGAACGGCGTATCGCTCGCGGCGGACGGCGCGACCCGACTCCGCGTCCGGCTCTCCCCGCAGGGGGAGTCCGCCGAGCGCGACCTGAAGGTGGTCATCGCCGACGGGACCGGTGCACCTGTCCTGTCCGTCGACACGCTGACGCTCCGCGCGGCCGACCCCGGCCGACTCGTGGCGGCGTCCGCACGCGGCGGCGTCGACGGGCTCTACACCGTGGACTGGACGCCGCTTCCCGCCCCGGGCGGCGAAGTTCAGGCCTCTGACGCCGTCGCGGGCGGGGACTGGGTCACGCTCCCCGACGGTGCCGGGACGGCTGACGTGGCGGCCGCCGTCGGCAACGCGGTGCCGTGGGCGGTGGTGGCTCACGTCGAGGGCGCCGCGGGTGACGGTCTGCGCGTCGCCGAACGCGTGCTGTCGGTGGTGCAGGACTTCCTGTCCGCACCCGAACTGACGGAGTCCCGTCTCCTCGTCGTGACGCGCGGAGCCGTGGCCGTCGGGGGAGCCGAGTGCGATGACGACGTGGACGCGTCCGCCGCTACCGCCTGGGGCCTCGTGCGAAGCGCCCAGTCGGAGAACCCCGGCCGCTTCGTCCTGCTCGACACCGGTGCTGGTGCTGGCAGCGGCACTGACACCGACCGCGATGTGCTGCCCCAAGCCGTCATACGCCACGCCGTCACCGTCCTCGACGAGCCTCAACTGGGCCTGCGCGACGGGTCCTTGTTCGTTCCGCGTCTGACCCCCACGGGAGCCCCCGAAGAGCTCGTCCCGCCCGTCGGGTCGTCCGCCTGGCGGCTCGGCACCTCCGGCACTGCCACCCTGGAGAACCTCGCGGTGGTCGACGCCCCGGAGGCGCTCGCGCCGTTGGAGGCCGGGCAGGTGCGGGTCTCCGTGCGGGCCGCGGGCATGAACTTCCGGGACGTGCTGATCGCGCTGGGCATGTATCCCGACAAGGGCACCTTCGCGGGGAGCGAGGGAGCGGGGTATGTGACGGAGGTCGGGCCCGGGGTCACGGGGATCGCTGTCGGTGACCGCGTGATGGGGCTGTTCGAGGGTGCGTTCGCGCCGGTGGCGGTGGCGGACGCCCGGATGGTCGTTCCGGTGCCGGAAGGGTGGAGCCTCCAGGAGGCCGCGGCGGTCCCCGTCGTCTTCCTGACCGCGTGGTACGGGCTCGTGGACCTCGGGCGGCTCCGGGTGGGCGAGACCCTGCTCGTGCACGCGGGAACCGGCGGCGTGGGCATGGCCGCCACGCAGATCGCCCGCCACATCGGCGCCGAGGTGTACGCCACCGCGAGCCCGGCCAAGCACGGCGTGCTCGACGGCATGGGCATCGACGCGGAGCATCGCGCCTCGTCCCGCGACCTCGACTTCGAGGGGATCCTGCGGGAGGCGACGGGCGGTCGCGGCATGGACGTCGTACTCAACAGTCTGGCCGGGGAGTTCACCGACGCGTCGCTCCGGCTGCTCGCGCCGGGCGGGCGCATGGTCGACATGGGCAAGACCGACAAGCGCGACCCCGAGCGCGTCGCCGCCGACCACGCGGGCGCGTGGTACCGGGCGTTCGACCTGGTGCCGCACGCGGGACCCGACCGTATCGGCGAAATGCTCGCGGAGATGGGCGAGTTGTTCGCGTCCGGGGTGCTGTCGCCGCTGCCGGTGAAGACGTGGCCGCTGGGTCGGGCGCGGCAGGCGTTCCGGTTCATGAGTCAGGCGAAGCACACCGGCAAACTGGTGCTGGAGATCCCGGCGTCCCTCGACCCGGACGGCACGGTCCTGATCACTGGTGGGACCGGGGTACTGGCCGCCGCGGTGGCCGAGCACGTGGTCGAGAAGTGGGGCGTACGACACCTGTTGCTCGCCGGGCGGCGTGGCCCGGAAGCGCCCGGGAGTCGTGAACTCATCGCCCGAATAAAGGAGTTGGGGGGCGAGGCGTCCGTCGTCGCCGCCGATGTCAGTGACGCGGACGCCGTGGCGGAGCTCGTCGGTAAGACGGACCCCGCCCACCCCCTGACCGGGGTGATCCACGCGGCCGGTGTCCTGGACGACGCCGTGGTCACCGCGCAGACGCCCGCGAGTCTCGCTCGGGTGTGGGCGGCCAAGGCCACCGCCGCGCTCCTTCTGCACGAGGCGACACGGGAGATGCGGCTCGGCCTGTTCGCGGTCTTCTCCTCGGGAGCGGCGACACTCGGCAGCCCGGGGCAGGCCAACTACGCAGCCGCCAACGCCTATTGCGACGCCCTCGTCCGCCGCCGCGCCGAGGGGCTCACCGGCCTCGCGATCGGCTGGGGGCTCTGGCAGACGGCGAGCGGCATGACCGGGCACCTCGGCGAGGCGGACCTGGCACGCATGAAGCGCACCGGGTTCACACCGTTGACCACCGAGAAGGGGTTGGCGCTGCTGGACGCGGCCCGCGCCCACGGCCGCCCCCACGTGGTCGCGGTGGACCTCGACGCACGCGTCGTCGCCGTGCAGCCCGCCGCGTCCCGGCCCGCGCTCCTGCGCGCCCTGGGCGGCGCTGCCCCGGGAACCCGGAGCGTGCGCCGCACCGCGGCCGCGGGCGCCGCGGCAGCGGCGGACGGACTCGCCGCGCGGCTCGCCGGGCTGCCGCCCGCCGAACGGCGCCGCGTGCTGCTCGACCTCGTCCGCGGCAACGTCGCGGGCGTCCTCGGACACGCCGATCACGACGCCGTCCGGCCGGACACGTCGTTCAAGGAGCTCGGCTTCGACTCCCTCACCGCCGTGGAACTGCGCAACCGCCTGGCGGCCGCCACCGGTCTGAAACTGCCCGCGGCCCTCGTCTTCGACTACCCGGAGTCCGCCACCCTCGTCGAACACCTCCTGGAGCGGCTGTCGCCCGACGGCGGACCGCGGCCGCTGAAGGACGCCGCCGACCCGGTGCTCAACGAACTGGGCAGGATCGAGTCCTCTCTGGACGCGCTCGCCCTCGACGACGAGGCGCGGAGCCGCGTCACCAGGCGCCTCAACACCCTCCTGTCCAAGCTGAACGGCTCCGGCTCCGGTTCGGGCGCGGGCTCCGGCGGCGCCGCGGCCGGCGTGGCGGGCCTGGACGCCCTCGACGACGTGTCCGACGACGAGATGTTCGAGTTCATCGACCGTGAGTTGTGACCTGCCGCCGCCTCTCCCGGCCCCCGTACGCCCCGCGCGTACCCCGTCCCCCTGTGCCCTCACTGCTGATGGAGAAGTGACGTCCGATGTCGAGTGCTGAAGTGTCGAGTGCCGGAGCGCCGAGTGCCGGAGTGCCGAGTACCGAAGCGAAGCTCCGTCAGTACCTGAAGCGGGTCACCGTCGACCTCGGGCAGGCCCGCCAGCGGCTGCGCGAGGTGGAGGAGCGGGCCCAGGAGCCGATCGCCATCGTCTCCATGGCGTGCCGCTTCCCCGGCGACACCCGTACGCCCGAAGCCCTGTGGGACCTCGTCGCGGCGGGCGGTGACGCCGTCGGCGACTTCCCCACGAACCGTGGCTGGGACCTGGAGAACCTCTACCACCCGGACCCCGAGCACCCCGGGACCAGCTACGTGCGCCGCGGCGGCTTCCTCCACGACGCACCCGGCTTCGACGCGTCGTTCTTCGGGATCTCCCCGCGCGAGGCCCTGGCGATGGACCCGCAGCAGCGGGTGCTCATGGAGACGGCCTGGCAGCTCCTGGAGCGGGCCGGCATCGCCCCGGCGTCCCTGAAGCTGACGCCCACCGGCGTCTACATCGGCGCGGGCGTCCTCGGATTCGGCGGCGCGCAGCCCGACAAGCAGGTGGAGGGGCACCTCCTGACCGGCAACGCACTGAGCGTCCTGTCCGGCCGGATCTCCTTCACGCTCGGCCTGGAGGGCCCGTCGGTCAGCGTCGACACGGCGTGCTCGTCCTCGCTGGTGTCGATGCACCTGGCGGCGCAGGCGCTGCGGCAGGGCGAGTGCGACCTGGCCATGGCGGGCGGCGTGACCATCATGTCGACGCTGGGCGCGTTCACGGAGTTCTCCCGCCAGGGCGCGCTGTCCCCCGACGGGCGCTCCAAGGCGTTCGCGGCATCCGCCGACGGCACGGGCTTCTCCGAGGGCGCGGGCCTGCTCCTCCTGGAGCGCCTCTCCGACGCGCGCCGCAACGGCCACGAGGTCCTCGCGGTCATCCGCGGCTCGGCCGTCAACCAGGACGGCGCGAGCAACGGCCTGACCGCCCCCAACGGCCCCTCCCAGGAGCGCGTCATCCGCGCCGCCCTCGCCAACGCGGGCCTGGGAGCCGCCGAGGTCGACGCGGTGGAGGCACACGGCACCGGTACGCGGCTCGGCGACCCCATCGAGGCGGGCGCCCTGCACGCCACCTACGGGCGCGAACGCGACGACGACCATCCGCTGTGGCTCGGCTCGGTCAAGTCGAACATCGGACACCCGCAGGGCGCGGCGGGCGTCGCGGGCGTCATCAAAATGGTCATGGCCCTGCGGCGCGAGCTGCTGCCCGCCACGCTGTACGTCGACGAGCCGACCCCGCACGTCGACTGGTCCTCCGGCACGGTCAGGCTCCTCACCGAGCCGGTCGCCTGGAAGCGCGGCGAACGTCCGCGCCGCGCGGGCGTGTCCGCCTTCGGCATGTCGGGGACGAACGCGCACGTGATCCTGGAGGAGGCACCGGAGGCCCGGGAGGCCCCCGCGGCGTCGGAGGCCTCCGATGAGCCGACTCCCCAGCAGCCCCCCGAAGCCGCAAAGCGCGCACCCGCCGCGGCCTCCGTCGTGCCGTGGATCGTCTCCGCGCGCGGCGAGGAGGCGCTGCGCGCGCAGGCCGCGCTGCTGGCCGAGCACGTGGACGACGACACGCGACAGACCTCGCCCACGGAGGTCGGCTGGTCGCTCGCCACGACCCGCTCCGTTTTCGAGAACCGGGCCGTCGTCGTCGGAACGGACCGGGACGCGCTCCTCGACGGACTGCGGTCGCTGGCCGACGGCGAGGCCTCGCCCGACGTCGTGTCGGGAGCGGCCGGCGCCACGGGTCCGGGGCCGGTCATGGTGTTCCCCGGGCAGGGCGGCCAGTGGGTGGGCATGGGCGCCCGGCTCCTTGAGGAGTCCCCGGTGTTCGCGGCCCGCGTCGCCGAGTGCGAGCAGGCCCTGTCCGCGTACGTCGACTGGTCCCTGACCGATGTGCTGCGCGGGGACGGGTCCGAACTGTCCCGCATCGACGTCGTCCAGCCCGTCCTGTGGGCCGTCATGGTGGCCCTCGCCGCCGTCTGGGCCGACCAGGGCATCGAACCCGCCGCGGTCGTCGGCCACTCGCAGGGCGAGATCGCCGCGGCGTGCGTCGTGGGCGCCATCTCCCTGGACGAGGCGGCGCGCATCGTGTCCGTCCGCAGTGTCCTGCTGAGGACGTTGTCCGGGCGCGGCGGCATGGCGTCCCTCGGCATGAGCCAGGAGCAGGCCGCCGAACTGATCGACGGACACCCGGGTGTGGTGGTCGCCGCCGTCAACGGCCCGTCGTCGACGGTCATCTCGGGCCCGCCCGAGGGCATCGAGGCCGTCGTCGCCGACGCCCAGGAGCGCGGGCTGCGGGCCCGTGCCGTCGCCTCCGACGTGGCGGGGCACGGCCCGCAGCTGGACGCGATCCTGGACGAGCTCACCGAGCGGCTCGCCGGCATCCGCCCCGCCGCGACCGACGTCGCCTTCTACTCCACCGTCACCGCGGAACACCTCACCGACACCACAGTCCTGGACACCGGCTACTGGGTGCGCAACGTCCGCCGTACCGTGCGCTTCGCCGACACCATCGACGCGCTCCTCGCCGACGGATACCGCCTGTTCATCGAGGCCAGCCCGCACCCCGTCCTCAACCTCGCCCTGGAGAGCATCGTCGAGCGGGCGGACGTGTCCGCCTCCGTGGTCCCCACCCTCCGCCGCGACCACGGCGACACCGCCCAGCTCGCCAGGGCCGCCGCCCAGGCCTTCACGGCGGGCGCGGACGTCGACTGGCGCCGCTGGTTCCCGGCCGACCCCACCCCCCGTACCGTCGACCTACCCACCTACGCCTTCCAGCGCCAGGACTTCTGGATCGCCCCCACCGCGGGACGCTCCGGCGACCCCGCCGGGCTCGGCCTCGCGGCGTCCGGACACCCGCTCCTCGGCGCGTCCGTGGGCCTCGCCAGCGGTGACGTACACCTGCTGAGCGGCCGGGTGTCGCGGCAGTCGGCGGCGTGGCTGGACGACCACGTCGTGGCCGGGCACGCCCTGGTGCCCGGCGCCGCACAGGTGGAGTGGGTGCTGCGCGCCGCCGACGAGGCCGGCTGCCCCGCCCTGGAGGAACTCACGCTCCAGACCCCGCTGGTCCTGCCCGACACCGGGGGCCTGCGGATCCAGGTCGTCGTGGACGCGGCCGGCCCCCACGGCCGACGCGACGTACGGCTGTTCTCCCGCCCCGACGACGCCGACGACGCCTTCGCGACGGAACGGCCGTGGACCTGCCACGCCACGGGTGTCCTGGGCCCCGAGCCGGTCCACGGCGAAGCGGAACCCGAGCCCCTGGACGGCGCCTGGCCGCCGCCCGGCGCCGAGCCCGTGGACCCCGAGGACCTGTACGCGCGGGCCGACCGCACCGGCTACGGCTACGGGCCCGCCTTCCGCGGCGTACGCGCGCTGTGGCGCCACGGCAGTGACGTCCTGGCCGAGGTGACACTGCCCGAGGAGGCGGGCGACCCGGACGGCTTCGGCATCCACCCGGCGCTCCTCGACGCGGTCCTGCAGCCCGCGGCCCTCCTGCTGCCGCCCACCGCCACCGAGGCCGCGCAGGTCTGGCTGCCGTTCACATGGAACGACGTGGCCCTGCACGCCGTACGGGCCACCACCGTCCGGGTACGCCTCACCCTGCTCGGCGAGCGCGTCGACCAAGGCCTGCGCATCGAGGTCGCCGACGCGGTGGGCGCGCCGGTGCTCACCGTCCGCGACCTGCGCTCGCGCCCGACCGACACGGGGCGCCTCGCCGTGGCGGGGACCCGCGAACGGCACGGACTGTTCGACCTGAAGTGGCTCGCGCCGGAGCAGGGGAGCGGCCCCGACGCGGGCAGTTCCCTCGCAACCGCGGCCGACAGCTGGGTGACCCTGGGGGAGGACGTCGCAGACCTCGCGGCTCTCCTGGCGTCCATCGAGGCCGGCGCGCCGACACCGCGGCTGGTCGCCGCCCCCGTCGAGCCGGACCCGGCCGACGACGGCCTGGCTCTCGCCACCCACGTACTCGACCTCGTACAGACCTGGCTCGCCGCACCACTGCACGACAGCCGTCTGGTGCTCGTGACCCGGGGAGCAGTGGCCTTCGACAACGACGGCGGAGGCGACGGAGACGGCAACGGCGGCGGAGACGTGGACGTGGCCGCCGCGGCCGTGTGGGGGCTGGTCCGCAGCGCCCAGTCGGAGAACCCCGACCGTTTCACCCTGCTCGACCTCGGCCCTGCTCCCGAGGACACGCTCGCCGCCGCCCTGGACGCGGCACAGCCGTCCGAACCCCAACTCGCCTACCATCACGGTGAGATACGAGTCCCGAGGCTGACCCGAGCCGCACAGGACCGCACGGACGGAGGGGCGCGGCTCGACCCCGACGGCATGGTCCTCATCACCGGCGGCTCCGGTGTCCTCGGCCGACTGGTCGCCGAACACCTCGTCAAGGAGTGGGGCGTACGCCACCTCACGCTGGCGAGCCGACGCGGCGACCGCACACCGGGCAGCGACGAACTGCGCACTCACCTCACGGAGTTGGGTGCAACCACCGTGCACATCGCGACGGCCGACGTCGGCGACGCCGAATCGGTCGCGGCCCTCATCGCGTCCGTCGACCCCGCGCACCCCCTGACCGCCGTGATCCACGCCGCCGGTGTCCTGGACGACGCCGTCGTCACGGCCCAGACGCCCGAGAGCCTCGCGCGGGTGTGGGCGGCGAAGGCGACAGCGGCACGCCTGCTCCACGAGGCGACACGGGAGACACCTCTCGGCCTCTTCGTCGTCTTCTCCTCGGCGGCCGCGTCACTCGGCAGCCCCGGCCAGGCCAACTACGCGGCCGCCAACGCCTATTGCGACGCCCTCGTGCAGCACCGCCGCGCCCAGGGACTCGCGGGCCTGTCCATCGCCTGGGGCCTGTGGCAGGCGACCAGCGGCATGACCGGTCAGCTGAGCGACACGGACCTGGCGCGCATGAAGCGCACCGGCTTCGCCGCGCTGACCGACGAGGGCGGCCTGGCCCTGTTCGACGCGGCCCGCGCCCACGACCGCGCCTACGTGGTCGCGGCCGACCTCGACCCGCGCGCCGTGACCGACGGCCTCTCCCCGCTGCTGCGCACGCTCACCGCCCCCTCCGCACGGAGGCGGGTGGCCTCCGAGGGCCTCGCCGACGGAGCGCTGGCCGCACGCCTCGCGGGTCTCGACGAGGACGGTCGCCTGGCGCTTCTCACCGATGTCGTACGCGAGTACGTCGCCGCCGTCCTCGGCCACGGCTCCGCGTCCCGCGTGGGCGTCGACATCGCTTTCAAGGACCTGGGCTTCGACTCCCTGACCGCGGTGGAGCTCCGCAACCGCCTCTCGGCCGCCTGCGACGTACGGCTGCCCGCCACCCTCATCTTCGACCACCCCACGCCCCAGGCCCTCGCCACCCACCTGGTCCACCGCCTCGCGGGCACGGCGACGCCCGCCCCGACCCCCGTCGCCCCCCGCAGGCGCTCCACCGCGACCGGGTCGTCGGACGTCGACGACCCGGTGGCGATCGTCGCCATGACCTGCCGTTTCCCCGGCGGCGTCAGCTCCGCCGAGGAGCTGTGGGACCTGCTCGATGCCCGCACGGACGCGATGGGCGACTTCCCCACCGACCGCGGCTGGGACCTCGGCCGCCTCTTCCACCCGGACCCCGAACACACCGGCACCACCTACGCCGACCAAGGCGGCTTCCTCCCGGACGCCGGTGATTTCGACGCGGCGTTCTTCGGGATCAATCCGCGTGAGGCGTTGGCGATGGATCCGCAGCAGCGTCTGCTGTTGGAGGCGTCGTGGGAGGTGTTCGAGCGTGCGGGCATTGACCCGACGACGCTGAAGGGCAGCCTGACCGGCACGTACGTCGGCCTGATGAACCACGACTACGCCAAGTCCTTCCCCGAGGCCGACGCCCAGCTGGAGGGCTACGCCTACCTCGCGAGCACCGGCAGCATGGTGTCCGGCCGGGTCGCCTACACCTTCGGCCTTGAGGGTCCGGCGGTGACGGTCGACACGGCGTGCTCGTCGTCCCTGGTCTCCATACACCTTGCGGCCCAAGCTCTGCGCCAGGGCGAGTGTGACCTCGCCCTCGCGGGTGGCGTCACCGTCATGGCCGACCCGGACATGTTCGCGGGCTTCGCCCGTCAACGGGGCCTGTCACCCGACGGCCGCTGCAAGCCGTACGCCGCCGCGGCCGACGGAGTCGGGTTCTCCGAGGGTGTCGGTGTGTTGTTGCTGGAGCGGTTGTCGGATGCGCGCCGCAAGGGGCATCGGGTTCTGTCGGTGGTTCGGGGTTCGGCGGTGAACCAGGACGGTGCGAGCAACGGCCTGACCGCGCCGAACGGTCCGTCGCAGGAGCGGGTGATCCGTCAGGCGTTGGCGAGTGGTGGGTTGTCGCCGGTTGATGTGGATGTGGTGGAGGGGCACGGGACGGGGACGACGCTGGGTGATCCGATCGAGGCGCAGGCTCTGTTGGCGACCTACGGTCAGGGGCGTGCTGCGGATCGGCCGGTGTGGTTGGGGTCGGTGAAGTCGAACATTGGTCATACGCAGGCGGCTGCGGGTGTTGCGGGTGTCATCAAGATGGTGATGGCGATGCGGCGTGGTGTGGTGCCGGCGAGTTTGCATGTGGATGAGCCGTCGCCGCATGTGGATTGGGAGTCGGGTGCGGTGCGGTTGGCGGCGGAGTCGGTGCCGTGGCCGGAGGCTGGTCGGGGTGTGCGTCGTGCGGGTGTGTCGTCGTTCGGTGCGTCGGGGACGAATGCGCATGTGATCGTGGAGTACGTTCCCGAGCCTGAACCTGAGGTGGTTGCGGGAGACGGTGACGGTGGGCTGGTGCCGTGGGTGGTGTCGGCGCGGAGTCCGCAGGCACTGCGCGAACAGGCACGCCGACTGAGTGCCTTCGCCGAGGACGCGTCCCGCGCGCCGCTCACCGACGTGGGCCGGTCACTGTTCGACACGCGTGCGCTGCATGAGCGCCGGGCCGTGGTGCTGGCCGCGGATCGCGCGGAGCTCCTGGCCGGACTCGACGCGCTGGCGGCGGGAGAGCCGCATCCCGCGCTCGTCGCGCCGCTCTCGCCGCAGTCGCCGGCGGGCGATGACGTGGTCTGGTTGTTCAGTGGGCAGGGCAGTCAGGTGGTGGGGATGGGGGCTGGTTTGTATGAGCGGTTCCCTGTGTTCGCTGCGGCTTTTGATGAGGTGTGTGGGCTGCTTGATGTGGAGTTGGGTGGTTCGGTTCGGGAGGTTGTGTTCGGGGGGCCGCGGGAGCGGTTGGATCACACGATGTGGGCGCAGGCTGGGTTGTTTGCGCTTCAGGTGGGTCTGGCCAGGTTGTGGGAGTCGGTGGGGGTGCGGCCGGATGTGGTGGTCGGGCATTCCATCGGGGAGGTTGCGGCGGCGTATGTCGCGGGTGTTTTTGGTTTGGCGGATGCGTGTCGGGTGGTGGGGGCGCGTGCTCGGTTGATGGGTGGGCTGCCTGAGGGTGGTGCGATGTGTGCGGTGCAGGCGACGCCGGAGGAGTTGGCGGCGAGTCTTGAGGACTCTGCGGTGAGTGTCGCTGCGGTCAACACACCTGATTCCACTGTCATGTCGGGCCCTGTTGACCAGGTCGAGAGGATCGTTGGGTTCTGGCGGGAGAGGGGGCGTAAGACCAAGGCGTTGTCGGTCAGTCACGCGTTCCATTCGGTGTTGATGGAGCCGATGCTCGCTGAGTTCACCGAGGCGATACGTGGTGTGGAGTTCTGTGCGCCGAAGGTTCCGCTGATCAGCAATGTCACGGGCAAGCAAGCCGAGGCCGAGATCACTGCTCCGGAGTACTGGGCCAAGCATGTGCGGCAGGCAGTCCTCTTCCAGCCCGCCATTGCCGAAGTGGCGGACCGTGCGGGCGTGTTCGTTGAGCTCGGCCCTGCCCCCGTGCTGTCCACAGCCGCACAGCGCACCCTCGACGATGTCACCGATCCGCGAGAAGGCGAGCCTGTCGTCACTTCATCCCTGCACTCGGGCCGACCGGACGACCTCGCTTTCGCGCAGGCCATGGCCCGTCTTCACACGGCTGGAGTGGCCGTGGACTGGTCGGTCTTCTTCTCGGCGGCTTCGGTGTCTGGGGTGGTGGAGCTGCCGACGTATGCGTTCCAGCGTGAGCGGTTCTGGTTGGCGGGGCGTGCGGGGGGTGGGGATGCGGCTGGGCTGGGTCTGGTGGCGGCGGGGCATCCGTTGCTCGGTGCGGCGGTGGAGTTCGCTGATCGGGGTGGGTGCCTGTTGACCGGGCGGTTGTCGCGTTCGGGTGCTGCGTGGCTTGTGGATCATGTGGTGGGTGGGGCGGTGTTGGTGCCGGGGGCTGCGTTGGTGGAGTGGGCGTTGCGGGCCGGTGATGAGGTTGGTTGTGCGGTGGTGGAGGAGTTGATGTTGCAGGCGCCTGTGGTGGTGCCTGAGGTGTCGGGGCTGCGGGTTCAGGTGGTTGTGGATGAGGCCGGGGAGGACGGGCGGCGTGGCGTGCATGTGTACAGCCGTCCCGACGCCGACGCCGACACCTCCACGGCGACGGGTGGCGATGATGCGTGGGTCTGCCACGCCACCGGCGTACTCGCCCCCGAAAGCCCCCTTGCCGCGGACGAGTCGATGTCCGGGGCCTGGCCGCCGGCCGACGCTGAACCGTTGGGCGTGGAGGGCTTCTACGCGACGGCAGCGGAGGACGGATACGGATACGGCCCGGCGTTCCAGGGCCTGCGGGCCGCCTGGCGGCACGGCGACGATCTGCTGGCCGAGGTCGTCCTGCCCGAGGCCGCGGGCGCGCCCGACGGCTACGGCATTCACCCCGCCCTCCTCGACGCCACCCTGCACCCGCTCCTCGTGTCGCGCTTCCAGGAGGGCTCCGGGGACGATCAGCTCCACGTGCCGTTCGAATGGGCCGGTGTGTCTCTGCGGGCTGTGGGTGCCACCACCGTCCGTGTGCGCCTGCGCCCGGCCGGGGAGAGCGCCGAGCGCGGAGTGAGCGTGACGGTGACCGATGCGACCGGCGGCCTGGTCCTTGCCGCTGATGCTCTGAGGACACGTCCCGTGCAGCCCGGGCAGCTCGTCGCCGTGCAACAGCGGGACGTGCGCGGGCTGTTCGCGGTGGAGTGGACGCCGCTGCCGGCTCCGCAGGCAGACGTGTCCGACGGTGGCGGCTGGGTCGTGCTCTCGGGCGAGGGCGTCCGGCTCGCTGAAGTGGTGGAGTCGGAGGCGGTGGGCGATGAGGTGCCGTGGGCGGTGCTGGCGCCTGTCGACGTATCTGTCGACGACGGGTTGCGGGTGGCGGAGGGTGTTCTGTCGCTGGTGCAGGAGTTCCTTGCCGCGCCCGAGTTGGAGGAGACCCGTCTCCTCGTGGTGACGCGCTCCGCTGTGGCGACGGACGACGGCGCGGACGTGGATGCGTCAGCGGCCGCGGTGTGGGGGTTGGTGCGCAGCGCGCAGTCCGAGAACCCGGGCCGCTTCGTCCTGCTCGACATCGACGAGGATTCGCGTGATCTGCGTGTGGACGGTGCGGACGTGCTGCCGCAGTCCCTGCTGCGCCAAGCCGTCGAAGATCTCGACGAGTCCCAACTCGCCCTCCGTGACGGCGAGCTACGGATTCCCCGCCTCATCCAGGCGCCCCACTCCGCCGACATCGTCGCCCCGACCGGTGAGGCGGCCTGGCGTCTGCGGATGGAGAAGGGCGGTTCGCTGGACGACCTCGCGGCGGTCGCCTGCCCGGAGGTACTCGAACCTCTGGGGCCCGGACAGGTCCGGCTCTCGGTGCACGCCGCCGGTATCAACTTCCGTGACGTGCTCGTCGCGCTGGGCATGGTCCCCGCGTACGGCGCCATGGGCGGCGAAGGTGCCGGTGTCGTGACGGAGGTCGGCCCCGAGGTGACGCACCTGTCGGTCGGTGATCGCGTCATGGGTGTCTTCGAGGGCGCGTACGGGCCCGTGGTGATCGCAGACGCCCGGATGGTCGCACCGGTACCCCGGGGCTGGGACATGCGGGAGGCGGCCGGTATCCCGGCGGCCTTCCTCACCGCTTGGTACGGCCTGGTGGAGCTGGCCGGCTTGAAGGCGGGTGAGCGGGTGTTGATCCATGCCGCCACGGGTGGTGTGGGGATGGCGGCGGTGCAGATTGCCAAGCATCTTGGTGCGGAGGTGTTCGCCACCGCGAGTCCGGCCAAGCACAGCGTGCTGGAGGAGATGGGTATCGATGCCGCTCATCGTGCTTCCTCCCGTGATCTGGCCTTCGAGGACGCGTTCCGGCAGGCCTCCGGTGGCCGGGGTGTGGATGTCGTACTGAACAGCCTCACCGGCGAGTTCATCGACGCTTCCCTGCGGCTGCTGGGGGATAGGCACGGCCGGTTCCTGGAGATGGGCAAGACCGACGTACGCGCTCCGGAGGAGGTGGACGCGCAGTACCCAGGCGTCACGTACACCGTCTACGACCTGGTGGGTGATGCCGGGCCCGAACGCATCGGACGGATGCTGGACCAGCTCGGCGAGTTGTTCGCCTCAGATCGGCTTAAGGCCCTACCGGTACGTTCCTGGCCGCTGGGCAAGGCGCGGGAGGCGTTCCGGTTCATGAGTCAGGCGAAGCACACGGGCAAGCTGGTGCTGGAGGTCCCGCCTGCCCTCGACCCCGAGGGCACGGTGCTGATCACCGGTGGTACGGGTGCGCTGGGGCAGGTGGTGGCGGAGCATTTGGTGCGGGAGTGGGGCGTACGGCATCTGCTGCTGGCCAGCAGGCGCGGTCCGGACGCTCCCGGGGCCGAGGAACTGGTGGCGCGGATCGCGGAGTTGGGTGCTGAGACATCTCTTGTCGCGGCGGATGTGAGTGATGCGGCGTCGGTGGTGGAGCTGGTCGGCAAGACCGATCCTGCTCACCCTTTGACCGGGGTCGTGCATGCGGCGGGTGTGCTGGAGGACGCGGTGGTGACCGCGCAGACGCGGGATGGGCTCGGGCGGGTGTGGGCGGCCAAGGCCGGTGCCGCCGCGAACCTGCACGAGGCGACCCGGGATCTTCGTCTCGGTCTGTTCGTCGTGTTCTCCTCGGCCGCGGCGACGCTGGGCAGTCCGGGGCAGGCCAACTACGCGGCGGCCAACGCCTACTGCGACGCGCTGATGCAGCACCGCCGGACCCAAGGCCAGGCAGGTCTCTCCGTCGGATGGGGCCTCTGGGAAGCCTCAGGCGGCGAGAAGGGCAACGAGAACGTCAACGGGAACGTCAACGAGAAGGGCAACGGGAAGGGCAACGAAGCGGACGGCACGGCAACCACCGCATCGACCGGGATGACAGGTGGACTCACCGGCACCGACATCGCCCGCATGAGCCGCATCGGCGTCAAGGGCATGACCAACGCCCACGGCCTGGCCCTCCTCGACGCCGCGCACCGCAACGGCCGCCCCCACCTGGTGGGCTTCAACCTCGACCTGCGCACCCTCGCCACGCACCCCGTGGACACGAGGCCGGCCCTGCTGCGCGGTCTCGCCGCCCCCACCGCCGGCGGAGCGAACAGGCCCACCGCCACGGCGGGCGGACAACCCGCGGATCTGGCCGGCCGACTGGCCGCCCTGCCGCCTTCCGACCGCCACCACACGCTGGTGCGGCTCATCCGGGAGCAGGCCGCCACCGTTCTCGGGCATCACCCCGACGGCCTCACTCCGGGCAGCACCTTCAAGGAGCTCGGATTCGACTCCCTCACCGCGGTCGAACTGCGCAACAGGCTGTCCGCCGCCACCGGCCTCCGGCTGCCTTCCGGGCTCGTCTTCGACCATCCGGACGCCGACATCCTCGCGGAACACCTGGGCGCGCAGCTCGCCCCCGACGGAGACACGCCCGCCGGGCAGGAGGCCACCGAACCGCTCCTCCGCGACCTCGCGAAACTCGAGCACGCCCTGTCCTCCGCCCACGTCGAACACCTCGACGCCGACGCGGTCACTACCCGGCTGGAAACGCTGCTGTCGAAGTGGAAGTCGGCCAGTGCGGCGCCCGGCTCGGGCAGTACGAAGGAGCAGCTCAAGGTTGCCACGACCGACCAGGTCCTCGACTTCATCGACAAAGAACTGGGTGTGTGAAACGACCGTGCACGGCGCGACAACCACGCTGAAGGCTGGGTGAACTCTCATGGCGAGTGAAGAGGAACTGGTCGACTACCTCAAGCGGGTCGCCGCCGAACTGCACGACACCCGGCAGCGCCTGCGCGAGGTGGAGGACCGCAGGCAGGAACCGGTGGCCGTCGTCGGCATGGCCTGCCGTTTCCCCGGCGGCATCGAGACCCCCGAAGGCCTGTGGGACCTGGTCGCCGCCGGCGACGACGCCATCGAGCCCTTCCCCACCGACCGCGGCTGGGATCTGGAGGGCATCTACCACCCGGACCCCGACCACCCCGGAACCTGCTACGTCCGCGAAGGCGGCTTCCTCACCGCCGCCGACCGGTTCGACTCCGACTTCTTCGGCTTCAGCCCGCGCGAGGCGCTGGCCAGCAGCCCGCAACTGCGGCTGCTCCTGGAGACGTCCTGGGAGGCACTCGAACGGGCGGGCGTCGACCCCGCCTCCCTCAAGGGAAGTCCCACGGGCGTCTACGTCGGTGCCGCCACCACCGGCAACCAGACCCAGGGCGACGCGGGCGGCAAGGCGACGGAGGGCTACGCGGGCACGGCGCCCAGCGTCCTCTCGGGCCGCCTGTCCTTCACGCTCGGCCTGGAGGGTCCGGCGGTGACCGTCGAGACCGCGTGCTCCTCCTCGCTGGTGGCGATGCACCTGGCGGCCAACGCCCTGCGCCAGGGCGAGTGCGACCTGGCCCTGGCGGGCGGTGTCACCGTCATGTCCACCCCTGAGGTCTTCACGGGCTTCTCGCGCCAGCGCGGCCTGGCCCCCAACGGCCGTTGCAAGCCGTTCGCCGCTGCGGCCGACGGCACCGGCTGGGGCGAGGGCGCCGGCCTGATCCTCCTGGAACGCCTCTCCGACGCCCAGCGCAACGGCCACAACATCCTCGCGGTCATCCGCGGCTCCGCCATCAACCAGGACGGCGCCAGCAACGGTTTCACCGCACCCAACGGCCCCTCGCAGCGGCGCGTCATCCGCCGGGCACTGGCCGGCGCCAACCTGTCCACGTCGGAGATCGACGTCGTCGAGGCGCACGGCACGGGTACGCGGCTCGGCGACCCGATCGAGGCCGAGGCGCTCATCGCCACGTACGGCAAGGAGCGCGAGGACGACCGCCCGCTGTGGCTCGGCTCGGTCAAGTCCAACATCGGGCACACGCAGGCCGCGGCCGGTGTGGCGGGTGTCATCAAGATGGTGATGGCCCTGCAACGCGAACTGCTGCCCGCCACCTTGAACGTCGACGAGCCGACTCCGCACGTGCAGTGGGACGGCGGAGGAGTACGTCTCCTCACCGAGCAGGTCCCGTGGTCACGCGGGGACCGCCCGCGCCGGGCCGGCGTCTCCTCCTTCGGCATCTCGGGCACGAACGCGCACGTGATCCTGGAGGAAGCTCCCGAAGCAGCCGAAGCTCCCGAGGAGTCGGGAGGGCCGGCCGAGGAAGCATTGCCGGGGGCGGTGGTGCCGTGGGTCCTCTCCGGGCGGTCCGAGGAAGCACTGCGGGAACAGGCCCGCAGGCTGCACGAGTTCGCCACCGGGGGTGGCGCGCAGGCGCTGTCGCCGGAGGTCGGCTGGTCGCTCGCCACGGCACGGGCGGTTCTCGAACACCGGGCTGTGGTGGTGGGCCGGGACCGGGACGAGCTGGTGGCCGGGGTCGCAGCGCTGGCCACGGGCGAGGCGTCTCCGGATGTGGTGTCCGGGGTGGCGTCCGGTGATGTGGGTCCCGGCCCGGTGTTGGTGTTTCCGGGGCAGGGGTCGCAGTGGGTGGGGATGGGCGCCCAACTGCTGGACGAGTCGCCGGTGTTCGCCGGGCGGATTGCCGAATGCGAGCAGGCCCTGTCTTCGTACGTTGACTGGTCGTTGCGTGAGGTGTTGCGCGGGGACGGGAGTGAACTGGCGCGGGTCGAGGTCGTGCAGCCGGTGTTGTGGGCTGTCATGGTCTCGCTGGCCGCGGTCTGGGCGGATCAGGGGATCGTTCCGGCCGCCGTGATCGGGCATTCGCAGGGTGAGATGGCTGCCGCGTGTGTGGCGGGTGCGCTGTCGCTGGAGGATGCGGCGCGGATTGTGGCGGTACGAAGTGACGCACTGCGCCAGCTTCAGGGGCACGGCGACATGGCCTCCGTCGGAGCCAGTGCCGAGCGGACCGTCGAGCTGATCGGCGACCGGCCGGGGGTGAGTATCGCCGCCGTCAACGGGCCTACAGCAACCGTCATTTCGGGGTCGCCGGAGCATGTGGCTGCCGTCGTCGCCGAGGCGGAAGAGGCCGGGCTGCGGGCCCGCGTGATCGATGTCGGTTACGCCTCCCACAACCCGCAGATCGACGCATTGCACGACCTGCTCACTGAGCGCTTGGCCGACATCCGGCCCGTGTCGACGGACGTGGCGTTCTACTCGACCGTCACGGCTGAGCGGCTGGCGGACACCACCGCGCTGGACACCGACTACTGGGTCACCAACCTCCGCCAGCAGGTTCGTTTCGCCGACACGGTCGAAGCCCTGCTGGCCGACGGCTATCGGCTGTTCATCGAGGCCAGCGCCCACCCCGTGCTGGGTCTCGGCATGGAGGAGACGATCGAGCGGGCGGACGTGTCCGCCACCGTCGTGCCGACCTTGCGCCGCGACCACGGTGACACCGCCCAGCTGACCCGTGCCGCCGCGCAGGCGTTCGCCGCGGGTGCGCAGGTCGACTGGCGGCGCTGGTTCCCGGCCGAGCCGACCCCTCGTACCGTCGACCTGCCCACGTACGCCTTCCAGCGCCGCCGCTACTGGCTGCCGGTGGACGGCGTCGGGGACGTGCGTTCCGCGGGGCTGCGACGGTTGGAACACACGTTGCTGCCCGCTGCGCTCGGGCTTGCCGACGGTGCCCTCGTGCTAACGGGGCGGCTTTCGGCGTCCGGTGGCGGCGATTGGCTGGCCGACCACGCGGTGGCGGGCACGACGCTCGTCCCCGGCGCCGCGCTGGTCGAGTGGGCGCTGCGCGCCGCCGACGAGGCGGGCTGCCCCACGCTGGAGGAGCTGACGCTCCAGGCGCCCCTGGTGCTGCCGGACACCGGAGGCCTCCAGGTCCAGGTCGTCGTGGGCGCGCCCGACGAGCAGAGCGGACGGCGTGAGGTGCGCGTCTTCTCGCGCACCGAAGCGGAGTCCGCGGCCGAGTACGTGACCGAGTACGCGACCGCGTCCGACGACGGGCCGGGCCGCGACGAGGACTGGCTGTGTCACGCCACCGGGGTGCTGAGCCCCGCCCCCGGGGACGTACCGGACGGGCTGACCGGACAGTGGCCGCCGGCGGGCGCCGAGCCGGTAGAGGTCGGTGATCTCTACGAGCGGGCCGCGTCGGCGGGGTACGAGTATGGGCCGTCGTTCCAAGGACTGAGTGCCGTATGGCGTCAGGGGACGGACCTGCTCGCCGAGGTGCAACTGCCGGAACAGGCGGGCTCCGAGGACGGCTTCGGCATTCACCCCGTACTGCTGGACGCCGCCCTGCATCCGGCGCTGCTCCTCGCCGGGGAGGCCTCCGGCGCCAACCAGCACCCCAACCTGCCGTTCGCGTGGAACGGGGTGTCCCTGTGGGCCACGGGCGCCGCCACCGTACGGGTGCGGCTGTCCCCGTACGGGGACGAGGGCGAGAGCGGCGGTGCGCTGCGCGTGACCGTCGCCGATGCCACGGGCGCGCCCGTGCTCACCGTGGACTCACTGGCCCTGCGGCCCGCCGACCCGGAACTGCTGCGCTCGGCGGGTCGGGCGGGCGGCGTCATCCCCAACTTGTTCACGGTGGAGTGGAACACGCTGCCTCCGGCGGCAACCGTGGGGGAGAGCACCGACGGCTGGGCGGTGCTCGGCCAGGAGGCGCCCGATTGGGCGGGGCCGGACACCCCTCGCTACCCCGACCTGCCGGCGCTGCTGGCCTCCCTGGACGCGGGGGACGCGGGGGCACAGGCTCCCGCGACCGTCCTGGTCGAGGCTGTCGCCCCTGCCTCCGGGACGGTCGACGCCCGAGGGCGGGCTGTCGCCGACGAGGTCCTGGCCCTGCTCCGGGACTGGCTCGCCGAGCCGCGTCTCACCGAGACCCGGCTTGTACTGGTCACGCATGGCGCGGTGCCGGTGCCGGTAACGACACCGACGGCCGACGCGGGAGACGACCGGAGCGCCGGGTCCATCGACGTCCCCGCGTCCGCGCTATGGGGACTCATACGCGCCGCGCAGGCCGAACACCCGGACCGGTTCGTCCTGTTGGACACGACGGGCACGACGGGCACGACGGGCACGGCGGACACGGCGGGTACGGCCGATACGGCGGACCCGGCAGACGCGGGATGCACGGACTCAGCCGCGGTCGCCGCGGCCCTCGCGACCAACGAGCCCCAGCTGGCCATCCGCGGCGGAGTGACACTGGCCCCCCGCCTGACCCGCGCCACTTCAACCGCTACCGCTACCGCTACCGCCACCGCTGACACCGACACCGGAACCGGAACCGGAACCACCCTCGCCCCCAACGGCACCGTCCTCATCGCAGGCGGCACCGGCATGATGGGCGCCCTCGTCGCCGAGCACCTGATCAACACCTGGTCGGTACGGCACCTCCTGCTCGTCAGCCGCCAAGGCCCAGACGCCCCCGGCGCCCGCGAACTCACCGACCGGCTCACCGGTCTCGGCGTCGCCGTCCGCATCGTCGCGGCCGACCTGACGGACGCCCGGGCCACCGCCGACCTGGTCGCCTCGGTCGACCCCGCGCATCCGCTGACCGGCGTGATCCACGCGGCAGGTGTCCTGGACGACGCCGTGGTCACCGCGCAGACCGGTGAGCAACTGGCGAGGGTATGGGCGGCCAAGGCCTCCGTCGCCGCCAACCTCGACGCGGCCACCGCGGATCTGCCGCTCGGCCTCTTCCTCATGTTCTCCTCCGCGGCCGGCGTCCTCGGCAACGCCGGCCAGGTCGGCTACGCCGCCGCCAACGCCTTCGTCGACGCCCTGGTCGCCCGCCGCCGCGCTGCGGGCCTGCCGGGCCTGTCCATCGCCTGGGGTCTGTGGGCACGCGGCAGCGCGATGACCCGGCACCTGGACGACGCAGACCTCGCGCGGCTGCGCGCCAGTGGCGTCAAGCCGCTCCTCGATGAGCAGGGCCTGGCCCTCCTCGACGCGGCCCGCGCGGCCGCGCCCCGCACCTCCCTGCTGGTCGCGGCGGGCATCGACGTACGCGAACTGTCCGCGGACGACGTACCGGCGATCCTGCGCAACCTCACGGGCCGGACCCGCCGAAGGGCCGCCGCCGACTCCGCGGTGGAGAAGGGGGCGCTGGAGCGACGGCTCGCGGGCCTGGACGAGGGAGAGCGCAGGGCTGCCGTCACCGATGTCGTGCGCGAGTGCGTGGCGGCGGTGCTCGGCCACCGGTCGGCCTCCGACGTACGCACCGAGGCCAACTTCAAGGACCTGGGCTTCGACTCGCTCACGGCGGTCCAGCTGCGCAACCGACTCTCGGCGGCCAGCGGTCTCCGCCTGCCCGCCACGCTGGCCTTCGACCACCCCACCCCCCAGGCCCTCGCGGCCTACCTCTGCACACGCCTGGGCGGAGTGACCGCGGCCCCCGCCGCGCCGGTCGCGCTGCCCGCCGCCACGACGGACGATCCGGTGGCGATCGTCGCCATGGCCTGCAAGTACCCGGGCGGAGTGACTTCGCCCGAAGGGTTGTGGGACCTGGTCGCGGCGGGCGTGGACACCGTCGGCGAGTTCCCGACCGGCCGCGGCTGGGACCTGGAACGCCTCTTCCACCCCGACCCGGACCACCCCGGCACCAGCTACGCCGACGAAGGCGCCTTCCTCCCGGACGCCGGTGACTTCGACGCGGCGTTCTTCGGGATCAATCCGCGTGAGGCGTTGGCGATGGATCCGCAGCAGCGTCTGTTGCTGGAGGCGTCGTGGGAGGTGTTCGAGCGTGCGGGGATCGACCCGACGACGCTGAAGGGCAGCTTGACGGGCACGTACGTAGGCGTCATGTACCACGACTACGCGGCCGGCCTGGCCCAGGACGCCACACTGGAGGGCTACTCCATGCTGGCCGGTTCCGGCAGCGTGGTCTCCGGCAGGGTCTCCTACACCCTGGGCCTCGAGGGTCCGGCGGTGACGGTCGACACGGCGTGCTCGTCGTCCCTGGTCTCCATACACCTTGCGGCCCAAGCCCTGCGCCAGGGCGAGTGCGACCTCGCCCTCGCGGGTGGCGTCACCGTCATGGCGACCCCCGAGGTCTTCACCGGCTTCTCGCGCCAGCGTGGCCTGGCCCCGGACGGCCGCTGCAAGCCGTTCGCCGCTGCGGCGGACGGCACGGGCTGGGGCGAGGGTGTCGGTGTGTTGTTGCTGGAGCGGTTGTCGGATGCGCGCCGCAAGGGGCATCGGGTTCTGTCGGTGGTGCGGGGTTCGGCGGTGAACCAGGACGGTGCGAGCAACGGCTTGACCGCGCCGAACGGCCCCTCGCAGGAGCGGGTGATCCGTCAGGCGTTGGCGAGCGGTCGTCTCTCGTTCGGGGACGTCGATGTGGTGGAGGGGCACGGGACGGGGACGACGCTGGGTGATCCGATCGAGGCGCAGGCTCTGTTGGCGACGTACGGTCAGGGGCGTGCTGCGGATCGGCCGGTGTGGTTGGGGTCGGTGAAGTCGAACATCGGTCATACGCAGGCGGCTGCGGGTGTTGCGGGTGTCATCAAGATGGTGATGGCGATGCGGCGTGGTGTGGTGCCGGCGAGTTTGCATGTGGATGAGCCGTCGCCGCATGTGGATTGGGAGTCGGGTGCGGTGCGGTTGGCGGCTGAGTCGGTGCCGTGGCCGGAGGCTGGTCGGGGTGTGCGTCGTGCGGGTGTGTCGTCGTTCGGGGCGTCGGGGACGAATGCGCATGTGATCGTGGAGTACGTTCCCGAGCCTGAACCTGAGGCTGTTCCGGTGGTTGCGGGAGACGGTGACGGTGGGCTGGTGCCGTGGGTGGTGTCGGCGCGGAGTACGCAGGCACTGCGCGACCAAGCACGCCGACTCAGCGAGGCGGTGACGGGCGACTCGGCCGTGGCAGTACGTGATGTGGGCTGGTCGTTGCTGCGTTCGCGCTCACTGTTCGATCAGCGCGCTGTCGTGGTCGGGTCCGAGCGCTCCGAACTGGTCGCAGGTCTCGAGGCGTTGGCAGTCGGTGAGGCACATCCGGCCTTGACGCTGTCAGCTGAAGGGGCCGCGGCTCCGAGCGGAGACACGGTCTGGTTGTTCAGTGGGCAGGGCAGTCAGGTGGTGGGGATGGGGCTGGTTTGTATGAGCGGTTCCCTGTGTTCGCTGCGGCTTTTGATGAGGTGTGTGGGCTGCTTGATGTGGAGTTGGGTGGTTCGGTTCGGGAGGTTGTGTTCGGGGGGCCGCGGGAGCGGTTGGATCACACGATGTGGGCGCAGGCTGGGTTGTTTGCGCTTCAGGTGGGTCTGGCCAGGTTGTGGGAGTCGGTGGGGGTGCGGCCGGATGTGGTGGTCGGGCATTCCATCGGTGAGATCGCGGCGGCGTATGTCGCGGGTGTTTTTGGTTTGGCGGATGCGTGTCGGGTGGTGGGGGCGCGTGCTCGGTTGATGGGTGGGCTGCCTGAGGGTGGTGCGATGTGTGCGGTGCAGGCGACGCCGGAGGAGTTGGCGGCGAGTCTTGAGGACTCTGCGGTGAGTGTCGCTGCGGTCAACACACCTGATTCCACTGTCATTTCGGGCCCTGTTGACCAAGTCGAGAGGATCGTTGGGTTCTGGCGGGAGAAGGGGCGTAAGACCAAGGCGTTGTCGGTCAGTCACGCGTTCCACTCCGCCTTGATGGAGCCGATGCTCGCTGAGTTCACCGAGGCGATACGTGGTGTGGAGTTCTGCGCGCCGAAGGTTCCGCTGATCAGCAATGTCACGGGCAAGCAAGCCGAGGCCGAGATCACTGCTCCGGAGTACTGGGCCAAGCATGTGCGGCAGGCAGTCCTGTTCCAGCCCGCGATCGCCCAAGTAGCCGCACAGAGTGGTGTGTTCATCGAACTGGGCCCGAGCCCCGTCCTGATCACTGCTGCCCAGCACATCCTCGATGACCTTGCCGACCCGCATGCGCCCGAGCCCGTGCTGGTCTCGTCACTCGTCGGAGAACGTTCCGACGAGCAGGCGTTCCTGGGTGCGATGGCCCGTCTTCACACGGCTGGAGTGGCCGTGGACTGGTCGGTCTTCTTCTCGGCGGCTTCGGTGTCTGGGGTGGTGGAGTTGCCGACGTATGCGTTCCAGCGGGAGCGGTTCTGGTTGGCGGGGCGTGCGGGGGGTGGGGATGCGGCTGGGCTGGGTCTGGTGGCGGCGGGGCATCCGTTGCTCGGTGCGGCGGTGGAGTTCGCTGATCGGGGTGGGTGCCTGTTGACCGGGCGGTTGTCGCGTTCGGGGGCTGCGTGGCTCGCTGATCATGTGGTGGGTGGGGCGGTGTTGGTGCCGGGGGCCGCGTTGGTGGAGTGGGCGTTGCGGGCCGGTGATGAGGTTGGTTGTGCGGTGGTGGAGGAGTTGATGTTGCAGGCGCCTGTGGTGGTGCCTGAGGCGTCGGGGCTGCGGGTTCAGGTGGTTGTGGACGAGGCCGGGGAGGACGGGCGGCGTGGCGTGCATGTGTACAGCCGCCCCGACGCCGACACCTCCACGGCGACGGGTGGCGATGATGCGTGGGTCTGCCACGCCACCGGCGTACTCGCCCCCGAATCCGATCCCGGAACAGTCGCAGGTCTTGCCGGGGCCTGGCCCGGAGCCGGCACCGTGCCCGTGGACCTGACAGGCTTCTACGAGCGCGTGGCCGACGCGGGCTATGCGTACGGCCAGGCGTTCCAAGGCCTGCAGGCCGTGTGGCGCGATGGCGGGGATCTGCTGGCCGAGGTCGTCCTGCCCGAGGCCGCGGGCGCGCCCGACGGCTACGGCATTCACCCCGCCCTCCTCGACGCCACCCTCCACCCGGCCCTGCTGCTCGACTGGTCCGACGGGCAACCACAGGACGACTGCAAGGTCTGGCTGCCGTTCACCTGGAACCAGGTTTCCCTGTGGGCCGCGGGGGCCGGCACCGTACGGGTGCGGTTGTCGCCCGGTGAGCACGACGAGGCCGAGCGGGAAGTACGGGTCCTGGTCACCGACACCACGGGCACGAACGTCCTCAGCGTGGGATCCGTGACGCTGCGGCCCGCGGACTTGGCGCAACTGCGGTCCGCGCAGCCGCAGGACGACGGCCTGTTCACCGTGGACTGGACGCCGCTTCCGGCCCCGCAGGCAGACGTGTCCGACGGTGGCGGCTGGGTCGTGCTCCCGGGTGAGGGTGTCGGTCTCACGGATGTGGTCGCGTCGGTCGGCGACGAAGTGCCGTGGGCGGTGCTGGCGCCGGTCAATACCGCCCCGGGCGACGGGCTGCGGGTTGCCGAGGGCGCGCTGTCGTTGGTACAGGAGTTCCTGGTCGCGCCCGAGTTGGAGGAGACCCGTCTCCTCGTGGTGACGCGCTCCGCTGTGGCGACGGACGACGGCGCGGACGTGGATGCGTCAGCGGCCGCGGTGTGGGGGTTGGTGCGCAGTGCGCAGTCCGAGAACCCGGGCCGCTTCGTCCTGCTCGACGTCGATGACGACGTACCTCCGGAAGCCCTCGACGAGGTGCTGCCGCAGTCCCTGCTGCGCCAAGCCGTCGAAGACCTCGACGAGTCCCAACTCGCTCTCCGTGACGGCACACTGCTGATCCCGCGACTCGTCCGCGCGAGCGGCGGCGCCACCGTCGCCATGCCCAACGACCGCGCCTGGCGCCTCGACAAGGGGAGCGCCGAGACGTTGGAGAGCGTGGCGCCGGTCGCGTACCCCGAAGTGCTGGAGCCTCTCGCACCGGGCCAGGTACGTATAGGCATCCACGCCGCGGGCATCAACTTCCGCGACGTCCTGGTCAGCCTCGGCATGGTGCCGGGACAGATCGGCCTGGGCGGCGAAGGTGCCGGTGTCGTGACGGAGGTCGGCCCCGAGGTCACGCACCTGTCGGTCGGTGATCGCGTCATGGGCGTACTGCACGGTTCCTTCGGTCCGACGGCCGTCGCGGACACGCGGATGGTCGCGTCGGTGCCGCACGGCTGGGACATGCGGCAGGCGGCGGCGATGCCTGTCGCGTATCTGACGGCTTGGTACGGCCTGGTGGAGCTGGCCGGGTTGAAGGCGGGCGAGCGGGTGTTGATCCATGCCGCCACGGGTGGTGTGGGGATGGCGGCGGTGCACATCGCCCGGCATCTTGGTGCGGAGGTGTTCGCCACCGCGAGTCCGGCCAAGCATGCCGTGCTGGAGGAGATGGGCGTCGATGCCGCTCATCGTGCTTCCTCCCGTGATCTGGCCTTCGAGGACGCGTTCCGGCAGGCCACTGGCGGCCGGGGTGTGGATGTCGTACTGAACAGCCTCACCGGCGAGTTCATCGACGCTTCCCTGCGGCTCATGGGGGACAGCGGTGGCCGGTTCCTGGAGATGGGCAAGACGGACCTGCGGGAGCCCGAGGAGGTGAGCGGGGAGTACCCGGGCGTCACGTACACCGTCTACGACCTCGTCACCGATGCCGGGCCGGACCTCATCGAGGTCATGATGCGGGACCTCGGCGAGAGGTTCACGTCAAGAGCCCTGGCCCCTCTCCCCGTACGTTCCTGGCCGCTGGACAGGGCGCGGGAGGCGTTCCGGTTCATGAGTCAGGCGAAGCACACGGGCAAGCTGGTGCTGGATGTACCCGCACCGCTCGACCCCGAGGGCACGGTGCTGATCACCGGTGGTACGGGTGCGCTGGGGCAGGTGGTGGCGGAGCATCTGGTGCGGGAGTGGGGCGTACGGCATCTGCTGCTGGCCAGCAGGCGCGGCCCGGACGCTCCCGGGGCTGACGAACTGGTGGCGCGGATTGCGGAGTTGGGTGCTGAGGCATCTCTTGTCGCGGCTGATGTGAGTGATGCGGCGTCGGTGGTGGAGCTGGTCGGCAAGACCGATCCTGCTCACCCTCTGTCCGGGGTCGTGCATGCGGCGGGTGTGCTGGAGGACGCGGTGGTGACCGCGCAGACGCGGGATGGGCTCGGGCGGGTGTGGGCGGCCAAGGCCGGTGCCGCCGCGAACCTGCACGAGGCGACCCGGGATCTGCGTCTTGGTCTGTTCGTCGTGTTCTCCTCGGCCGCGGCGACGCTGGGCAGTCCGGGACAGGCCAACTACGCGGCGGCCAACGCCTACTGCGACGCACTGATGCAGCACCGCCGGACCCAAGGCCAGGCAGGTCTCTCCGTCGGATGGGGCCTTTGGGAAGCCTCGAAGGACACGAGGGACACGAGGGACAGCGGTACGGCCGACGAGCAGAGCGGCACCGCCACGCCTGACACCCCCGGCCCCGCCGGAATGACCGGCAGCCTCAGCGAAGTCGACGTCTCCCGCATGGCCCGCATCGGTGTGAAGGCGATGACCAACGCCCACGGCCTCGCCCTCCTCGACGCCGCGCACCGCGCCGGCCGCCCCCACCTGGTGGCCGCCGACCTGAACCCCCGAGTCCTCGCCGGCAAACCCGCCGCCGCACTGCCCCCGCTCCTCCGCGCCTTCGCCGGCGGCCGGGGATCCGCGCGGCCCACCGCCGCCGTGGCGGCCCGGCAGAACATCGACTGGGCGGGCAAGCTGTCCGCGCTCACCGCCGAGGACCAGCACCGCACCCTGCTCGACCTGGTGCGGACGCACGCGGCGGCCGTCCTCGGGCACGCGGGAACCGACGCGGTGCGCGCCGACGCCCCCTTCCAGGACCTCGGCTTCGACTCCCTCACCGCCGTCGAACTGCGCAACAGGCTGTCCGCCGCCACCGGCCTGCGCCTGCCGGCCACGTTCATCTTCCGGCACCCCACCCCGTCGGCCATCGCCGAGGAGCTGCGCACACAGCTGTGCCCCGCGGGGGCCGACCCGTCGGCGCCGCTCTTCGGCGAGCTGGACAAGCTGGAGACGGTGATCGTGGGGCACGCGCACGACGAGGACACGCGCGGGCGCCTCGTGTCGCGCCTGCAGAGCCTGCTGTGGCGTCTCGACGACACCGCGAGCGCGGCGGGCGACACCGGAGGGGACGCCGCGGAGAGCGACGACCACGACCTCGAATCCGCTTCGGACGACGAGCTCTTCGAGCTGATCGACCGAGAACTGCCCTCTTGACCAGGAGTGGAGAAGACATGCCGGCTGGGACGGGTGGGACGGATGGAACGGATGGAAAGAAGGGCATGCCGGGTACGGAGGACAAACTCCGCCACTACCTGAAGCGCGTGACGGCGGATCTCGGGCAGACCCGTCAGCGCCTGCGCGACGTGGAGGAGCGGCAGCGGGAACCGATCGCCGTCGTCGCGATGGCCTGCCGCTACCCGGGCGGCGTGACCTCACCGGAACAGCTCTGGGACCTCGTCGCCTCGCAGGGCGACGCCATCGAGGCGTTCCCCACCGACCGCGGCTGGGACGTCGGCGGCCTCTACCACCCGGACCCGGACCACCCGGGCACCACCTACGTACGCGAAGCCGGGTTCCTGCGGGACGCCGCCCGCTTCGACGCGGACTTCTTCGGAGTCAACCCGCGCGAGGCGCTGGCCGCCGACCCGCAGCAGCGCGTACTGCTCGAAGTGGCCTGGGAGCTGTTCGAGCGGGCGGGCATCGACCCGGGCACACTCAGGGACACGCTCACCGGGGTGTACGCGGGGGTGTCCAGCCAGGACCACATGTCGGGGGAGCAGGTACCGCCGGAGGTCGAGGGGTACGCGACCACGGGCACCCTGGCCAGCGTCATCTCCGGCCGCATCGCGTACACCTTCGGCCTGGAGGGCCCGGCGGTGACCCTCGACACGGCGTGCTCCGCGTCGCTGGTCGCCATCCACCTGGCCTGCCAGGCGCTGCGACAGGGCGACTGCGGCCTGGCCCTCGCGGGCGGCGTCACCGTACTGTCCACGCCCACGGCCTTCGTGGAGTTCTCGCGCCAGCGTGGCCTGGCCCCGGACGGCCGCTGCAAGCCGTTCGCCGAGGCGGCCGACGGTACGGGATTCTCCGAGGGCGTCGGCCTGATCCTCCTGGAACGCCTCTCCGACGCCCGCCGCAACGGCCACCAAGTACTCGGCGTCGTACGCGGATCCGCCGTCAACCAGGACGGCGCCAGCAACGGCCTCACCGCCCCCAACGACGTCGCCCAGGAGCGGGTGATCCGCCAGGCCCTCGCCAACGCCCGCGTCACCCCCGACGCCGTCGACGCCGTGGAGGCACACGGCACCGGCACCACGCTCGGCGACCCCATCGAGGGCAACGCGCTCCTCGCCACCTACGGCAAGGACCGCCCGGCGGACCGGCCGCTGTGGCTCGGCTCGGTGAAGTCGAACATCGGCCACACGCAGGCCGCAGCCGGCGTCGCGGGCGTCATCAAAATGGTGATGTCGATGCGCCACGGAGAGCTGCCCGCCTCCCTGCACATCGACCGCCCCACGCCCCACGTGGACTGGGAGGACGGGGGAGTACAGCTCCTCACCGACCCCGTGCCGTGGCCCGAGACGGACCGGCCCCGCAGGGCGGGCGTCTCCTCCTTCGGCATCAGCGGCACCAACGCCCACCTCATCCTGGAACAGGCCCCCGCACCCACCACCACCGAAAGCGCCGGGCCCCGGCAAGGCGGTCTCGTGGTGCCGTGGGTGGTCTCGGCGCGCAGCAGGGAAGCGCTGAGGGCGCAGGCTCGCGCTCTCGCCGAACGGGCCGCTGAAACGGCCGATCCATCCGATCCATCCGCTCCGTCCGATCCCGTCGACACCGGTTGGTCGCTGCTCCGCACGCGTGCGCTGCACGAACGCCGGGCCGTCGTGCTGGGAGCGGACCGCGCCGAGCTGACGGCCGGCCTTGAGGCGCTGGCTGCGGAGCAACCGCACCCGGCACTGGTGGGGCCGCCTCCGGTGCCGGTCGGTGCGGGTAGGGACACGGTCTGGTTGTTCAGTGGGCAGGGCAGTCAGGTGGTGGGGATGGGGGCTGGTTTGTATGAGCGGTTCCCTGTGTTCGCTGGCGCCTTTGATGAGGTGTGTGGGCTGCTGGATGTGGAGTTGGGTGGTTCGGTTCGGGAGGTTGTGTTCGGGGGGCCGCGGGAGCGGTTGGATCACACGATGTGGGCGCAGGCTGGGTTGTTTGCGCTTCAGGTGGGTCTGGCCAGGTTGTGGGAGTCGGTGGGGGTGCGGCCGGATGTGGTGGTCGGGCATTCCATCGGGGAGGTTGCGGCGGCGTATGTCGCGGGTGTTTTTGGTTTGGCGGATGCGTGTCGGGTGGTGGGGGCGCGTGCTCGGTTGATGGGTGGGTTGCCTGAGGGTGGTGCGATGTGTGCGGTGCAGGCGACGCCGGAGGAGTTGGCGGCGAGTCTTGAGGACTCTGCGGTGAGTGTCGCTGCGGTTAATACACCTGATTCCACCGTCATTTCGGGCCCTGTTGACCAGGTCGAGAGGATCGTTGGGTTCTGGAGGGAGAAGGGGCGTAAGACCAAGGCGTTGTCGGTCAGTCACGCGTTCCATTCGGTGTTGATGGAGCCGATGCTCGATGAGTTCACCGAGGCGATACGTGGTGTGGAGTTCTGCGCGCCGAAGGTTCCGCTGATCAGCAATGTCACGGGCAAGCAAGCCGAGGCCGAGATCACCGCTCCGGAGTACTGGGCCAAGCACGTGCGGCAGGCAGTCCTCTTCCAGCCCGCGATCGCCCAAGTGGCGGACCGAGCAGGGGTGTTCGTGGAACTGGGCCCCGCTCCCGTCCTGGTCACCGCCGCCCAGCACACCCTCGACGACCTGGCCGACCTCGCCGACCCGCAAGGTGGCTTCGAGCCCGTCGTCACCGCTTCCCTCCGCTCGGACCTGCCGGACGATGTCGCCTTCGGGCACGCCATGGCACGCCTTCATACGGCCGGGATCACGGTGGACTGGTCCGGCTGGTTCCCGTCCGATCCGCCGCCCCGCACCGTCGACCTGCCCACCTACCCCTTCCAGGGGCGGCGCTTCTGGCTCGCCGACGTCGCGGTGCCCACGGTCGCGGCTGTGTCGGACGGCGAAGAGGCCGGGTTCTGGGCGGCAGTCGAGGGCGCGGACGTCCAGTCCCTCTGCGACACCCTGCACCTGAAGGACGACGCGCACCGGGCCGCCCTGGAGACGGTGTTCCCGGCGCTGTCCGTATGGCGGCGCGAGCGGCGGGACCGGTCGACCGTCGACGCCTGGCGGTACCGGGTCGACTGGCGGCGCGTGGACCTGCCGACGCCCGCGCCGGGCACCGGCGGAGCCTGGCTGGTCCTGGCCGCCGAAGGTGCGGCTGACACCTGGTCGCGTACGTGCGTCCGGGCGCTGGAGGAGACAGGTGTGCCGGTGAGCCTCGTCGAGGTCGGGCCGGGTACCGGGCGCGCGGAGCTGGCCGAGCTCGTCCGCTCGTGGCAGTCGACGTGCGCGGGCGACGACACATCCCTCGCGGGGGTGCTCTCCTTGCTGGCGCTCGACGACGGTACGAACGCCGACGCCCGCCGCGGGTCGCCCGGCGCCTCCGCCTCCCTGGCGCTGCTCCAAGGCCTCATCGACGCCGCGGTCGAGGTGCCCCTCTGGTGCGCCACCCGGGGTGCCGTGTCGTGCGGCGACACCGACCCGGTGGTCTCCCCGGAACAGGCGCCCGTCTGGGGGTTCGGCCGGGTGGCCGCCCTGGAGCATCCGGAGCTGTGGGGCGGGCTGCTGGACCTGCCCGCCGACCCGGACACACTCGACCCCGCCGCCCTTTACGCGGTGCTGTGCGGGGACAGCGGCGAGGACCAGGTCGCGCTGCGTCGCGGTGGTGTCCTCGGCCGACGCCTGGTGCCCGATGCGCCGATCGGCGACGAGACGACCGGGGGCCGGCCCCCGGAAGGTGCCGTCCTGGTCACGGGCGGCGTCAGCCGACTGACGGAACAGGTCGTGCGGTGGCTCGCCGCGTCCGGCGCCGCACACGTCGTACTGCTGGACACGGCCCCCGACGACGGTCGCGGAGGCCGACAGGACGACCGGGACGGCGAGCTCGCAGCCGAAGTCGAGGCGCACGGTTGCCAGTTCACGCTGCTGCGCGTCCCGTACGAAGGCCACAGCCACAGCCACAGCGACAGCCGTAGCCATGGTCTTGGTCGGAGCCAGGACCTGCCCCGCGCCCTCGCCGAGCTCACAGACGTACACATACGAACCGTCATCCACACCTCCCTCCCCGGCGAGCTCGCCCCCCTCGCCGACGTCACGCCCGACGCGCTCGACGCGGCCACGGCCCAGGCCATGGAGCTGGGCGACCTGGCGGCCGCCGCCGGGTCCGTGGCGTGGCCCGGGGAAGTCGAGACCGTGCTGTACTTCTCCTCCGTGGCCGCCACGCTCGGCAGCAGGGAGCACGGCGCGTACGCCGCCGCCAACGCCTATCTCGACGCGCTGGCGCAGCGGCACGGCGGTGCGGGGGAGGGGCCCCGAACCGTCTCCGTGGGCTGGGGCATCTGGGATCTGCCGGAGGACGGGGACCTGGCACGCGGCGCGGCCGGGCTGTCCCGGCGCCAGGGACTGCCGCCCCTGGAACCCCAGTTGGCGCTCGGCGCGCTGCACGCCGTGCTCGACGCGGGCCGGGGGCACAGCCTGGTCGCCGACATCGAATGGGAACGGTTCGCGCCGCTGTTCACGCTGGCCCGCCCGACCCGGCTGCTCGAAGAGGTTCCCGCGGCCCGGCGGATCGTCGATGCCTCCGCGGACGGCGCCGAAAGCGCCGAGAACGCCTCCGCGCTGCGGCGCGAACTGGCCGCGCTGCCCGTGCGGGAGCGGGCCGGGCGGCTCCTCGACGTGGTCCGCGAGCAGGTCGCGGGCGTGCTGCGGTACGAGCCGGGGCAGGAGGTCGAGCCGGAGAGGGCCTTCAAGGACCTGGGCTTCGACTCCCTCGTCGTGGTGGAGCTGCGCAACCGGCTGCGCGCCGCCACGGGGCTGAGGCTGCCCGCCACGCTGGTCTACGACTATCCGACGCCTCGCGCCCTCGCCGAACACCTGCTGGACAGGGTCCTGCCCGACGGCGGCGCGGGCGAGCTCCCCGTGGCCGGGCACCTGGACGATCTGGAGGAGGCCCTCGCCGGACTCGCGGTGGACGATCCCCGCCGCAAGGGTCTGATCCGGCGCCTTCAGACCCTCCTGTGGAAGCAGCCGGACGCCGCCGCGGCCCCCGCCGACGAGGACGGGCAGGGCGAGGCGGACGACCTGACGGCCGCGAGCGCCGACGACATGTTCGCGCTGATCGACCGCGAGTGGGGCACGCGGTGACGCGCGACGCCTGCTCCGCCGGGGTCGAACCGGTGGAACGGGTCGAGCTGCTGGAACGGGTCGAACTGGTGGAACGAGCCGGGGAGTTGGCCGCCCTGCGGAGCGCGTACGAAGGCGCGGAGGGCACCCGCGGCAGCCTCGTGGTGCTCGGCGGAGCGGTCGGCACCGGCAAGACCGCGGTGCTGCGGGCGTGGACGGAACGGGTCGCGCGCGACGCGCTGGTGCTGACCGCCACGGCCTGCCGGGCCGAGCGCGACCTGCCCCTCGGCGTCCTGGAGCAACTGGTGCGCTGCTGCCCGGAACTGCCCGCCGACACCGCCGAACGTACGCTGGCGTGGTGCGACGAAGCCGCCGCTTCCGCACCCGCCCCGCCCACGACGCAGCCCGACGCGTCCAGGGTCTCGCCCACGCACGTTCCCCCCTCGGCCACTCCGCACGCCCCCGCGCTCCGCGGGCTCTGCGAGGCGCTGCGCGGTCTCGTCGCCGAGCGGCCCGTCCTGATCGCCGTCGACGACGCGCACCACGCCGACGCGGCCTCACTGCAGTGCCTCCTGTACGTGGTGCGCAGGCTGCGCTCGGCGCGGCTGCATGTGCTGTTCACCGAGTACGTCCATCAGACGGCGGACAACGCCCTGCTCGGGAGTGAGTTCGCGCACGAGCCCGCGCTGCGGCGCATCCGTGTCGAGCCGCTGTCGAAGGCGGGAGTGGGAGCCGTACTGGCTCGGCGATTCGACCGGGAGACGGCCCAGGACCTCACGCCCGTCGTCCACGGTATGAGCGCGGGCCATCCGCTCCTCGTCCACGCGCTTGCGGACGACCACCGGACGACGGGCCGCGCGGGCGAGGCGTTCGGGCGGGCGGTGCTCGGGTTCCTCTACCGGCACGAGGCTCCGGTCACCGAAGTCGCCCGTGCCGTAGCCGTGTTGGGGGAGCAGGCCTGCCCGTTCCCGCTGGGCCGGCTCCTCGACGTGGACGCCGCCTCCGTGGCCCGCGCCGTGCACCAGCTGACCGTCGCGGAGGTGCTGCACGAGGGGCGGCTGTGCCACCCGGCGTTCGGGGCGGCGGTCCTGGACGGGATGCCGACGGAGGAACGCCGCGCGCTGCACGGGCGGGTGGCCGCCCTGCTGCACGAAGAGGGCGCACCGGCCGACGAGGTGGCCGCCCACCTCGTCGCCGCCGACCGGTCGGACACGCCGTGGGCGGTGCCCGTCTTCGAGGAGGCGGCTCAACTCGCCCTGGAGGACGACCGGGTGGAGGTGGGCGTCGCATACCTGCGCGCCGCGTACCGGCGGTGCCGGGGCGCCACACAACAGGCCGCGATCGTGGGAGCGCTCGCCGACGCGGAATGGCGCCTGGACCCCGCGAAGGTCCTACGCCACCTCCCCGACCGCACGGCACCCCCGACCACCTTCCCACCCACCCCCCTCCCCCTCACCCTCCCCACCCACCTCTTCTGGCACGGGCGCGTCGACGAAGGGCTGGACGCGATCTGTGCGCTCGCCGGGCCTAACCCGGCCGGTGCGCCGCCCGCGAACGCCGCGGATCTCGACACCCCGTGGCTCTGGGGCGCCTACCTCTACCCCGGACACGTCAAGGAGCGCCTGGGGTCCGGCGTACTGGCCGCGCAGCGCTCCGCCCCACCGGCGGCCACCCCCGAACTGCAGGGCGCGGGCACCCTTATGCACGACCTGTTGCACGGCGGCGAGAGCGATCCGTCCGACGCGGTCGACGCGGCCGAACGCACCCTCAACCGCTACCGCCTCGGCCCCCGCACCGTCGCCGTGCAGACCGCCGCCCTCGCCACGCTCGCCTACCGCGACCGGCCGCACCGGGCGGCGGCCTGGTGCGACGGGCTCATCGCCCAGGCCGGCGAGCGCGAAAGCCCCACCTGGCAGGCCTGGTTCACCGCCTGGCGTGCCTTCATCCACCTGCGCCAGGGAGACCCGGCCGCGGCGCAACAGCGCGCCACCACCGCGCTCGACATGCTCGGCCCCAAGGGCTGGGGCGCCGCGATCGGCCTTCCGCTCGCGGCCGCCGTACAGGCCAAGGCCGCCCTCGGAGACGTCGACGGCGCCGCGGCCCTCCTCGAACGGCCCGTGCCCCAGGCGGTGTTCCAGACCCGCACCGGACTGCACTACCTGGCCGCGCGCGGCCGCTACCACCTGGCAACCGGCTGCCACTACGCCGCCCTGTGCGACTTCTACGCCTGCGGTACGCGGATGAGCAGCTGGGGCGTCGACGTGCCCGCGGCGGAACCGTGGCGGCTCGGCGCCGCGGAGGCGTACCTGGCCCTCGGTGAGTCCCTCCTCGCCCGCCAACTCGTGGACGAACAGATGACATTGCCCGCTCCGGCCGACGGCCGCACCTGGGGCATGACGCTGCGCCTGCGTGCCGCCACCTCACCCGGCCCGGACCGCATCGAGCTGCTCGACGAGGCCGTCGCCGTGCTCAGGGGCGCCGGTGACGTCTTCGAGCTGGCGCGGGCCGTGGCCGAGCAGAGCCAGGCCGTACGGGAAGGGGGTGAGACGGAACGCGCGCGGCTGCTCGCCCGCAAGGCCGAACTCCTCTCCCGGCGCTGGGGCGGCAACACACCTCCGCCCGTGGCCGGTGGCCACGCGTCACCGCCCCCACCCGCGCCCGCGCCCGGCCGAGCCGAACCGGACGCCGAGCTGACCGACGCCGAACGACGCGTGGCCGAGCTGGCCGCCGACGGGTTCACCAACCGCGAGATCTCCCGCAAGCTGTACGTCACGGTCAGCACTGTCGAGCAGCACCTGACCAGGATCTACCGCAAGCTCGACGTCAAGCGGCTGGATCTGCAGGCGGTGCTGGGGTAGCGAGCGGTCCCCCGTGCATCACGGCGGACAGCAAGCGGTCCGCCGTGATGCATGACGTGACCCGAGCGACCGGGCAACCTTCGCGCCCCTCGCGCTGTCCTACAGTCATGATCCTTTCGTCCGAGGACCCCGCCATGTGGGTTCTTCCCGTGCTGCTCCTGCTGGGGGTGGCCATCGTCGCGCCACTCGCCGGTGCCGTGCTCGCCGGGCGCGTCGTCCTGCGCATCGCGCGCTCCGCGGCCGCCGGTGACGTCTGGAGTGCGCTCACCCCCGGCACGTGGCTGCTCGCCGCCGGGGCGGGCGCGCTGGGCGCGGGGGTGCGGCTCTCCGCCGCGTTGTTCGACAGGCCCGCCGCATGGGTGGGGTCCGTGAGCCTCGTCTGCGGCAGCTTCGCCCTGGCCGCCGCGGCGATGGCGGCGCTCACGGCGGCCCTCGACCGTCACCTCAAGACGGGGCGCGTCACGCCACGGTCTTCTTCCGCGCGCGGTACGCGGCGGCCTTGATCTTGTTGCCGCAGGACTCCATGCCGCACCACTGGCGCCGCATGCCGCGGGAGCGGTCGACGTAGACCCGTGTGCACTCGGGGTTGCCGCACTCCTTGAGCAGCGGGACGTCCGGGCCGCCGAGCAGTTCGACGGCCAGGCGGGCCACTGTCGCGAGGGCCTCGTCAGGCGTCGCCTCGTTGTGCCGGCCGGCCAGGGAGAGTTGGGGTGTCACGGGGGTCCGGCGGGCGGCGGCGTTGAGGACGGCGAGCGCCTCGGGGTCGAAGCCGTCGCCGATGCGGCGGTCGGCCAGGAGCCGGTACACCGCCTCGCGCACGGTCGTCGCCGCCCGCACGTCACTCTCGTCCGCGGGTGTGATCGCGTCCACGATTCCGGACTCCAGGTACCAGGCGTTGAGCCGCTCCGGGGTCACGAACATCTCGAACCGGGCGGAACGTCGTGCGCGGAGCGTGGCCGCGAAGTCGAGGGCCGGGTGTCCGCAGACGAAGACGTGGTCGAGATTCACGTCACCATCCTGACAGGTGACCTCCGCGTCCCGCAACGAAGGTCACCGACGTGCCGCTACACCGGCAGCCTGAGCGTGCGCCCCTCCCACCGCCGCCGCAGCCAGCGGTCGTGGCTCGCGACGACGATCGCTCCGATCCGGGGACCGGGGTCGGAGTCGGCGTCGGAGTCGGCTTCCGATGAGCCCCGCGCGGGGGCCATCGCCTCCTCCAGTTCGTCGCACAGGCGTGGGGAGAGGTGGTTGGTCGGCTCGTCGAGCAGGAGCAGCTGGGGCGGACGGGCCACCAGGAGCGCGAGCGCGAGCCGTCGACGCTGCCCGACGGACAGGGTGCCCACGGGCTTGTCCAGGTCGGTCGCGTGGACCAGGCCGAGCGACGACAGCGGGACAGCGTCGGCCCGCTCGGGGCCCAGTGCCAGCACATACGTGTCCTGGGCCGTACGGTCGGGCCGCTCGAACACCGTGTCCTGGGCGAGCATCCCCACGGTCAGGTGCTCCCGTCGACGTACCTCTCCCTCGGCGGCGAGGCGCCCCGCGAGCACGGCGAGCAACGTCGACTTGCCCGCCCCGTTCGCCCCCGTCACCAGCAGCCGCTCGCCCGCCGCCACGTCCAGGCCGTCCAGCGCCAGCCGCCCGGGCACCCGCACGTCACGCAGCGAGACCAGAGGCCGCGGGTCGTCCGTCGTCCGCGCCGTCAGCACTCCGGCGGCGAACCGCAGCGGCCGCGGGGGAGCGGCCACCTGGCCGCGCTCCAACTCCTCCAGGCGCCGCGTGGCGTTGCGCACCCGGCGGGAGATCTGGCTCTGCACCCGGCCGGCCCGATGGCCGTAGCCCATCTTCTCGTTGTCGCGCGGCCCCCGGTCAGGGGCCACCCGGCGCGCGGTGACACCCGCCGCGTATCGCAACGCCCGCAGTTCCTCCTGCTCCTCGGCGTGACGCTGCTCCCAGCGTTCCCGCTCGGCGCGCTTCGCGCTCACGTACGCCGAGTAGGTGCCGCCGTGGCGGACGGGCCCATCGACCGCCGGGTCGAGGTCGATCAGGTCGGTGCAGACGGCGTCGAGGAACGCACGGTCGTGGCTGGCGGCCACCACCGTGCCCGGCAGGCCGCGCAGCTGGTCCTCCAGGAAGGCGGCGGCGCCGTCGTCGAGGTGGTTGGTCGGCTCGTCGAGGAGCAGCGCGGTGGGCCGCCGGACGAGCAGGGCGGCGAGCGCGAGCCGGCCGCGCTGCCCGCCGGACAGCGAGCCGAGCGTGCGGTCGTGTGCGAGCGCGCCGAGGCCGAGCCCGTCGAGGACCAGGGCGGCCCGGCGGTCGGCGTCCCAGGACTCCCGGTCCTGGGCCTGTTCGAGCCGTCGCCCGTAGGCGTCGAGGAGCTCTCGATGGGCGGGCGTGTCCTCGGGGACGCGGGTGATCTCGTCGCTCAGCCGCCCGAGCTCCGCCAGGTCCTCGCGGGCTTCGCGCAGCGCGTCGTCGAGCACAGCGGCGACGGTCGATTCGGTGTCGAAGGGCATCTCCTGGTGCAGGAAGCCGAGATCGGCCGGGCGGACGACGCTGCCGGTGTCGGGCTCGTCCACACCCGCGAGGACGCGCAGCAGCGTGGACTTGCCGACGCCGTTCTCGCCGATCAGGCCGATGCGGTGGCCGGGGGACGCGGTCAGGGAGACGCCGTCGAGGACACGGCGGCCCCCGAAATCGCGGACGATCTCGTGGGCGAGCAGAGCGGGTTGGGGCTGGGGCATGTGAGGCCCTCCTCCGGTTCGTCGGTGGGGGTGTCGGTGGTCGGCCCGCCGGGCGCGGCGCCTCGTACGGGCCGTTCGCTCACCGACGCCTCACACCGCGGGCGCCCCGGTCTCCCTGAGCACGCCGTCGGCCAGCCGCAGCCGCCGGTTCACCCCGATCTCGGCGAGGAAGCGCTCGTCGTGGCTGATCACGACGAAGGCGCCCTGGTAGGAGTCGAGTGCGCTCTCCAGCTGGCCCGCGCTGACCAGGTCGAGGTTGTTGGTCGGCTCGTCGAGCAGCAGCAGCTGCGGGGCCGGTTCGGCGCAGAGCACACAGGCGAGTGTTGCCCGCAGCCGCTCGCCGCCGGAGAGGACGCCGACGGGCAGATGGGCCCGCGGGCCCCGGAAGAGGAAGCGGGCGAGCAGGTTCATCCGCTCGGCCTCGGGCCGCTCCGGGGCGGCCGCGGCGAAGTTCTCCGCCACGGTGCGCTCGGGGTCCAGCAGATCGAGGCGCTGCGAGAGGTACGCGATGCGGCCGTCGTTGCGCTTGACCTCGCCCTCGTCCGGTGCGAGGTCGCCGGTGATGAGGCGCAACAGGGTGGTCTTCCCTGCGCCGTTGGGCCCGGTCAGCGCGATCCGCTCGGGTCCGCGCACGGTCAGGTCGATGCCGCCTTCGGCGAAGACGGCCCGGCCGTCGTGCCGGACCTGCAGGCCCTCGCCGAGGAAGAGGTTGCGTCCGGCCGGCACCTGGGTGCCGGGCAGTTCGAGGCTGATGCGCTGCTCGTCGCGGAGCGCGCGCCCGGCCTCGTCGAGCCGGGCCTTGGCGTCGCTGACCCGGTTCGCGTGCATCTGGCCCGCCCGGCCCGCGGACTCCTGCGCGCCCCGTTTCATGTTGCCGGCGAAGATGCGGGGCAGGCCGGCGCTCTTGAGGTTGCGGGCGGCGTTGCTCTGTCGGCGGTCGGCCCGCTCGCGGGCCTGCTGCGCCTCGCGCTTCTCGCGCTTCAGCTCCTGCTCCGCGTTGCGGACGTTCTTCTCGGCGACCTCCTGTTCGGCGCGCACGGCTTCCTCGTACGCGCTGAAGTTGCCGCCGTAGAAGCGCAGTTCGTCGCCGCCGAGTTCGGCGATGCGGTCCATGCGGTCGAGCAGCGGGCGGTCGTGGCTGACCAGCAGCAGGCAGCCGGTGAAGCTCTCCAGTGCGGCGTAGAGCGTGTGCCGGGCCTCCAGGTCGAGGTTGTTGGTCGGCTCGTCGAGGAGGAGCACGTCGGGGCGCTTGAGGAGCTGGGCGGCGAGGCCGAGGGTGACGATCTGGCCGCCGCTGAGCGTGCTCAGGCGGCGCTCGAGGTCCAGGCCGGCGAGGCCGAGGCGGTCGAGCTGGGCGCGGGTGCGCTCCTCGATGTCCCAGTCGTCGCCGATGGTGGTGAAGTGCGCCTCGCTCACGTCGCCCGACTCGACGGCGTTCAGGGCCCGGATGACGGGGGCGACGCCGAGCACCTCGGCGACCGTGAGGGTGCCGGTCAGGGGGAGGCTCTGGGGGAGGTGGCCGAGTGTGCCGCTGACGGTCACCGAGCCGCTGGTGGGCTTGAGCTCGCCCGCGATCAGCTTGAGCAGGGTGCTCTTGCCGGAGCCGTTGGGGGCGACCAGGCCGGTGCGGCCGGAGGTCAGCGTGAAGGACAGGTCGCTGAGGACCGGGGTGTCGTCGGGCCAGGCGAAGGAGAGGTTCGAGCAGGTGATGGCGGCGTCGGACATGGAGGTGACCTCGAGGTGTCGACAGGGCGGACAGAGCTCTGCCCTGGGCGGGGTGGGGAAGGGGGGAACGACGAGCAGGGCCACGGCGGCGGCGCGCCTACGGCGCCGGCCAGTGGCCTGTCACTTCCGGATCTCATCCGGAGATGTCGTCTTCACCCACCACGTCTGCGTCTCCTCGATCAAGCAGGTCCAGTTCTTTCGGAGCGTAGCAGGTGTCGGCCTCCGCTTCTCGTGGACCGGGTGGAACCCTGGCCTCCGAGGCGCGTCACCGGTTAAAGTGGTGACGAATCGCGAAACGAAGCGAAGTGGAGTGGAGCGAAGTGGAGACCCCCATGGGCAAGGAACTCACCGGCACGACCGCTGCCGCCGCCGAGGCGCGTCATGAGCGTTACGGTCACCTCCCCGAGCGCATCCTCTTCGAGGACATGACCGAAGGGGCGTCGACCGGCCGGGCAGGCGCGGAGCCCGGCGCCTACCACCCCGAGGGCTCGTGGAAGTACTACTCGTGCCTGGCGCTCGATCTCGGGCTGTGACCCCGGCGCGGGAGCCCCGCCTCAGTCGGGCCACTCCCACTCGATCCCGTAGACGCCGGGCCTGCAGTGCGTGGGCAGCAGATGCGTCGTGTGGAAGGCGTCGAGTGCGGTGCGGCGGCGGTGGCGGGGTTCGGCGCCGATCTGCTCGCGCTGATAGCTCCAGCAGCCGGCGGGCAGCGCCAGCGGGTGGAAGCGGACGTGCAGCAGGTAGGCCCTCAGCGGTGTGGTGACGCGGCGCTCGTGCTGGTGGGAGACGTCCGACGCGGCCCGGAGCGTGTAGGCGACCACCGCGGTCTCGGTCCTGGCCAGTTGCCGCCCGAGCGGGATGTCGGCGGCCACGCATCCGAGCTCCGGCAGGAAGCGGCTGCGCGGCGGCGGCCCGTAGGGGACGGCGAGGTCGACCGTCCCCGCCTTCGGGGAGTCGAGGAAGTGGACGACGGTCAGGTGCTCGACCGCGTCGCGGACGGCCTGCACCACGGTCGTGATCGACGTCTCGTGGATGGACCGGTGCTCGTCCAGGCTGACCGTCTCCTGGATGGTGAGCGGCCGCAGCCCCTCGTTGAACTGCGGAAAGGCGTCACCGAGGGCCTGTTCCACGTCCGAGTTCTCGCCGTAGACCGTGCGGGCGACGGTCGGGTCGACCGGTGGGGGGCCGCCGCGCGGCCGGTGCGGGCCCAGCAGGGAGCGCAGCGTGCCGGTGGGCAGGTTGAGGAGCGGCTCCAGCGCGTCGACGGCGCGCAGGGACTGGGCGCGCTCCGGCTGGCTGCGTCCGCGCTGCCAGTGGCTGAGCGTGGCGAGGCTGACGGTGATCTGCTGGGCCCTGAGGTGGTCGCGTATGCGTTCCAGGGGCAGCCCGCGCTGTTGCAGGGCCCGGCGGAACACGGTCGCGAAGGTGGTATCGGGCCCTTCGGTGTGGGGGATGTTCGGCATGGCTCTTTCGGCGGGCGGGAGTTCCTCGCCCCGATGAGGGTGGCCCAACGGCGATTTCAGGCCACACAGGCGACCAGGGGCCGCCCACCTTAGCCGGTGGGCGGCCCCTGGTCTTCCCTCGAAGGCCGGTCAGTTGGTGTTGAGCGTGAGCCCGTAGTACGAGAGGGCGTCGTCGAGCGGCTGGAAGTAGGAGGAGCCGCGCGAGTTGACCCCGCTGCACTGCTGTCCCACCGGGCCGCCGGAGGTCATGCCCTGGGCCTGGTTGCCGGAGATGTACGCGCCGCCGCTGTCGCCGCCCTCGGTGCAGACGCTGGAGGTGGCGAGACCCGTGACGACCGTGTCGGGGCCGCCGTTCTGGTCGACGTAGGTGACGGAGACGTTGTACGAGCCGACCTTGCCGCACGTCCACCCGGTGGTCGCGCCGGACTTGCAGAGCGCGGCGCCGGACGAGGCGCGGCGGCTGCCGTTCACGGCGATGTTGCCGGCCTGGCCCCAGGTGCCGACCTGGGTCGTGATCGAGTGGCCGGAGTTGATGGCGGCGATGCCCATGTCGCGGCTGTTGGTGCCGACCGCGAAGCGGGTGTGGGTGCCCTTCGCGAACGCGGTGCCCCCGTAGCGCAGGGTGGGCAGGCCCTCGACGCAGTGGCCCGCGGTGACGAGGTACTGCTTGCCGGACCGGTCGCGGGCGCCGTATCCAACGGAGCACCAGCCGTTGGTGTCGTTGATCGTCATCTTGCTGCCGGGGGCGATCGCGGCCTGCGGGGCGCGCTTCTCCTGGTCCCGAACGATCTTGACGGCGGAGCCGTACGTCGCGGCCTTCGCGAGGAACGCCTTCGCCGCCGCTCCCCGGTCGCTGTTGACCTTGACGGTGACCTTGTCCGACGCCAGGTCCACGGACCAGTCGACGACACCGGCGGGGGCGCGCCGGGTGGCCGCGGCGTCGAGCTGTGCCTTGATCGCGTCGAGCTCGTCCTCGCCGCGGGCCGGTATGCGGGCGTCGAGGCCGGCCTTCTCGATGGCGGTGACATCGGCCTTGTCGTCGGCGTTGACGGTCAGCCTGCCGGAGGCGTCGAAGAACGCCCCGTCCTCGGATATCCCGCTTTTCCTCAGCTCGGCGAGCCGGGCCTGCTGGGCGTCCTGCCGGTCGAGCCGCTCGGCCGCGGCTTTCTCGCTCACACCGAGCGAAGCGGCGAGCGCCCGCACCATCTCCGGCTGGTAGCGCGCGGCCGGAGCGGTGTCCTTCACGGGCGCCTGCGCCTGTGCCGTGGCCTGGGTTCCCACGACCACTGATGCCGAGAGCAGAGCGGCCACGGCGGCGAATCTGTATCTACGAGAATGCGACACACTGATTCCTTCCGAATGGCAGGCAGGAACTCTCCGAAATACAGGAAAAGGGGGGGTGGGTTCCTGCCTGGCAGTGAGCGTGGGGCTCGCTGCGGCATGAACTCTGGCCCAGTGCTCAGCCCTTCAACAAGGTCTGTGACAAGGGGAGCTTTTAACAGAACATCAAGGGAACTGTTAAAAAAGCACACTTCCGCATTGGCCATTGGGGGCGTCAATGGACGACGGCCCTCACCCGCGGTGCGGTGAGGGCCGTCGGAGGCCGGGAGGCGATGCCTCGAAGCGCCGCGTCAGGAGCGTACGGCCTCAGGTGTGATCATGGCCGGATCCAGATCCACCACGGCCAGCTCCTCGGGGAGCAGCGGGGGAGCCGTCAGCTCCGGCAGGCGTTCGTCGGCGCGCATCGCCATCAGGAAACGGTTGGAGCCCAGCTCGGTCTGCGGCGCGTTCAGGCTCATCACGTCCGTGACGATCTCGGACGCCTTGGGGGAGCGGATCGACGCCGCCGTGATGGCCTCCGCGAACCGCAGACGCTGCTCCGTGTCCACGCCGATCAGGCGCGGATCCGTCGCGGACACACGGCAGTTGACGTAGTCGATGTCCTTGGTCGCGGCCAGGATCCACGGGTCGTCCACGGCCGCGCCGATCGCCTTCTGCAGACGGAGCGCGGATCCGGCGCCTCCTTGCGGGTGCTGCCGGAACTCGCGGTCGATGGTGTCGGCGCAGCGCGCGGCCGAGCTCATCCCGTGCCCGTAGATCGGGTTGAACGCGGTGAGCGAGTCGCCGATGACGAGCAGTCCGTCGGGCCACTCGGCGAGCCGCTCCGGATACAGCCGCCGGTTCGCGCCGGAACGGGAGCCGAAGACCGGGGTGAGCGGCTCGGCGTCGCGCAGGAGCTCGCCGAGGATCGGATGGCTCAAATTCTCCGCGAAGGGCAGGAACTCATCCTCGCTGCCGGGCAGTTGCGCGCCCCTCGTGCAGGACAGCGTCGCGAGCCAGCGGCCGCCTTCGATGGGGTAGACCACGCCGAAGCGGCCGGGCTCGCGGACGCGGTCGTCCGCGGCGATGTTGACGGCGGGGAAGCGGGTCGTCGCACCGGGCGGTGCCTGGAAGAGCCGGGTGGCGTAGGCGACGCCCGCGTCCACCACGTCCTCCTCGAGCGCGGGCACGCCCAGTGCCGAGAGCCACTGCTTGAGGCGGGAGCCGCGGCCGGTGGCGTCGATGACCAGGTCGGCTTCGAGCGCCTCCTGCGCGCCGGTGTCCACATCACGGACGACGACACCGGTGACCCGGCTCCCGCTGCCCGAGAGCTCGACGGCCTCGGTGCGCTGCCGGACGGTGATGTTCGCGGCGGCCAGAGCATGTTGACGTACCGTCAGGTCTAGCAGGGGGCGGCTGGCGACCAGGGCGAACTGCGTGGCGGGGAAGCGGTGCTGCCAGCCCTGCCCGGTCAGGGTCACCAGGTCCTCGGGGAAGCCGAGACGGCGCGCACCGGCCGCCAGCAGACGGTCGGTGGTGCCGGGCAGCATCTCCTCGATGAGGCGGGCGCCGTTGGACCACAGCAGGTGGGCGTGGCGGCCCTGCGGAACGCCCTTGCGGTGCTGGGGCTCCTCGGGCAGGGCGTCACGTTCCACGACGGTGACGGCGTCGACGTGGCGGGCCAGGATGTGGGCCGTCAGAGTGCCTGCCATGCTGGCGCCCAGCACGACGGCGTGTGCGGGTCGGGTGGTGGTCACGCGCGGATCCCTTCGGGGTGGGTGGTGTCGGCGGGCCCGTCCATGGTCACGTCGGTGACTCCCCAGAACGCCTGGACCCGGCGGCCGAGCCCGTTCTCGTCGAGTTCGACGATGCCGACGATGCGGAAGGTCATCGGCCGCGGCCGCTGCACGGTGACCGTCGTCGGCGTCACCACGAAACGGTCGTCCATCGAGGTCATCGGCGGTTCCGGCACCTCGTGCGTGCCGCAGGAGACGGCCAGTTCGAGATGCCTGCGGAGGTCGTCCTTGCCCACCATCGGCGGCCGCCCCACCGGGTCCTCGAAGACGATGTCGTCGGTGAACAGGTCGAGGACGCCCTCGATGTCACCGGCGTTGATCCGCTGGGCGTAGTCGATGGCCATCTGCTTGCGCGCGGCCTCGTCGGGCATGGCACCTCCAGGAAGGGTGAGCGGACCTTGTGCGAGTGGTCGCGGTCCCGAGGTTCAGCCGAGGACCGTGAGATCGGACGTGCCCCAGTACGACTTCAGGTGCCGGACGAGACCGGCCGCGTCCATGCGGATCACGAGCATCGCCGTGCGCCGGATGCGCGCCGTCTCCGGGGCGTCGGGTGCCTTGAGCCAGCCCCGCTCCGCGTACCGCGGGCCCAGGGGCAGGTAGTCCATGACGGACGTGATCTGGATGAGCGCGTGCGTGGCGTCCTGGCCGGCGACGGGCTCGGCGGCCTCCTCCCGCAGGTTCGCGGAGAGGAGCAGCTCGTAATGAGAGCGCAGCGCGTCGTGCCCGGTGAGGGGCGGCAGTCCGACCGGGTCCTCGACGACGGCGTCGGGCGCGTACAGCTCGACGAGCGCGTCCAGGTCCCCGGCGTTGATCCGCCGACTGTGCTCCAGGGCACGCTTCTTGCGGGCGAACTCGTTCATCGCTGTCCCTCCACTGCCTGTCCGTTGCCCTGTCCGTCGCTCTGCCCGTTGCCGTTGCCCCTGCCGAGGTCACGGTCGATGAACGCGAAGATCTCGTCGGCCGACGCGTCCTGGATGCGCGCCGCCACCGCCGCCTCCTCGGCCGTCTCCCGCGGCACGTCGAGCCGCGCCAGCGTGGCGCGCAGCCGCCCGGCGAGCTCGGCCCTCGCCGTGCCGTCCTGCGCCGAGACCGACAGGAGCGAGTTCTCCAGACGCTCGAACTCCGCGAGCACGTCGGCGAGCGGATCCGCCGCGCGCGGCGCAAGCTCCTGCCGCAGATGCGCGGCGAGCTCCGCCGGGTTCGGGTGGTCGAAGACGAACGTGGCGGGCAGCTTCAGACCCGTCGCGGTCGAGAGCCTGTTGCGCAGCTCCACCGCCGTCAGCGAGTCGAAGCCGAGCTCCCGCAGCCCCTGGGTCGCGTTGACGGGCGTCGCCGCGTCGTATCCCAGGACGGCCGCGATGTGCGTGCACACCAGGTCGAGCAGCGCCTCCTCCCGCTCCGCGTCGGACATCGCGCCGAGCGACTTCAGCAGCGCGGACGCACCCGCCGACACGCCGGACCCGCCACCGCTCCTGCTCCCGGCGCCGCGCACCAGGTCCTGGAGGAGCGCGGGCGCGGGGTGGCTCTCGGCCTGCCGGCGCATCCGGGCCAGGTCGAGGCGGACCGGCGCGTAGAGCGGCAGACCACCGGACCAGGCCGTGTCGAGGAGGGAGAGGCCCTCGTCGGCGCCGAGCCCCACCACACCGGCCCGGGCGTGCCGTGCCCGGTCGGCGTCGGTGAGCCGCCCCGACATCCCGTTGTCCAGATCCCAGTAGCCCCACGCCAGGGACGTCGCCGCGGCGCCGCCGTCCTGCCGGTGCCGGGCCAGCGCGTCCAGGAACGCGTTGGCGGCGGTGTAGCTGCCCTGCCCGGGCCCGCCGAGGAGCCCGGCGACCGACGAGTACAGGACGAAGGCGGACAGGTCGGTGTCCCGCGTCAGCTCGTGCAGATGCCACGCGGCGTCCGCCTTCACCCGCATCACTTCCTCGACCTGTTCGGCCGTGAGGTTTTGCACCACCGCGTCGCTCACGGTGCCCGCGCAGTGGAACACGGCGGTCAGCGGGTGGTTGGCCGGCACCGAGTCCAGGAGGGCGACGGCCGAGTCCCGGTCGCCGGGGTCGCAGGCGGCGAACGTGATGTGTGCGCCGAGCGCGGACAGGTCGGCGGCCAGTTCGAGGGCGCCCGGCGCGTCGGCGCCACGCCTGCTCGACAGGAGCAGATGCCTGGCTCCGTGACGTTCCACGAGGTGGCGGGCGGTCAGGGCGCCGAGGGCTCCGGTGCCGCCGGTGACGAGTACGGTGCCGTCCGGGTCGAAGGCGACGGGCAGGGTGTACACGGTCGTGCCCGCGGTGGGCGGTGCGGCCGAGGCGGCGGGGGCCTGCCGGACGTCCCAGGCGGTGACGTCGAGCGGTACGAGGGGTCCGTCGTCCCGCACGTCGACGTCCGCCGCAGAGCCCACGGGCGCCGATCCCACGGGCCGCGCCAACTCCGTCAGTTCGGCCAGGATCTCGCGTACGCGGGCGGGCTCGGGCGGAGCGACGGCCTGCCCCTCGTCCGAGGGGCCCGGCCGATGGATCACCAGCGCCGCACCGCCACGATCGAGGGTGAAGTCGGCCGCTCCGTCCACGATGTCCACGCGCTGGTGCGGTGCGAGCCGCGCCACCGCCCGCCCCACGGGGCCTGTCCCCTCGGCGACGAGAAGCGTCTCCCCGTCGCCTGGCACGACGACATCCGCCAGTACGTGGTACGCCGCCACATAGGCGCCCAACGAACCGGCCGCCTGCGCCCAACTCCAGCCACCGGGAACAGTGGTGAGCAGCGCCGCATCGGTGACGGCCACCGGCCCCACCGCGTCGAACAGTCCCATCACCCGGTCACCCACGGCCACCGGACCTGCCGCACCGCCGACCTCCGTCACGACACCGGCACCCACGACCCGACAAGACCCGAGCGACTCCGAGTCGGGCGCGGCGGCCCGCACCGCGACCCGCACCTCGTGCGGCTCCAGGGCCCGCCGCGCCTCCGGGGCGTCGACCAGAGCCAACTGCCCTGCGGGGGAGTGACTTTCGCCCCCGGTGAGCCGCCACGTCGGCGCCCCGACCGGTGGCGTGAGCCGGGCGGAGGCATCGTCGCGTACGAGCCGCGGCACGAACGCCCGCCCGCCCCGCAGTGCCAACTCCGGCTCCGCCAGGCCCAGTACGCCGGGCAGCGAGGCGAACGCCCCATCATCCAGCGCGTCCACGTCAAGGAGCGTGAGGCGCCCCGGATTCTCGGCCTGCGCACTGCGCACCAGACCCCAGAGCGACGCACCCGGCAGGTCACCGACCGCCTCACCCGGCCGTGCCGCGACCGCACCCCGCGTGACGACGACGAGCCGGCTCGCCGCGAACGCGGGATCGTCGACCCACTCCTTGAGCAGCGACAGAAGGGTCACCGCAGCGAGCCGCGCGTACTCGGCCGCGTCCTCCGCGACGCCCTTCGGGCCACCCGCACCGGGCGTGGCGCACACGGCGAGCACGACATCGGGCGCCTCGCCCCCGTCCGCCACACCCTCTCGCAGCGCGGCGAACGTCTCCCGCACGGGAGCACCGGACAGCGCGTCGGCGAGCGCGGCGCCCAGCGGTTCCCCGGCGGGCGCGACGACAGCGGGACGCACGGCCCCGCCACTCACCTCGTCCGGAGCAGCGGCCTCCCGCCACACCAGCCGGAACAGCGCGTCCCGGTCGGCCGTACGGGCACCGGCGATCTGATGAGCGGCCACCGGCCGCACCGTGAGCGCCTCAAGCGCCAGGACCGGCGCCCCGGCATCGTCGACGGCCGTCAGGGCCAGCTGGTCCGGCGCGGTGCGTGCGATGCGTACACGGAGCTTGTCCGCGCCCGGCGCGTGCACCCGCAACCCGCTCCACGAGAACGGCAGCAGCACCTGGTCGGTGTCGGCGGACGAGGTGACCGCGTCCAGGATCAGCGCGTGCAGAGTGGCGTCGAGCAGCACCGGATGGGCCTGGTAGCGGTGGGCGCCGCCGCTCTCCGCCTCGGGCAGCGCCACCTCGGCGAAGAGGTCGTCCCCGAGTCGCCAGGCGGTCACGAGACCCTGTGATCCCGGCCCGAAGTCGTAGCCGTACGAGGCGAGTTCCGCGTACGGGTCCTGCCCGCCGACAGGAGTGGCCCCTGGCGGCGGCCAGGCGCCCCCCAGTGAGCCGCCCGCGGCGACGGGCCCGGCGGCGGGAGCCACCGTACCGGCGGCGTGCCGGGTCCAGACGGCCTCCTCGCCCTCACCCGTGGGCCGCGAGTGGACGGACACGGGACGCCGCCCGTCCTCGGCCACCTCACCGACCGCCACCTGCAGATCCACCGCACCCGCACCCTCGTCCCCGAAGGCGAGCGGCGTGTGCAGCGTCAGCTCCGCGAGCTCCTCGCAGCCGGCGCGCACCGCGGCCTGCAGCGCGAGCTCCACGAAGGCGGAGCCCGGCAGGAGCACCGTGTCCATCACCCGGTGCTCGGCCAGCCACGCCTGGTCGCGCGGTGAGATCCGCCCGGTCAGCAGATGACTGCTGCCGTCCGCGAGCTCCACGGCGGCCCCGAGCAGCGGGTGCCCGGCCGAGGCGAGCCCGAGCCCCGCCGGATCCCCGGCGAGCCCCCGGCGCCCCTCCAGCCAGAACCGCTCCCGCTGGAAGGCGTACGTCGGCAGGTCCACCACCCGCGGCAGTGGAACGGCGGGGAACCACCCCGTCCAGTCGACGTCGGCGCCCGCGGCGAAGGCCTGCGCGGCGGCGCGGGTGAGCTGGGCGGTGTCGCCGTGGTCGCGGCGCAGGGTCGGCACGACGGTGGCGGGCATGTCGGCCCGCTCGATGGTCTCTTCCATGCCGAGGGCCAGCACGGGGTGGGGGCTGGCCTCGATGAACAGGCGGTAGCCGTCGGCCAGCAGGGCTTCGACCGTGTCGGCGAAGCGGACCGGTTGACGGAGGTTGGTGACCCAGTAGTCGGTGTCGAGGGCGGTGGTGTCGTCGAGGCGTTCGGCGGTGACGGTGGAGTAGAACGCGACGTCGGTCGGGACGGGCCGGATGTCGGCCAGGCGCTCGGTCAGGAGGTCATGCAGTGCGTCGATTTGTGGGTTGTGGGAGGCGTAGCCGACGTCGATGACGCGAGCCCGCAGCCCGGCCTCTTCCGCATCCGCGACCACGGCAGCCACATGCTCCGGCGACCCCGAAATGACGGTTGCTGTAGGCCCGTTGACGGCGGCGATACTCACGCCGGGCCGGTCCCCGATCAGCCCGGCGACTCGCTCAGCGCTCGTGCCGACGGAGGCCATGTCGCCGCGCCCCTGCAACTGCCGCAGCGCGTCACTTCGTACCGCCACAATCCGCGCCGCATCCTCCAGCGACAGCGCACCCGCCACACACGCGGCAGCCATCTCACCCTGCGAATGCCCGATCACGGCGGCCGGAACGATCCCCTGATCCGCCCAGACCGCGGCCAGCGAGACCATGACAGCCCACAACACCGGCTGCACGACCTCGACCCGCGACAGTTCACTCCCGTCCCCGCGCAACACCTCACGCAACGACCAGTCAACGTACGAAGACAGGGCCTGCTCGCACTCGGCGATCCGCGCCGCGAACACGGGCGACTCGTCGAGGAGCCGTGCCCCCATCCCCACCCACTGCGAGCCCTGCCCCGGGAACACCAGAACCGGCCCCGCGCCGGAAGCACCCTGCACGGCGCCCACCACGACGTCCGGCGAGGGCTCGTCCGCTGCCAGGGAGCGGAGTCCCGCGAGGAGCGCGTCCCGGTCCCGGCCCACGACCACGGCACGGTTCTCGAACACCGAGCGGCTCTTGATCAGGGACCAGCCCACGTCCAGCGGCGATGCCAGCTGCGGATCGGCCGTCGCGCGCTCGGCCAGCAGCGCCGCCTGTGCCCGCAGCGCCTCGTCGCCGCGCGCCGATACCACCCACGGGACCACCCCGGCCGGTGCGTCCGCCACGTCGGACGGGGCGGGCGCGGGCTCCGGCGCGTCCGGGGCCTGTTCCAGGATGAGGTGGGCGTTCGTGCCCGAGATGCCGAACGCGGACACCCCGGCGCGGCGCGGGCGCTCGCCGCGCGGCCAGGCGACCGGCTCGGACAGGAGCCGGACGCCGCTGCCGTCCCACTCCACGTGCGGTGTGGGCGCGTCGATGTGCAGGGAGGTGGGCAGCTGCTCGTTCCGCAGCGCCATCACCATCTTGATCACACCCGCGACACCGGCCGACGCCTGCGCGTGCCCGATGTTCGACTTGATCGAGCCGAGCCACAGCGGCCGGTCCTCGGGCCGTTCCTTGCCGTACGTGGCCACGAGCGCGCTCGCCTCGATGGGGTCGCCCAGCATCGTGCCCGTGCCGTGCGCCTCGACCGCGTCGACGTCCTCGGCGGAGAGGCGGGCGTTGGCGAGCGCCTGGCGGATGACCCGCTGCTGCGCCTGCCCGTTGGGTGCCGTGAGCCCGTTGCTCGTACCGTCCTGGTTGATGGCCGAACCGCGGATCACCGCGAGGACCTTGTGGCCGTTGCGCCGGGCCTCCGAGAGGCGTTCGAGGACGACCAGGCCGACGCCCTCCGCCCAGCCGGTGCCGTCGGCCGCGGACGCGAACGGCTTGCACCGGCCGTCCTTGGCGAGCCCGCGCTGCAGCGAGAACTCCACGAAGGCGCCCGGAGTCGCCATGATCGTCGCACCGCCCGCGAGGGCGAGCGAGCACTCGCCCTGCCGCAGCGCGTGCGCCGCCTGGTGGATCGCCACCAGCGACGACGAGCAACCGGTGTCGATGGTCATCGCCGGGCCTTCGAGGCCGAGTACGTACGACACGCGGCCCGAGGCGACACAGCCGAGGTTGCCGGTGCCGATGTAGCCCTCCACCTCGGTGGGACGCTCGCCGACGAGCGCCAGGTAGTCGAAGATGGTCAGGCCCGTGTACACGCCGGCGTTGCTGCCCTTGAGGGCCTCCCGGTCGAGCCCGGCGCGTTCGATCGCCTCCCAGGCGGTCTCCAGGAGCAGCCGCTGCTGGGGGTCCATCGCCACGGCCTCGCGCGGGCTGATGCCGAAGAAGCCGGCGTCGAAGTCGCCCGCGTCGTAGAGGAAGCCGCCCTCGCGGACGTAGCTGGTGCCGCGGCTCTCCGGGTCCGGGGCGTACAGCGTCTCCAGGTCCCAGCCCCGGTCGTCGGGGAAGTCGCTCATGGCGTCCCTGCCGGCGGTGACCAGGTCCCACAGTTCCTCGGGGGAGCGGACGTCGCCCGGGTACCGGCAGGCCATGCCGACGATCGCGATCGGCTCGTCGTCGGCGGCCGCGGTGGTCGCGCGTGCCGCTTCGGCGGACGCCGGGTCGCCCGACAGCTCGGACTGGAGGACGTCGGTGAGCGCGTCGGGCGTGGGATGGTCGAAGACGACCGTGGTCGGCAGGGTCAGGCCGGTGCTCTTGTTCAGCCTGTTGCGCAGCTCGACCGCGGTCAGCGAGTCGAAGCCAAGCTCCTGGAACGGTTTGGTCGCGGGCACGGCGTCGACGTCCGAGTGCCCGAGCGTGGCCGCGGCCTGCGAGCGCACGTGCTGGAGCAGCAACTGCCGCTGCTGCGCGGGTTTCGCCTCGGTCAGCTCCTGCTGGAGCGACGACGCCTCCGAGGCGTCGTCCTGTGCCACGGGTGCGCTCGCGCGGCGGTTCTCCGGCAGATCGGCGAGGAGGGGGCTGGGCCGCTGCGCGGTGAACGTCGACGTGAACTGCGCCCAGTCGAAGTTCGCCACCGTCAGCGTCGTCTCACCCGCGTCGAGCGCCTGGTGCAGTGCCTTGACGCACAGGTCCGGGCTGAGCGGATGCAGGCCGAAGCGGCTGAAGAACGTCAGCGCCGCCTGGTCGGCGGCCATCCCGGCCTCGGCCCAGGGCCCCCAGGCGATGGAGGTGGCGGCCAGGCCCTGGGAGCGGCGGTGGTCGGCCAGGGCGTCGAGGAAGTGGTTGGCGGCGCCGTACGCGCCCTGCTGACCGCTGCCCCACACCCCGGCGCCGGACGAGAACATCACGAACGCCGAGAGATCCAACTCCCGCGTCAACTCGTGGAGGTGGAGTGCGGCGAGCGCCTTGGGACGCAGTACCTCGTCCAGTTGCTCGCCCGTCACCTCGCCGAGGCCGATGTAGTTCGGGACACCGGCTGCGTGCACGACGGCGCTGAGCGGGTGCTCGGCGGGAACGTCGTCGAGGAGGCGGCGCACCTGGTCGCGGTCGCTGACGTCGCAGGCGGTGAGGGTGACGGTGGTGCCGAGTTCGTGGAGTTCGGCGGCGAGTTCCTGTGCGCCGGGTGCGTCGGGGCCGCGTCGGCTGGTGAGGAGCAGGTGCGGGGCGCCTTCGTGGGCGAGCCAGCGGGCGAGTACGGCGCCGATTCCGCCGGTGCCGCCGGTGATGAGGGTGGTGCCGCGCGGCTCCCAGCTCACACCGCCGTTCGGGGTGGTGGCGGGCGCGTGGGCGAGTCGGCGGGCGTGGACGCCGGAGGGGCGTATCGCGAGCTGGTCCTCGTCCTGCGCGGCGGGAGCCGGGGCGAGCGCCGCCGCCAGACGGTTCAGCGACTGGTGGTCGATACGGGCGGGCAGATCCACGAGCCCGCCCCACAGGCGCGGATACTCCAGCGCGGCGACGCGCCCGAGCCCCCACACCTGCGCCTGCACCGGGCGGCTGAGAGCGTCGGTGGCGCCGGTCGAGACGGCACCCTGCGTGAGGGTGCGCACGACGACGTCGGTGCCGTTGTCGCCGAGCGCCTGGACGAGCGCGGTCGTCGCGGCGAGCCCCGCGGGCACGGCGGGGAACTCGGGGTGCGGCTCCTCGTCGAGCGCCAGCAGATTGACGATGCCGGCGTGCGGCTCGTCGCCCATCAGCGACCTCAACTCCGCCGCCAGCGCGGCACGTTCCACGGCGCGCGCGTCGAGCACGTGACGCCGGACATCGCCGCCGTGCGCGGCCAGAGTCTGCGCGGTCGCCAGAACGGCGGGATGGTCGGTGTGCGCGGCGGGCACGAGCAGCAGCCAGGTGCCGCCGAGCTCCGGCGCCGCCGCGTCGGGCAGATGCTTCCACGTGACGTGGTAGCGCCAGGAGTCGACCGTCGACTGCTCCCGGTGTCGGCGCCGCCAGGCCGACAGAACGGGCAGCGCGGGTTCCAGCGCCCCGACGGTCTCCGTCTGCCCCTCGATCTCCAGGCTGCTCGCGAGGGCGTCGATGTCCAGGTCCTCGATCGCCTGCCACACCCGGGCCTCGACCGGATCGTGCCCACCGCCCGCGGCCGACACGGCGGCGGGCGGCTCCACCCAGTACTGCTTGCGCTGGAAGGCGTACGTGGGCAGGTCGACGGTACGAGGGGTCGGCTCGGCCGGGAACCAGCGCCGCCAGTCGACGTCGGCGCCCGCGACGAACGCCTGGGCGGCGGCGTGCGTGAGCTGAGTGTGGTCTCCGTGGTCGCGGCGCAGGGTGGGGACGGTGGTGGCCGTGACCCCGGCCTGCTCGATGGTCTCCTGGATGCCGAGGTTGAGGACGGGGTGGGGGCTGGCCTCGATGAAGAGCCGATAGCCGTCGGCCAGCAGCGCCTCGACGGTGTCGGCGAAACGGACCGGTTGACGGAGGTTGGTGACCCAGTAGTCGGTGTCCAGCGCGGTGGTGTCGTCGAGGCGTTCGGCGGTGACGGTCGAGTAGAACGCGATGTCGGTGGTGGCGGGCCGGATGTCGGCCAGGCGCTCGGTCAGGAGGTCGTGCAGTGCGTCGATTTGCGGGTTGTGGGATGCGTAGCCGACGTCGATGACGCGAGCCCGCAGCCCGGCCTCTTCCGCCTCGGCGACGACGGCAGCCACATGCTCCGGCGATCCCGAAATGACACTCGACGAGGGTCCGTTGACGGCGGCGACGCAGACGTCGGGCCGGTCCCCGATGAGCTCGACGGTCCGCTCGGCACTGGCTCCGACGGAGGCCATGTCGCCGTGCCCCTGAAGCTGACGCAGTGCGTCACTTCGTACCGCCACGATCCGTGCCGCGTCCTCCAGGGACAGCGCCCCGGCGACGCACGCGGCGGCCATCTCGCCCTGCGAGTGCCCGATGACGGCGGCCGGAACGATCCCCTGATCCGCCCACACGGCGGCGAGCGAGACCATCATCGCCCACAGCACCGGCTGCACGACCTCGACGCGGGCCAGTTCACTGCCGTCCCCGCGCAGCACGTCGGTCAGCGACCAGTCGACGTACGCGGACAGGGCCTGCTCGCACTCACCGATGCGCGCCGCGAACACGGGCGACTCGTCGATGAGCCGGGCGCCCATGCCCACCCACTGCGACCCCTGCCCCGGGAACACCAGGACCGGCCCGGGACCCACGTCACCCGCGACCCCCGACACGAGATCCGCGGATGCCTCGCCCGAGGCCAGCGCCCCCAGCGAAGCGATCGCCTCGGCGGAGTCCCGCGCGACCACCACGGCCCGGTGCTCGAGCACCGCGCGGGTCGTGGCCGACGACCAGCCGATCTCCGTCGACCGCGCCCCGGTGTCGGCCGCCGCGAACTCACCGAGACGGCGGGCCTGTTCGCGCAACGCGTCGGACGTGCGCCCGGAAACGACCCACGGCACCACCGCACCCGGCGGTACCTCGACGGCAGCCTCCGCGGCCCCCTCCTCCTGCGGCGCCTCCTCCAGGATCAGATGCGCGTTCGTCCCCGAGATGCCGAACGCCGAGATGCCCGCGCGCCGTGTGCGCTCGGAGCGCCACTCGACGGGCTCGGACAGCAGCCGTACGCCGCCCTGCTCCCACTGGACGTGGGGTGAGGGCGCGTCGATGTGCAGGGACGTGGGGAGGAGGCCGTTGCGCAGGGCCATGACCATCTTGATCACACCGGCGACACCGGCGGCGGCCTGCGTGTGACCGATGTTGGACTTGATCGACCCGAGCCAGAGCGGCCGGTCGTCCGGCCGGCTCCGCCCGTACGTGGCGAGGAGAGCGTTGGCCTCGATGGGGTCGCCGAGCGTGGTGCCCGTGCCGTGGGCCTCCACGGCGTCGACGTCCTCGGCGGAGAGGCGGGCGTTGGCGAGCGCCGCGCGGATGACGCGTTCCTGCGAGGGGCCGTTGGGCGCGGCGAGGCCGTTGCTCGTACCGTCCTGGTTGATGGCCGAACCCCGCACCACCGCGAGGACCTTGTGGCCCCGGCGGCGCGCCTCGGAGAGCAGTTCGAGCGCCACGACTCCCGCGCCCTCGCCCCAGCCGGTCCCGTCGGCGGCGGCCGCGAACGGCTTGCAGCGGCCGTCGGGCGCGAGTCCGCGCTGCCGGGAGAACTCGGTGAACGAACCGGGCGTGGCCATCACCGTCGCCCCGCCGGCCAGCGCCAGCGAGCACTCGCCCTGCCGCAGCGCCTGACTCGCCAGGTGGATCGCGACCAGGGACGACGAGCACGCCGTGTCGACCGTCACGGCGGGGCCTTCGAGACCAAGCGTGTAGCTGATGCGGCCCGACACCACGCTGCCGAGGTTGCCGGTGCCGATGTACCCCTCGACCTCACTGGCCGTCTGGCTGATCAACGTCAGATAGTCGTGGGCGCTGACGCCGGTGAAGACGCCGGTGTCGCTGCCCTGCAGCCCGTGCGGGTTCAGGCCCGCGTGCTCGATCGCCTCCCAGGCGGTCTCCAGGAGCAGCCGCTGCTGCGGGTCCATCGCGACGGCCTCGCGCGGGCTGATGCCGAAGAAGTCGGCGTCGAAGCGGCCCGCGTCGTACAGGAAGGCGCCGTCGCGCACGTAGCTGGTCGCCGGGTGCTCCGGGTCCGGGTGGTAGAGGGACTCCAGGTCCCAGCCCCGGTCGTCGGGGAACCCCGCCACGGCGTCGCCGCCGTCCCGCACGAGCTGCCACAGGTCCTCCGCGGACCGGGCGCCGCCGGGGAACCGGCAGGCCATGCCGACGATGGCGACCGGCTCCGCCGATTCCTTGTCGCGGAGCCGTTGGCGGGCCTCGCGCAGCTCCGCGGTGACCCACTTGAGGTGATCGAGAAGCTTCTCCTCGTTCGACATCTGACCCAGGCTCCTTGGCGCTACGTGGTGATCGGGGAGGATTGAGGGCGGGGGTGCGGGGGAGTGCGCGGGTGGGGGTACGTGTGGGTGCAGGGGCAGGTCTACGGGGCGCGTCCCAGGCGGCTCACGACTTCCCGAACTCGCTGGAGATGAGGTCGAAGATGTCGTCCGCGCTCGCCGCCTCCAGGTCGGCGTGGCCGGATTCGCCGCCGTCCGGACCGTCCTGCGCCGGGCTCCACTTCGAGACCAGCACGTGGAGCCGTCCGGCGATGCGCCGCCGGGCCGCCTCGTCCAGCCCCGCCGTGCCGTACGCCGCGTCCCACTTGTCGAGCGCCGCGAGCACGCCGCCCTCATCGGTGGTCTCGCCGTCGTCGCCCAGCTGCGCGCGCAGATGCGAGGCGAGGGATTCGGAGGTGGGATGGTCGAAGATCACCGTGGCGGGCAGGGCGAGACCTGTCGTGTTGTTGAGCTGGTTGCGCAACTGGACGGCGGTCAGCGAGTCGAAGCCGAGCTCCTGGAACGGCTTCGCCGCGGGGATGTCCTCCACCGTGCGGCCCAGCGTGGCGGCCGCGTACGTCCTGACGTGCTGGACGAGGAAACCGTGCCGCTGCGACGCGGGCGTCTTCGCGAGCTCCTCGCGGAACGCGCCGGTCTCGGCCGCGGAACCGCCCTGCTCGGCCTCGCGGCGGTTCTCCGGCAGGTCGTCGAGGAACGGGCTGGGCCGCTGCGCGGTGAACGTCGGCGTGAACTTCGCCCAGTCGAAGTGCGCCACGGTCAGGGTGGCGTCGCCCGCGCCGACCGCCTGATGCAGCGCCTTGACGCACAGGTCGGGGCCGATGGGGAGCAGACCGAAGCGCTTGAAGTACGAGAGCGACTCGGGGTCCGCGGACATGCCGGCCTCGGCCCAGGGCCCCCAGGCGATGGAGGTGGCGGGCAGGCCCTGGGAGCGGCGGTGGTCGGCCAGGGCGTCGAGGAAGTGGTTGGCGGCGCCGTACGCGCCCTGCTGACCACTGCCCCACACTCCGGCGCCGGACGAGAACATCACGAACGCCGTGAGGTCCATGTCCCGCGTCAGCTGGTGCAGGTTCCACGCCGCATCGGACTTCGATCCGAGCACCTCGCCCAGGCGCGCGGTCGTCAGGTCGGCGATGGACGTCAGGTCGGTGATGCCCGCCGCGTGGATGACGGCGGACAGAGGTTGTTCGGGCGGCGTCCGGTCGAGGAGGCGGCGCACCTGGTCGCGGTCGCTGACGTCGCAGGCGGTGAGGGTGACGGTGGTGCCGAGTTCGTGGAGTTCGGCGGCGAGTTCCTGTGCGCCGGGTGCGTCGGGGCCGCGTCGGCTGGTGAGGAGCAGGTGTGGGGCGCCTTCGTGGGCGAGCCAGCGGGCGAGTACGGCGCCGATTCCGCCGGTGCCGCCGGTGATGAGGGTGGTGCCGCGCGGCTGCCACGCCGCCTCGCCACCGGTGCCGGGGGAAGGGGTGGGGGCGTGCGTGAGGCGCCGGGTGTGGGTTCCGGTGGGGCGGACGGCGGTCTGGTCCTCGTCCTGGGGGGTGAGGGCGGCGGCGAGGCGCGCGAGGGCGCGCGGGTCGATGCGTTCCGGGAGATCGATGAGCCCGCCCCACATGCGCGGGTGTTCCAGGGCGGCGACGCGCCCGAGTCCCCAGACGTGGGCCTGCAACGGATGGGCCAGCGGATCGGTGGCACTCGTGGAGACGGCTCCCTGCGTGACGGTGTGCAGGGGCGCGGTCGTGCCGTTGTCGCCGAGTGCCTGGATCAGCGCGGTGGTCGCCGCGAGCCCGGCGGGCACGGCCGCGTGCTCGGGGTGCGGGGTCTCGTCCAGGGCCAGCAGGTTGACGACCCCGGCGAGCCCGGACGTGTCCACGGCCGCCAGCGCTTCGCGCCGGACCTGTGCCGTCTCCACGGGGTGCAGCCGGACGGAGGCGGCGCCGTGCTCGGTCAGGGCGTCGGCGACGGCTCGTACGGCGGAATGGTCGACGAGTCCGTCCGGTACGAACAGCAGCCACTCACCGCTGAGTTGTGCCGCCGATGTGTCGGGTTGCTGCTGCCACGTGACGCGGTAGCGCCAGGAGTCGATGGTCGCCTGCTCCCGGTGCCGACGTCGCCACCCCTGGAGCACCGGCAGCGCGGGCTCCAGCGCCCGCACCGCCTCGTCACTGCCCTCCTCCGACCGCAACGTCTCCGCCAACAGCCCCAGGTCGAGCTCGTCGACGGCCTGCCACAACTGCGTCTCGGCCGCGCTGTGCTCGGCACCGAGGGTCTTTCCGGCGCGGGTGGAGCGTTCGAGCCAGTAGTGCTGGTGTTGGAAGGCGTAGGTGGGGAGGGTGATGGTGCGGGGGGTGGGGTCGGCCGGGAACCAGCGGCGCCAGTCGAGGTCGGCTCCGGCGGTGAAGGCGTGGGCGGCGGCGCGGGCGAGCTGGGCGCTGTCGCCGTGGTCGCGGCGCAGGGTGGGCACGACGGTGGCACTCGCGTCGGCCTGTTCGATGGTCTCTTCCATGCCGAGGTTGAGGACGGGGTGGGGGCTGGCCTCGATGAAGAGCCGGTAGCCGTCGGCGAGGAGCGCGTTGATGGTGTCGGCGAAACGGACCGGCTGACGGAGGTTGGTGACCCAGTAGGCGGTATCGAGGGCGGTGGTGTCCGCCAGTCGCTCGGCCGTGACGGTGGAGTAGAACGCCACGTCCGTCGGGACGGGGTGGATGTCGGCCAGGCGCTCGGTGAGCAGGTCGTGCAGTGCGTCGATCTGCGGGTTGTGGGAGGCGTAACCGACGTCGATCACGCGAGCCCGCAACCCGGCCGCCTCCGCCTCGGCGACGACAGCCGCCACATGCTCCGGCGACCCCGAAATGACCGTCGAAGAGGGCCCGTTGACGGCGGCGACGCTCACGCCCGGCCGGTCCCCGATCAGCTCGACGACCCGCTCGGCACTGGCTCCGACGGAGGCCATGTCGCCGTGCCCCTGAAGCTGGCGCAGCGCATCACTGCGTACCGCCACGATCCGTGCCGCATCCTCCAGCGACAGCGCACCCGCCACGCACGCGGCAGCCATCTCACCCTGCGAATGCCCGATCACCGCAGCCGGGACGATCCCCTGATCCGCCCAGACCGCAGCCAGCGAGACCATCACAGCCCACAGCACCGGCTGCACAACCTCGACCCGCGCCAGTTCGGACCCGTCCCCGCGCAACACGTCGGTCAGCGACCAGTCCACGTAGACGGACAGCGCCTGCTCGCACTCGGCGATGCGTGCCGCGAACACGGCAGACTCATCCAGAAGTTGGGCGCCCATGCCCACCCACTGCGAGCCCTGCCCGGGAAAGACCAGTACGGGCCCGGCCCCGGCCGAGGTCGCCGCGCCGGACACGACATCCGCCGACACCTCGCCCCCGGCCAGCGCCGCGAGCCCGGCCACCAGCGCCTCGCGGCCGCGGCCGACCACCACGGCCCGGTGCTCGAACACCGACCGCGTCGTCGCCAACGACCACCCGACCTCACCCGGCAACGCGCCCACGTCCCCCGCGACGAACTCGCCCAGCCTGCGCGCCTGTTCACGCAACGCCTCGGGCGTCCGCCCGGAAACCACCCACGGCACCACCGCACCCGGCGGTACCGCGACAGCCTCCACTGCCGCCGCCGCTTCCTCCTCCTGCGGCGCCTCCTCCAGAATCAGATGCGCATTCGTCCCGGAGAAGCCGAACGACGAAACCCCCGCACGGCGCGGGCGTTCGCCGCGAGGCCACTTCACCGGCTCCGTGAGCAGACGCAGCCCGCTGCCCTCCCACTCCACGTGGGGCGAGGGGGCGTCGACGTGGAGGATGGCGGGGAGCAGGTCGTTCTGGAGGGCCATCACCATCTTGATGACGCCCGCCACGCCCGCCGCGATCTGCGTGTGCCCGATGTTGGACTTCACGGCGCCGACCCACAGTGGCCGGTCCTCGGGGCGTTCCTGGCCGTACGCGGAGATGAGGGCTCCGGCCTCGATGGGGTCGCCCAGCGTCGTGCCGGTGCCGTGGGCCTCGACGGCGTCGACGTCCTCGGAGGTGAGGCGGGCGTTGGCGAGGGCGGCGCGGATGACGCGCTCCTGGGAGGGGCCGTTGGGCGCGGTCAGGCCGTTGCTCGCGCCGTCCTGGTTCACCGCTGAACCACGTATCACCGCGAGAACCTTGTGGCCGTTGCGGCGCGCGTCAGAGAGGCGTTCCAGGAGGACCACTCCCGTGCCCTCCGCCATGCCCATGCCGTCGCTGCCCGCCGAGAAGGGCTTGCACCGCCCGTCGGGGGCGAGGCCGCGGAGCTCGCTGAAGCCGATGAGCGGGGCGGGCGACGACATCACGTACGTTCCGCCGGCCAGCGCCAGTGAGCACTCCTGCGTGCGCAGGGCCTGGGCGGCGAGGTGGAGGGAGACCAGCGACGAGGAACACGCGGTGTCGACCGTCACCGCCGGGCCTTCGAGGCCCAGGGTGTAGGCGACGCGGCCCGAGGTGACGCTGCCGGAGTTGCCGATGGTGAAGTACCCCGCCGTGCCCTCGGGCACCTCGGAGGCGCCGAGGGCGTAGTCGAGGCCGTCGCAGCCGATGAAGGTGCTGGTGGAGCTGGCGCGCAGGCTCAGCGGGTCGATGCCGGCGCGCTCGATGGCCTCCCAGGCCGTCTCCAGGGCGAGCCGCTGCTGCGGCGCCATGGCCAGGGCCTCGCTGGGGCCGATGCCGAAGAAGGTGGGGTCGAAGTCGCCCGCGTCGTAGACGAATCCGCCCTCACGGACGTAACTGGTGCCGGTGCTCTCGGGGTCGGGGTCGTAGAGGGCGTCGAGGTCCCAGTTCCGGTTGCCGGGCAGCGGGGCGACCGCGTCGCCGCCCGTGGAGATCAGCTCCCAGAAGTCCTCGGGAGTCCGGACCCCGCCCGGCAGCCTGCATGCCATGCCGATGACGGCGATCGGCTCGTGGCCCGCTGTCTCGACGTCTTGCAGCCGGCGTTCGGTCTGACGCAGGTCAGCAGTGACACGCTTCAGGTATTCAAGAAGCTTCTCTTCGGTGTGCGCCATCCCGGTGACAACCGCCCCTCTCCGCGAGAACGGCAGAGCCCCTGACCCGATGACCGGTCAGCCGGGCGACCGGCGTGAGCATCGGGCAGGCGGGGCCCCCGCCGACCGCAGACTCGTCGACGGCGCTAAAGCCCTCCTAATACTCGGCTTTGCCGCAGGGCCGGTTCTTCCGCAGGACCACTGTCCTATGCAGGTCAGTTCTTCTGCAGGGCGCGGGTGACCCCCGCGATGACCGCGGTCGTCAGCACCCAGCCGAAGGCGATCAGCAGGTAGGCCAGCCCCTGGAGGCCGCCGTTCGGCCAGTACCAGGCTGTGCGCTGGCCCAGGCCACCGATGGGGATCAGGAGGTCGAGCGTGTAGACGAGGGGCTGGAAGGGCGCGCCTTCGCCCCGTTTGGCCGGGGTGGGGGAGTGCGCGCCGAAGGTCAGCGTGCCCAGCAAGGTCAGTGACAGGAGCCAGACCCCAGCCAGCCACGGGCGGTAGCCGTAGCCGACGGTCGCGTCGAGCAGGTGACCCCAGACGCGCGCGGCCCGGGGCAGGGTCCGACGCCGGTGGCGCTGCTTGGCCAGGAGGACGCGGCGGGCGTCGTCGTCGTGGCCGGCCTTCCGGTACCAGTCCGCCAACTGCTCGTACGGCTGGGGGTTGTAGTCCGGGCCGCGCCGCACCCACGCCACCCGGCGGGCCACGGAGTCCCGACGCCCCACCGCCTCCCGCCGCTCGCCGTCCTCGTCCACCTTGATGGAGCCGTAGACGAACCCGTCCAGCTCCACCACCTCCGGCCAGCTGCGGTCGCTGTCGTGGAGGTACGACACCTGGGCACCCCGCAGGTCCACGATGCCGGACGGGGGCCGCGCGAGAGTGAAGTCGAAGTCGACCGCCTGCATCAGCATGGCGACCAGGGACGGGCCGGCGCCGTCCGGCGGCCCGTTCAGGAAGGCTCCTTCGAAGGTGAGGTTGTCCGAGATCCGGGTGCCCCTCAGCCGTACGGTCCCGTTCGCGGTGAACCCGTCGGAGAAGTCGAGGGTCGAGGCCGCGGCGTTGTCCAGGGCGAGCGCCACCCCGCTCGGTCCCGGGCCCGTCAGCCGGGCGCCCCGCATGTGCAGGCCCCCCGGCAGCTGCGCCCCCATGAGGCGGATCTCCCCGTGCGCGACGAATCCGTGCTGACAGTAGACGCCGCCTTCCGCCACCAGTCCGCCCGCGGACAGCGCCCACCTCCCGGGTGCGGTGAGCTCGGCGCCGTTGAGGTTGACGACGCCGCTCACCTGGGCATTGATGAGCGACAGGGCGGTGACCCTGCGGTGGAAGGGCGAGGCCGAGCCGCCCTCCAGATGCGAGCGCCGCAGGTCGAGGCGTCCCTCGACGCGGATCACCCCCGCTTCCACGCCCGGCACGCGACAGCCCACCATCGCGATGGACTGGGTCGACGCCCCCAAGAGGTCCACGCCCTCCTCGAACCAGCAGTCCTCCAGCCAGAGCGCGTGGGCGACCTGCGCGCCGGCCAGGTCGAGGCGCCCGGATATCCGCGCACCGGCGAGCCCGAGCCGCGCGACGGTCCCTGGTTGTGGTGTGTTCGCGCCCAGGAGGAGCGCCGCGATCACGGAAGCCCGGACCGTCCGTTCGGGACCCCACCGCCCGCCCCCGGCGACACGGTCGTTCTCGGGTACGCCCGTGCGCACGTCCACGCGGCGTCCCTCGGGGAAGGCGTTCCACAGCGCACGCTCGGGTGCGGTCAACTCGTCGTAGGAGAGCACCCGTGCAGCGTAGAGAGCCCGCTCGGCCGGGGGTTCTTAGGAACGCTTAAGGACCCCCTGCCAGGGTGTCCCGGTGTCGGTCCGGACAACGCGAAGCGAGGCATCGTGCCCATCACGGATAACAAGCCGGCCGCCACCTTCCCCGACCTGGTCGACCCGTCGTTCTGGGCGCGGCCGTACGGGGAACGCGTGGCACTGTTCGAGGAGATGCGCCGGATGCCGCATCCGGCGTTCATCCAGCAGAGCATGCCCGGCGTGCCCTTCGCCTTCGGGTACCACGCGCTGGTGAAGTACGCGGACATCGCGGAGGTGAGCCGTCGGCCGCAGGACTTCTCCTCCGACGGCGCGACCACGATCATCGGTCTGCCGCCCGAGCTGGACGAGTACTACGGCTCGATGATCAACATGGACAACCCGGAGCACTCGCGGCTGCGCCGCATCGTGTCGCGCTCGTTCGGGCGCAACATGATCCCCGAGTTCGAGGCCGTGGCGACGCGCACCGCGCGGCGCATCATCGCCGACCTCGTCGAGCGCGGTCCCGGCGACTTCATCCGGCCCGTCGCCGCGGAGATGCCCATCGCCGTGCTGAGCGAGATGATGGGGATCCCGGAGTCGGACCACGACTTCCTCTTCGACCGGTCCAACACGATCGTGGGTCCGCTCGACCCGGACTACGTGCCGGACCGCGCCGACTCCGAGCGCGCGGTGATCGAGGCCTCCCGCGAACTGGGCGACTACATCGCGGAGCTCCGCGAGGAGCGGCTCGCCGCGCCCGGCAACGACCTGATCACCAAGCTCGTCCAAGTGCAGGCGGACGGCGAGCAGTTGACGCGTCAGGAGCTCGTGTCGTTCTTCATCCTGCTCGTCATCGCCGGGATGGAGACCACCCGCAACGCCATCTCGCACGCCCTGGTGCTGCTGACCGAGCACCCCGAGCAGAAGCAGCTGCTGCTCTCGGACTTCGACGCGTACGCGAACGACGCGGTCGAGGAGATCCTCAGGGTCTCCACGCCCATCAACTGGATGCGCCGCGTCGCCACCCGCGACTGCGACATGAACGGCCACCGGTTCCGCAGGGGCGACCGCATCTTCCTGTTCTACTGGTCGGGCAACCGGGACGAGGGCACGTTCCCGGACCCGTACCGCTTCGACATCACGCGCGGCACGAACAACCACATCACTTTCGGAGCGGTGGGCCCGCACGTCTGCCTCGGCGCCCATCTGGCCCGGATGGAGATCACCGTGCTGTACCGGGAGTTGCTCGCGGCGCTGCCCCACATTCGTGCCGTGGGGCAGCCCCGCAGGCTGGACTCCAGCTTCATCGAGGGCATCAAGCACCTGCACTGCACGTTCTGAGGCCTACCGGGTGCGTACGTCTCCTCCGCATACGTACGACTCGCCGGCCCCGCCGCGATCAGTGGCCGGACAGCGCCATCGGTGAACTCATCAGGTGCATGTCACCCGAGAGGATGGCCCGCTGCAGATCCTGCAGCGGGCGCCCGGGCTCCAGCCCCAGCTCGTCGTTGAGCGTCTTGCGCACCGACTGGTACACCTTCAGCGCGTCCGCCTGCCGCTCGGAGCGGTAGAGCGCGAGCATGAGCTGGCGGGAGAACGCCTCGCACATCGGGTTCTCGGCCGTCAGGGCGTACAGCATGCCCACGGCCTCCCGGTGCCGCCCGAGCTGCAGCTGGCACTCGACCAGCATCTCCTGGCACTCCAGCCGGATCTCGGTCAGCCAGGTCGAGAACCCGTCGACGATGGGGCCGTTGGCTGCCGGGCCGTTCCCGCCCTGCCCGAGGATCGGCCCGCGCCACAGGGCGAGCGCCTGCCCGAAGCAGGACGCCGCTTCGTCGTAGCGCTTCTCCCGGAGCAACACCCGCCCCGTGTCGACGAGTTCGGGGAAGTCCTGGGCGTCAATCCGGTCCTCGGGGTTCTTGTGCAGCACGTAGCCCGGCGCACGCGTCTCGACCGGATTGCCGGCCACGCCCGGCACCTTCAGGAACTTGCGGAGCTGGGAGATGTACACGTGCAGCCCGGCAGTGGCGCGCCGGGGCAGATCCTCGCCCCAGATCTCCCGCATCAGCTGCTCCAGGGAGACCAGTTGGTCGGCGCGGATGAGCAGGACCGTGAGGACGATCTCCACCTTCTGCGCGTTGATGGTGGCGTAGTCGTTGCCGTCCTTGATCCGGAGCGGGCCGAGCATCTCGTACCTCATCGAGCGTTCCCCCTTGCCGTCGCGGGCCGTTGCGCACTGTCCGCGAGCGCCTCGGAGATGACGTCCGCGACGCCTCGCTGGTGCGTGTTGAGGTAGAAGTGCCCTCCGGAGAAGACCTTGAGGTCGAACGGGCCGTCGGTGTGCTGCCGCCAGGCCTCGACCTCGTCGACCGGGGCCTGCGGGTCCCGGTCGCCCACGAGGGCGGTGACGGGGCAGCTCAGCGGGGACGTCGGCGCCCACTGGTACAGCTCGACCGCGCGGTAGTCGCTGCGGACGACCGGGATGATCTCGGCGAGCAGCTCCTCGTCGTCCAGGAACCGCGGGTCCGTGCCTCCGGCCCTGCGCAACTCACCGACCAGGTCGGCGTCGTTCAGGAGGTGCACAGTGCCGCGACGGTGGACGGACGGAGCCCGGCGGCCCGAGACGAACAGGGCGCGGGGCTCGCCGGTCGCACCCTCCCGCAGCCGCTGCGCGACCTCGAAGGCGAGCACCGCGCCCATGCTGTGCCCGAAGAACGCCATCGGGCGGTCGTCGAACGGGAGGAGCGCCTCCGCGATCCGGTCGGCCATCTCGGGGACGCCGTCCAGGAGTCGCTCTCTGCGCCGGTCCTGCCGTCCGGGGTACTGCACCGCGAGGACCTCGGTGTCGGGCAGCAGGGTGGGGGATTGCGCGAGGGGGTGGAAGTAGGAGGCCGAGCCGCCCGCATGGGGGAAGCAGATCAGGCGTACGTCGGCTTCAGGCCGGGGCCGGAAACGACGTATCCAAGGGTCCGACGGATGGGGTGGGGGGGAGACAGACAAGATCAATCCCTTCGCCAGGAGCGCTGACAACGGTGTCGCCGCATAGCGCAGCCGCTCCTGATCATGCGCAGCTCAAAGTTTAAAGGGCAACGTCGATATAGAGGCACCAGGGCGGAATGAGACATTCCCCATGCTTTACGCTGCGATTCTTGCGTGATCAAATGCCTGGGGCAAGTTTAAGGTAAATTTCAATATGAATGCTTAACGATGTGCCGGCCGAAGTCCGGCCCCGACCGGCCTCGGACGTCGGCATATGCGGACATCGGTGGAGTGGGTCGGACGCAGGGGCAGGTCAGAAGGGTGCGCTGACGGAACGCGCGGATCGCGCCCGCGCTCCGGATGCGGTCAAGGCCCCCTCAAGGCGGACTCAACCGTCGTGGTGTCAATCTTTGCGGGATCATTACGATCCATTGGTTTGGTCTCTTCGCCCCTCGCTGGCCTGCGCTATTCCTTCCCCTTATCGCAATGATTTGGAAACGCCCGGTTTCCCCTGCCGGACACTCGTGTCCAATGATCGGTGCCCCGATTCTGGCTTGTTGTTTTCTTGCCGCCTCGACCCGTCGGGATCGGTCTTGATTTGGCCTCCGAAGTACCTGCACCCCACATGGGGACATCGGGACGGGGGTGGCCGAGGGGCCCGGGAGTGGGCGTCGAGTGGCCGGAACCAGCCCCGTGTGAACCGGCGGCAGTTGGCCACACGATCAGTACGGGCGCGCTTGCGGGCCGCCGCGGGGTCCGGGGCCGCCAACGGGCCACACCGGGCCTCGCGGGGCGGGGTTGTCACCTTTTGGGGTGACTATGCCTTGTTCAAGGTGTGCTCTTCCGCGGCCCATCCGCGAAGGTCGTGGCATGGGTGCCCGCTGCCCCCCGGCAAGCCGGCCGCGGGCCGGAGCTGCCACCGAAGGAGTACAGGACGATGAGCGAGAGCATGGCGTGGCTGACGCGGGACATCCGCAAGGCCCGCAAGCAGGGCCCGGCCGAGGTCGCGCGGCGCCGGGGCGACCGGCTGGCGGACCTCGTGGCCTGCGCCCGCTCCGCGTCGCCGTACTACCGCGAGCTCTACAGCGGTCTGCCCGAGCGGGTCGACGATCCGACGCTGCTGCCGGTCACCGACAAGAAGAAGCTGATGGACCGCTTCGACGACTGGGCCACGGACCGGGACATCACCTTCGAGAAGGTCCGCGCGTTCACGGACGACCCCGGCCTGATCGGCCGCCGCTTCCTCGGCCGGTACCTGGTCGCCACCACCTCGGGAACCAGCGGCAGGCGCGGCCTGTTCGTGCTCGACGACCGGTACATGAACGTGTCCTCCGCCGTCTCCTCCCGGGTGCTCGCCTCCTGGCTCGGCCCGCTCGGCATCGCACGCGCCGTGGCCCACGGCGGCCGCTTCGCCCAACTCGTCGCCACCGAGGGGCACTACGTTGGCTTCGCCGGCTACTCCCGCATGGCCCAGGAAGGCGGCGGGCGCAGCAAGCTGCTGCGGGCGTTCTCCGTGCACGAACCGCTGTCGCACCTGGTGGCCCAACTCAACGAGTACCGGCCTGCCTTCGTCATCGGCTACGCGAGCACGATCATGCTGCTCACCGCCGAACAGGAGGCGGGCCGCCTGCACATCGACCCGGTACTGGTCGAACCCGCGGGCGAGACGATGACCGACAGCGACACCGACCGCATCGCGCGGGCCTTCGGCGCCAAGGTGCGCACGATGTACAGCGCGACGGAGTGCACCTACCTCAGCCACGGCTGTGTCGAGGGCTGGTACCACGTCAACGACGACTGGGCCGTGGTCGAACCCGTCGACGAGGACCACCGGCCCACTCCGCCGGGCGAGTTCTCGCACACGGTCCTGATCTCCAACCTCGCCAACCGCGTCCAGCCGTTCCTCAGGTACGACCTCGGCGACAGCGTCATGCTCCGCCCCGACCCCTGCCCGTGCGGCGCGTCGTCCCCCGCGATCCGCGTCCAGGGCCGGGCGGGCGACATCCTCACCTTCCCGTCCGGCCGCGGCGACGACGTCCGGCTGACCCCCTTGGCCTTCAGCAGTCTGTTCGACCGCATGCCGGGCGTGGAGCTCTTCCAGATCGAGCAGACTGCTCCCGCGACGCTGCGGGTCCGCATGGTCAAGGCGCCCGGCGCGGACGCGGACCACGTGTGGCGCAAGGCCCATGACGGCCTGACGCACCTGCTCGCCGACAACAAACTGGACAACGTCACCGTGGAGCGGGCGGAGGAGCCGCCGCAGCAGGCGTCGGGCGGGAAGTACCGGACGATCATCCCGCTGCCTGCGTGATGAGGCCCAAGGGGGCCCCTCCTGAGGGGCCCGTAGGCCCCTATCGCGCGTACTCGCGCAGCGCGGGCTCTTCCTTCACCCACGGCTGACTGTGGATCAGCAGCTCGATCGGGTAGTTGAGCAGGCCCGGCAGCGCGTTGACCGCTTCCTCGCTGTTGAGCGGCATGATCAGCTTGGTGCAGTGTGCGCGGTCGACGCGGCCGGCGTCGGCGGGGCCGGAGTGCTCGATCGCGTCGGCGACGAGGTCGTAGCTGACCTGGTCCACGACCATGGTGATGTGCTCCGGCCACGGCCGCCCCGGGCAGATGTCCTGGACGCCGATGCGGTGCGCGCCCGGCAGCGACGGGGGCTGCCCGTCGGCGATGACGGACTCGTCGGCGTACGTGAAGACCGTGGTGTACGAGGGGCCCGCCGGCATGGGCGTGCCGTCGGCGCCGAGCGCCTTCGTCCAGTTCGAGTCACGGGCGAACTGCAGCACCGACGCCGGGCATCCCGCGACCTCGGCGATCGGTCGGCAGGGACTGGCGAGCCGGGTGCCCTGGAACGGTGAGCCCAACGTCACCATGTCGTCCACCCGCTCCGGCAGGTCCGGCCAGAACCGCAGGGCCCAGGCCGTCAGGAGCCCGCCCTGGCTGTGCCCGACGAGGTCGACCTTGCGGCCGGTGGCCTCGTTGATGGCGCGCGTCGCGTGCACCACGTACTCGACGGACTCCTGCATGTCCCTGAGCCCGCGCCCGGGGGAGTCCACCCAACAGGACTCGTATCCCTTCTTCTTGAGCTCGGCCATGTAGTTCCAGGCGTAGTTCTCCTCGCCCTTGAGGCCGGTGCCGGGCACGAAGAGGACGGTCGGCTTGTCACTGGCGTCGCGCATGTCGGCCAGATCCGTCCCGCAGTGCAGGGCCTCGGCGAGCTGGGCGGCCGGGATCTCCAGGGGCGGCGAGGGGGCGGCGGCGTCCGCGTGGGCGGTGGAGACGGGAAGAACGGTGAGGGCGAGCGCGGTGGCCGCGAGGCCGCCGAGCCATGAGGACAAACGCATGTGGCCTCCGCGGGCGGTGGGGGGGGCTCCCCGGCTCCTTGAGGAGGGAGCCCCCCATCCTGAAACGCCGTCACGCGAACGTCAACAGTCTCTGGAGACCCAACACCCCCACCAATCAAGGTAGTTGAAGCGAACGATGCTCATCCGGCGGCACCCCGGCACCCCGGCACCTCGGCACCGCGCGAGCCTCGGTCATGCGCAGATCCCGCAGTCTCAGGGCCGCACGGTCACGTGCACCACGGGTGAGACCGCCTCGCCGCCCGCCACACGCAGTGCGTTGCGGCCTTCGAGGCCCAGCACGACCCGCATCTTGTACGTCCCCTGGGGTGTGGTGTTCACCGAGGCGGGGAGCGGCACCCACCGCGCGCCCTGCCTCTGTTGCAGGGTGACGGGTGTGCCGGCCGGCATGTCGTGGCTCTCGCCGGAGATGCGGAACTCCTCGGAGATCCGCACGCTGCTCGCCGAGGCCTGCGCGGTGAGCGCGGGGCGCGGGACGTACGGCGTGGATGTGGGGGTCGCGGCGGCCGGGACGGTCGTCAGGACCACGAGGGTGGCGGCGGCTCCGGAGAGGGCCGAGAGGTGCTTGAGGTGCGTCAGCGTCGACTTCAATGTGGCTTCCGTGTCCAGGTTCTGCTGGTTCGTCTGTCGCGGATCAAGATAGGAAACGGTCCTCGGACACGCGCGGATCGACGCGCTGGAAGCGGGGAATGTGCGGACCGGCGGGCGGGTTGATGCCGGCAGTCGGTGTGCGGGCGTGTGGGCGCGTGATCGTGAGGAGGGGCCTGTGGGTGCTCAGGAGCTGGAACGTGTCGACCTGGGTGAGGTTCCGTACCTGGATGCCATGGAGGCGATGCGGGGCTGGGTCGAGCAGCGTCGTGCCGGGGCCGTCGGTGACCGTCTCGTCCTCCTCACGCACCCGCCCGTGATCACGTACGGAACCCGCACGCCGCCCGGCGAACTGCCCCGCGCCGACTCGCCGATCCCCCTCGTCGAGGTCGACCGGGGCGGGCAGGCGACGTACCACGGGCCCGGTCAGCTCGTCGGATATCTCATCCTCAACCTGCGTGAGCGCGGTCCCGGCGACATCGTGCGGTGGGTGGAGAACGGGCTCGTCGACGCGGTGGGCTCGCTCGGCTTCGACGCGGTGCGGCGCGACACCCCGTCCGGCGCGCAGAGCCTCGTCGGCGTGTGGACGCCGCGGCACCACAAGCTGGCGTCGATCGGCATGCGCATCCGCGGCGGCGTCACGAGCCACGGGTTCGCCCTGAACGTCGCGTCCGACCTCGACGAGTTCACCCGCTTCACCGCCTGCGGACTGCCCGACGTGGAGATGACCTCCCTCTCGGAGATCGCCGCCGAGCGGGGTGTCGCGGCCCCCGGCGAGGCCGAGGTGCGGGACGCGGTGGCCGCTGCCTTCGGGGCGGTCCGGGAGGGTTGAGCGGCGACCCGGGGCCAGTCTTACGTGTGCAGCGCCCCGCCCTCCTCGTCATGCCCCTCCGGCTCCAGTTGCAGCGTCGAGTGCGCCACGTCGAAGTGGCCCCCGACGCAGCGCTGCAAACGGCCCAGCAGCTCCCCGTACCCGTCCGCAAGCGCCGTGTCCGTGACCACCACGTGCGCGGTGAGCACCGGCATCCCGGAGGTGACGGTCCAGCCGTGCAGATCGTGCACGGCGACCACGCCGCGCTCCGCGAGGAGATGCCGTCGCACCTCGTCGAGGTCGACGTCCTGCGGGGTCGCCTCCAGCAGCACGTGCACGGAGTCCCGCAGCAGCCCGTACGCGCGCGGCACGATCAGCAGGCCGATGACGATCGAGGCGACGGGGTCGGCGGCCTGCCAGCCGGTGAGGAGGATGATCAGGCCGCCCACGATCACCGCGACCGAGCCGAGCGCGTCCCCGAGAACCTCCAGATACGCGCCGCGCAGGTTGAGGCTCTTGTCCTTGGCGTCCCGCAGCAGCCACAGGCCGACCAGGTTCGCGATGAGTCCGCCCACGGCGACCACGAACATCAGGCCGCCCTTGACCTCCACCGGCTCGCTGAACCGGCCGATCGCCGACCACAGCACCCAGACGAAGATGGCGACGAGCAGGAGCGCGTTCAGGACCGCGGAGAAGATCTCGACGCGGTAGAAGCCGAACGTGCGCCGGGGCGTCGGAGCGCGCTGGGCGAGGGTGACCGCGCCGAGCGCGAGCGACACGCCGACCGCGTCGGTCAGGCTGTGCGCCGCGTCCGCGAGCAGCGCGAGACTGCCGGACAGCAGGGCGCCGACCACCTGGATGACGGTGATCGACGCGCTGATGCCGATGGTCCACAGCAGACGGCTGCGGTACGTGCCGCTGAGCGTGCCGCCCGCCGTCGCCGCGGACGGACCGTGGTCGTGCCCCATGCCCGCGAGTGGACCACGGGCCCCGGGCGCCCGCCACCGAACGGTCGGCCACTCGGCCGACAGCGGGTCCGTACGGGCGCCCGGTGCTCCGTACGGGCGCCTAGGGCCTGTGTCGGTCCCTCCTAGCCCGCACAGGCCCTAGTGCAGGGTCGGGATCGACGCGTCCCGCTGGTGCGGAATCCCCAGCGGCGGCGGCAGCTCACCCTGCTGCACCGTGACCGTGCGCGCCGGAGCGGGCACCCGGATGCCCTCGGCGCGGTAGCGCTGGTGCAGGCGCTTGATGAACTCGTGCTTGATCCGGTACTGGTCGCTGAACTCCCCGACGCCGAGGATCACCGTGAAGCTGATCCGCGAGTCGCCGAAGGTGTGGAAGCGGATGGCCGCCTCGTGGTCGGGCACCGCCCCCGTGATCTCGGTCATCACCTCGTCCACGACCTCCGTCGTGACCTTCTCGACCTGTTCCAGGTCGCTGTCGTAGCTCACCCCGACCTGCACCGTGATCGACAGCTCCTGCTCGGGGCGGCTGTAGTTCGTCATGTTGGTGCTCGCCAGCTTGGCGTTGGGGATGATGACGAGGTTGTTGGAGAGCTGCCGCACCGTCGTGTTGCGCCAGTTGATGTCGACGACGTAGCCCTCCTCGCCGCTGCTGAGTTGGATGTAGTCGCCGGGCTGCACGGTCTTCGCCGCGAGGATGTGCACGCCCGCGAAGAGGTTGGCGAGCGTGTCCTGGAGGGCGAGGGCGACCGCGAGGCCGCCGACGCCGAGAGCGGTGAGCAGCGGGGCTATGGAGATGCCGAGGGTCTGCAGGACGACGAGGAAGCCCATCGCGAGGACGACGACCCGTGTGATGTTCACGAAGATGGTGGCCGACCCGGCCACGCCGGAACGCGACTGCGCCAGGCTCCTGACCAGACCGGTGACGATCCGGGCCGCCGTCAGCGTGCCCGCCACGATGAGCAGCGCGGTGAGCGCCGTGGTCACGTTGCGTCCGGTGCGCGGTGTGAGGGGCAGCGCGCCCGCCGCCGCGGCGAGTCCGGTGGCGACGGCCGCGCAGGGGACGAGGGTGCGCAGGGCGTCGACGATGACGTCATCGCCGCTCCACCGGGTCCGGCTCGCCCGTTCGCCCAGCCAGCGCAGCAGCGCGCGGAGCAGGAACGCGGCCGCGACGCCCGCGGCCACCGCGATGCCGGCCGCGATCCAGTCGTGCAGTGTGAGCGCACGGTTCATCGGTTCGCTCCCGTCGTCCGGGGGGAGAGCGCCTGCATACGCGCCTGAGTGCGGCGTATGTGATGTGTCGTCACGTGGGGTACCTGCTCGATTCGGGGAGTGCGGTCACGCCGGGGGACGGGAGCCACGACAACTGCTTCCAGGAGCTCCGCCCGGCGCGGACGTCATCCTGCCCCATCCGGGCACACCAGGCGCGCGTACCCCCACCTGGATCTTCACAGTCCGGCCACGTCTGTCGAGTGGGGCGCGCACCGCGTGGTAGGCCATGGGGCATGGCTCAGGTGCGCAAAACGCTCGTATCGCCCGTCAGTTCGCACAACGAGTGGGATCCGCTGGAGGAAGTCGTCGTCGGCCGCCTCGACGGCGCGACGATCCCGTCCAGTCATCCCGTCGTGACCTGCAACATCCCGCCCTGGGCGGCCCGCCTGCAAGGTCTCGCCGCGGGCCACACGTACCCGAAGCGTCTGATCGAGCCGGCCCAGGACGAACTCGACCGGTTCGTCGCACTCCTGGAGTCCCTCGGCGTCACCGTCACGCGCCCGGCCGCCGTCGAGCACAAGCACGACTTCGCCACCCCTGACTGGACGTCACGCGGCTTCTGCAACGCCTGTCCCCGCGACGGCATGCTCGTCGTGGGCGACGAGATCATCGAGACGCCGATGGCCTGGCCGTGCCGGTACTTCGAGACGTACTCCTACCGCGAACTCCTCAAGGACTACTTCCGGCGCGGTGCGCGCTGGACGTCCGCGCCGAAGCCGCAACTGACCGACGCGCTGTTCGCGGAGGACTTCCGTCCTCCCGAGGACGGCGAGCCCATGCGGTACATCCTCACCGAGTTCGAACCGGTCTTCGACGCCGCCGACTTCATGCGCGCGGGCCGCGACCTGTTCGTGACGCGCAGCAACGTCACCAACCTGATGGGCATCGAATGGCTGCGCCGCCATCTCGGCCCGGAGTACCGCATCCACGAGATCGAGAGCCGCTGCCGTACACCCATGCACATCGACACCACGTTCGTGCTGCTCGCGCCCGGCAAGGTGCTCGTCAATCCCGAGTACGTCGACGTCGACCGCCTGCCTGACGTGCTGAGGTCGTGGGACGTCCTGATCGCCCCCGAGCCCGAGCCGATCGACGAACGCCTGCTGAAGACGACCTCCATGTGCGGCAAGTGGCTCAGCATGAACGTGCTGATGATCGACGAGAAACGCGTGATCGCGGAGCGGCACCACACGGGCATGCTGCGCGCGCTCGAAGCGTGGGGTTTTGAGCCGATCCCGTGCGACCTGCTCCACTACGCGCCGTTCGGCGGCTCGTTCCACTGCGCGACCCTCGACGTACGACGCAGGGGCACGCTCGAAACGTACGTCGACTGACTCAGACCGACCCTTGCCGGAGGGGTTCCCCGGCCGTCAAGGTTATGCAAGTCTCCTCCCTAATTCCGTGCGGCGTCGGACGTCGTGGCCCGTCAGCCGGGCTGCCGCCGCACGGATCCGGGGTGAGGACTGATGCGAAACGGGGCACGGGGGCACGATCTGATCGCCCTGCGGCGGCTGAACACCACCGTCGTGCTGCGCGCCCTGCACCACCGCAGCCCGCGCACCCTCGCCGAACTCGCCGCGAGCACCGGCCTGTCCCGGCCCACCGTGGAAGCCGCCGTCGAGGAGCTGGCCGAACGCGGACTCGTCGGCGAGGCCGCCGAGGAGGCGGGGGAGCGCGCGCCGGGCCGGCCCGCACGCCGCTTCCGCTTCCGCACCGAAGCCGGATACGTCCTGGGCGCCGACATAGGGCTCCACAAAATGGTGCTGCTCCTCGCCGACCTGGGCGGCACCGTCCTCGCCGCCCACCGCGGCGCCATCGACCCCGGACTCGGCGGCAGCGCCCGCCTCGACCTGCTGCGCCACACCACGGAGACCTTCCTGGACGCCCACGTCCCGCGCCGCGCCGCCGTCCTCGCCCGCTGCGTGGGCGTGCCGGGCGTCGTCGACAAGGGCGGCGTCGTGACCTCCGTGGTCGTGCCCGAGTGGTCCGGCGTCGACCTCGGACGGCTGATCGAGGACGGCGAACCCGGTCACACCCTCGTCGAGAACGACGTGAACCTCGCGGTCCTCGCCGAGCGCTGGCAGGGCGCCGCCACCCTCGCGGGCGACGTCGTCTGCGTCCTGACCGGACACCGCGTCTCGTGCAGCCTCACCATCGGCGGGCGGCTGCACCGGGGCAGGCGGGGCGGCGCCGGCGAACTCGGGATGCTGCCCCTGCTCGGCATGAGCACCGCCCAGGAAGCCCTGAAGTGGCCGGGCGGCCCCGACGGGCGGCGCACCGGCGAGTCCGAGGTCGCCGCGCTGGCCCGCGCGGCCGACGCGGCGGACCCGCGGGCCCTGGCCGCCGTCGCGGACTTCGCCGACCGGCTCGCACCCGGCATCGCGGCGCTCGCGCTCGCCGTCGACCCGGAACTGATCGTGCTGACCGGCGGGGCGACCCCCGTCGGCCGCCACCTGGTGCCGCTGCTCGAGGAGCGGCTGCGCCCCATGACCCTGCACGTCCCGCGCATCGCCCTGAGCACGCTCGGCGAGCGCGGCGTGGCCATCGGCGCCGTGCGCAAGGCGCTCGACCGGGTGGAGGAGGACCTGCTCGCGGACAAGGCGTCGTAGCGGCGGGCCGCCCTCGCGGGCGGGGCCGTGGGGCGTCCGGCGACTCATCGGGAGGCGAAGGCGCACATGCGCAGAAGGACTCTGCTCGGCGGGGCGGTGGCGGCCCCCTTGCTCGCCGCCTGCTCCGGAGGGGGCGGCGGCACGGACAGCGGTGGCAGGACCACGCTCTCGTACGGGATGTGGGACCCGGCGCAGATGCCGGGCATGGAGCAGATCATCGCCGCTTTCGAGAAACGGAACCCGCGCATCTCGGTGCGGATCCAGCTGACGCCCTGGGCGAGCTACTGGACGACGCTGAAAACGTCCATGCGCGGCGGCACCGCACCCGATGTGTTCTGGATGAACGCCGTCAACTTCCAGCTGTACGCGGCCAACGGCGTCCTCGAACCGCTCTCCGGGCACATCAAGGCCGACGCCACCCCCGTGGACCGTCACCCGAAGGCCCTGGTGAAGCTCTACTCCTACCGGGGCACGCAGTACGGGCTGCCGAAGGACTTCGACACCATCGGCCTCTGGTACAACAAGCAGCTCTTCGACAAGGCGGGCATCAGGTACCCGGACGCGAGCTGGACCTGGGACGACGTGCGGGACGCCGCCGCCGAACTCACCGACCCGCGCAAGCGCGTGCACGGCTTCGCCGCCGAGATGGACCGGCAGATCAAGATCTACCCGGCCATCTGCGCCGCCGACGGCTACGTCCTGGAGAACGGCCGCTCGGGCTTCGGCGACGAACGGTCCATCGAGGGCATGCGCTTCCTGACCGACCTGATCGACCGGGGCTGGTCGCCCCCGCAGAGCGCCATGGTCGAGTCCGTCGGACGCGTGCGGTACTGGTCGGAGAAGGTCGCCATGAACTACGACCTCTCCGCGATGGCCGGACAGATGTACGCCGTGCCCGCGCTCAAGGACCACGGCGGCATCGCCGTCCTGCCCAAGGGAAAGCGCAGGGCCACCATCATCCACGGCCTCGCGAACGTCATCTCCGCCAAGAGCGACAAGAAGGCGGCCGCCTGGAAGTTCGTGCACTTCATGGCGGGCCGCGAAGCCGCCGAGATCCAGGCGAAGGCGGGCGTCACCATCTCCTCGTACGAAGGGACGCAGGACGCCTGGCTCGAGTCGATGCCCGAATTCGACCTGAAGCACTTCCTGGAGATGCAGGAATACGCGGTTCCCTACCCGAGCTCCAAGAACACCGCCGTCTGGGAGAACCTCCAATACCCGCTGCTCGGCGCCGCGTTCAGCGGAAAGGGCGGCATCGAGACCGCCGCCCGCACGCTGGGCGAGCAGATGGACCGGGCCCTGAAGGAGGAACGCGACTCATGAGTGTCTTTCCCGCGACGGCCGCCGCGAAGGCGGCCGGACGCAGCCGGACATCGGCGTCCGGCACGCGCCCCGGACCCCGCAACCAGCGGTCCGCCTACTGGTTCATCGCGCCGCTCGGCCTCGGCTTCGCCGTCTTCTACTTCTGGCCGCTCCTGCAGACCCTCTACTTCAGCTTCACCGAATTCGGCGCGTTCGGCGGCCACACCTTCATAGGCACCGACAACTACCTGCGCGTCATCAAGGACGTCACCGTCTGGCAGGCCCTCGGAAACACACTCATCTACTGCGTCATCGGGCTCATGGCGCTGCCCGTCGCCATCGTCGTCGCATCGCTCCTGAACCGGCGCGGACTGCGCGGCGTATCCGTCTACCGCGCCCTGTACTTCATCCCGTTCGTGACGCTGCCCGTCGCCGTCGGCCTCGTCTGGAACTGGCTCTACAACGGCGACTTCGGGCTCGTCAACGAAATCCTGAGCTGGTTCGGCGTCGACGAGCACTACTGGGTCTCCGACCCGTCCACCGCCGTCTACGCGATCGGCACGGTGATGGTCTGGTCCACCACCGGCTACTACCTCGTCATCTTCATGGCGGGCGTCAAAGGAATACCGCAGGACTACTACGAAGCCGCGGAACTCGACGGGGCGGGACCGCTGCGCCGGTTCTTCACCATCACGCTCCCGCTGCTCAGCCCGACCATCTTCTTCGCCTCCGTCATCTGCATGATCAATTCCCTGCAGACCTTCGACCTGATCTACATCATGATGGCCGAGAAGAACCCCGCGATCGGCGATACGCAGTCCGTCGTCGGCCTCTTCTACAAATGGGCGTTCATCGAGAACGCCCAGGGCGCCGCGGCCGCGCTCGCCTTCCTCCTGATGCTGGTCATCGCGGCCCTGACGTATCTCCAGTTCCGGATCCAGAAGAGGTGGGTGCACTATGCCTGACCGGAAGCGCATCGACTCGGGATCCGTCGCCACTCACGCCGTGCTCTCGCTCGGCGCGCTCGTCATGACCTTCCCGTTCCTGTGGCAGCTGCTCACCGCGCTGAAGACCCTCGCGGAAACCTCCCAGGTGCCGCCCACGTTCCTGCCGAAGGACTGGAACTGGGACAGTTTCGAAGAAGTCTTCACAGCGCTGCCGTTCCGCGAAATGCTCACCAACAGCCTGATCAACACCATCGGACGCACCGTCGGACAGCTCGTCTTCTGCTCACTCGCCGCCTACGCGTTCGCGCGCATGCAATTCCGCGGCCGCAACGTCCTGTTCGCGCTCTTCCTGTCCGTCCTGATGGTGCCGAGCTCCCTGCTCGTCCTGCCGCAGTACGACATCATCCAGTCCCTCGGACTGCTCAACTCCGCGCCCGCGCTCTTTCTGCCCGGCATGTTCAGCGCCTTCGGCACGTTCATGCTCCGCCAGTTCTTCCTCACCCTCCCCAGGGAACTGGAGGAGGCGGCGCGCATCGACGGCGCGGGCTCTTTCCGGATCTTCTGGTCGATCATGCTGCCGCTGATCCGGCCCGCGCTGGCCGCGCTCGCCGTCATCACCGCCATGTGGTCCTGGAACGACCTGCTGTGGCCGCTGATCGTCAACACCGACCCGGAGAAGATGCCGATCAGTGCGGGACTGACCTCGCTGGAGGGGCAGTACGAGACGAACTACCCGGTGATGATGGCCGGTTCGCTGATCGCCAGCCTGCCGATGCTCGTCGTCTACCTCTTCCTGCAACGGCACTTCGTCCAGAGCGTCGCCCTCTCCGGCTCCAAGAGCTGACTCCCCGGACTGACGCAAGAGCCGACCCCGACGGAAAGGCAGCATCCCCCTATGCGATCGCTTCACATCGGCCTGCTCGGCGCCGGCGGCATCGCCCGCGCCCACCTGCCCGGCTGGCTGGCGCTGGGCGCCCGCGTGAGCGTGTACACCGTCGACGGATCCGCGGAGAAACTCGCGGCCGAGTACGCCGAGCGCGGGCACGACGTCCGGTCCTGCGACCACCTCGACGCGCTCCTCGCCGAAACGAGCGCCGTCGACGTCTGCACCCCCACCCCCACCCACAAGGAGCTCGCCCTCGCCGCCGTCGCCGCGGGCCGCCACGTCGTCTGCGAGAAGCCCCTCGCCCTCACCGCCCGCGACGCCGAGGAGATCGCGGCCGCCGCCGACGCGGCGGGCGTACGCCTGCACCCCGCCCACGTCGTGCGCTACTTTCCCGCGTACGCCGCCCTGCACCGGGCAGTGACCCGCGGCGACCTCGGCGAACTCGCCGTGCTGCGCTTCTCGCGCGGCGGCGCGCGGCCCCAGTGGGCGCCCTGGTTCGGCGACCCGGCCCAGTCCGGCGGCGTCGTCATGGACCTGATGGTCCACGACATCGACATCGCCCGGTGGCTCGCGGGCGACGTGGTCCGCGTGCACGCGCGGACGCGCGGCGTCGAGCACGCCACCGGCGCCCCGCCCGAAGTCGTCACCGCGTCGGCCGTCCTCACCCACGCCTCGGGCGCCGTCAGCCACATCAACGGCCTGTGGGGCCTGCCCGACCAGCGGTTCCGCACGACGTTCCGCGTCGCGGGAGCCGACGGCCTCCTGCACCACGACTCGACCGCCGTGCCCGGCTTCCGCATCACCGCCCAAGGAGTACGCGCCGCCAACGAAGGCATACCGACCAGCCCCATGACCGAGAGCCCCTTCCTCACCGAACTCCGCGAGTTCGCCGCGTCCTGGCGGGACGGCGGGCCGGAGCCGAGGGTGAGCACCCGCGACGGCATCGAGGCCGTCCGGATCGCCGAGGCCGCCGTCGAGTCCAGCCGCACCGGCCGCGTCGTCGAGCTGCCCCACACCACCGAAACCGAGGAGGCCGCGCGATGAAGGTCGCCGTCCTGTCGTTCGCCCACGTCCACGCGGCGTCCTACCTGCGCCTGCTCTCCCGCATGCCCGGCATCGACGTCCTCGGCAGCGACCCCGAAACGGACCTCGCGGCGCCCGGCGAGGTGCGGGGCCGCGCGGTCGCCGACGCGGCGCGCGTCGCGTACGCGGACACGTACGACGAAGCCTTCGCCTGGGGCCCCGACGCGGTGATCGTCTGCTCCGAGAACGCACGGCACCGCCCCCTGGTCGAACGCGCCGCCGCGCACGGCGTGCCCGTCCTGTGCGAGAAGCCCCTGGCGGCCACGGTCGAGGACGGCGAGGCGATGGTCGCCGCCTGCCGGGCCGCGGGCGTGCGCCTCGCGGTCGCCTACCCGGTGCGGTTCAGCCCGGCCTACGCGGCGGTGAAGGCCGCCGTCGCGGCGGGCGAGGCGGGCCGGGTCCTCGCCGTGTCCGGCGCGAACAACGGCGCCATGCCGACCCGCGCCCGCCGCTGGTTCGCCGACCCGTCACTCTCCGGCGGCGGCGCCCTCATGGATCACACCGTGCACCTCGCCGACCTGCTCGACGACCTCTTCGGCCGGGCCACTCCCGTCGAGGTGTACGCGCAGACCAACAACCTCCTGTACGCCGACGAGGTCGCGGCCGAGACCAGCGGCCTGGTCAGCGTGACGTACTCCAACGGCGCCGTCGCCACCATCGACTGCAGTTGGTCGCACCCCCGCTCCCACCATTCCTGGGGCGGCCTGGAACTCACGGTCGTCGGCGAGCGGGCCACCCTGGAAATGGACGCCTTCGACCAGAAGCTGCACGGCTTCAGCGAGCGCAGGGGCAGCGGCACCGAGGTGCCCTTCGGCGCCGACCTGGACGAGCTGATGCTGCGGGCGTTCCTGTACGGGGCCGAGGAGGGCGCGATGAACGTCGCGGACGGCGAGGGCGGCCTGCGCACCCTGCGTGTCGTCGAGGCCGGCTACGCGTCGGCCCGCAGCGGAGTCCCGGTGCCACTGGAGTGGCCCGCAGCATAGACCTGCGGCGGAGACGCACTGAGACCGGAGTCGGATCCGGAACGGATCGCGCGGGTATTAGCGTGGACTGGACAGATCGACCGAACAGGATCCGAGGTGCCCGGCCCATGCCAAGCCGCAGCGAGAGCCGTACCCAGCTCATCGAGTCACTCATGGAGCGGTTCCCGCACGTGCCGCGGGAAGCCGTGATCAAGGAGGATCTGCTGCGCGGCGGCATCGCCTTCGACGAGTCGGCGCTCAGCGACAACGAGAACGGCGAGGTCAAGCCGAAGTCGTACTTCATCTTCTCCTTCGACCACGGCACCCTGCCCGAGCTCGGCGCCGCCGCCCTGCGCAGGCCGCCGGAGGAGATCGTCCTCACCGGCGGCCCGTACGAGCTGCGCCGCACCGTCGTCTCGGTGCGCGTCAACCCGTCCTCGCCCTACCGGGTCGCCGCCGACGACCACGGCGTGCTCGGCCTGTACCTGGACGGGGTGCGGATCTCCGACGTCGGCCTGCCCCCGATGCCGGACTACTACCGGCACACGCTGGAGAACGGCAAGTCGGTGATGGAGGTGGCGCCCACCATCCAGTGGGGCTATCTCATCTACCTGACGGTCTTCCGGGTCTGCCAGTACTTCGGTGCCAAGGAGGAGTGCCAGTACTGCGACATCAACCACAACTGGCGCCAGCAGAAGGCGGCGGGCCGCCCCTACACGGGCGTGAAGCCGATGGACGAGGTCCTCGAAGCCCTGGCCATCATCGACAAGTACGACACGAACAAGTCCTCCACCGCGTACACGCTCACCGGCGGCGCCATCACCACGCGGCTCCAGGGCAAGGACGAGGCCGACTTCTACGGGCAGTACGCGAAGGCCATCGAGGAGCGCTTCCCGGGCCGCTGGATCGGCAAGGTCGTCGCCCAGGCGCTGCCCAAGGAGGACGTGCAGCGCTTCCACGACTACGGAGTGCGGATCTACCACCCGAACTACGAGGTGTGGGACCCGTACCTGTTCGAGCGGTACTGCCCCGGCAAGGAGCGGTACGTCGGCCGTGACGAGTGGCACCGCCGCATCCTGGACTCCGCCGAGGTGTTCGGGCCGCGCAACGTGATCCCGAACTTCGTCGCGGGCGTCGAGATGGCCGAGCCGTTCGGCTTCAAGACCGTCGACGAGGCCATCGACTCGACCGTCGAGGGCCTGCAGTACTTCATGTCGCGCGGCATCACGCCCCGCTTCACCACCTGGTGCCCGGAGCCCACGACGCCGCTCGGCAAGGCCAACCCGCAGGGCGCGCCGCTGGAGTACCACGTGCGGCTCCTGGAGGCCTACCGCGCGACAATGGAGGCGAACGGCCTCAGCTCGCCGCCCGGCTACGGCCCCGCGGGCCCCGGCAACGCGGTCTTCTCGGTCAGCTCCTTCATGGACAGCCTGCCCGCGGAGAAGGCGGCTCCGGAGGACGCGATTACTCCCGCGACGTCCCGCTAGCCGAGGTGTTACGGTCGGGGCGGGTCACGAGTTCCAGTGTCAAGCCCCGGCTCGCTGGACGGCACCCCGCTCCGTCGCGGGTGCCCCGGGTGACGACCCGCCCCGTGCGACGTGCACGGGGAACGGCGGATCACCGGGTCGGCGAAGCCCGGGGTCCACGACCTCGGAGGCGCCCCATGACGCATTCTCCCGCGCACGACACCCGTGACACCTCGGTCGACGTGCTCCTGTCCTCGTACGACGTCGCGGACGACGGCCGCATCGCCCTGCACGTGCTCGGCCCGACCAGGGGTGTCCCCGCCGCCCTGTGGACACGCGACCCGCAGCACCTGCGCCGCCTGCTGCGCGAGCACAAGGGGCTCGCCCAGTGGCAGCCTCACCGGAACGTGCTGAAGCTGCGGTGCGACACCGCGGGCGCCACGCTGGTCGGCGTGGCCGCCGGGACCGGTCACGAGTCCGGTCACGAGGCCCCTCGCGGCTGACCAAGATCACCGGTTCGTAGGATGACGGCGTGATCCGGGCGCGGGCGATCCCCGCGCCCGGGCGGCGCGACAGTCAGCCACCCAGAGCCGGAGGTCCCCGTGCAGCACCACCCCGCCAGCCCCGTCACCGTCGTGACCGGCGGCAGCCGCGGTATCGGCGCCGCTGTCAGCGCCCGCCTCGCCGAGGACGGCCACGACGTCGTCATCGGCTACCGCTCCAACGCGACCGCCGCGGAGGAGGCCGCCGACGCGGTCCGCGCCGCCGGCCGCCGCTGCCTCACCGTCGAGGTCGACACCGCCGACGAGGCGTCCGTCGACCGACTCTTCGACGCCGCCGCCGGGCTCGGCCCGGTCACCGGCCTCGTCAACAACGCCGGGGTGAGCGGCCCCGTCGGGCTCCTCGCCGACGCCGACACCGACGGCATGCGCCGGGCGCTCGAAGTGAACGTGCTCGGCTATCTGCTCTGCGCCCGGCGTGCGGTGCGGGACATGAAGGCCAACGGCGGCGGCGCCATCGTCAACATCTCGTCCGCCGCCGCCACGCTCGGCGCCCCCGGCGAGTACGTGCACTACGCCGCCGCCAAGGGCGCCGTCGACACGATGACGGTCGGCCTGTCCAAGGAGGTCGCGGGGGACGGCATCCGCGTCAACGCGGTCGCCCCCGGCGTCATCTGGACCGAGTTCCACGCCGACCCCGAGCGCCCCGCGAAGCTCGCCGCGGGCATCCCGCTCGGGCGCTCCGGACAGCCCTCCGAGATCGCGGCGGCCGTCGCCTGGCTGCTCTCGGACGAGGCGTCCTACGCCACCGGCACCGTGCTGCGGGTCGCGGGCGGGCGCTGAAGACTTGTCCCGGTCGGCCGCTCGTACGATGAGCGCATGATCAGTGGAGCGGTCGACCTCGCGCAAGGGATCCTCATCCGACCCGTCGCCCTCGACGACGCGGAGGCGCTCGCCCGCGCCTACCGGCGCAACCGCGATCACCTGGAGCCCTGGGACCCGGACCGTCCCGCCGCCTTCTACACCCCGGAAGGGCAGGCCGAGCGGGTCCGGGTGCAGCTGGCGGACGGCCGGGCGGGCCGCTCCGCGCACTGGGTGCTCGTGTGCGGCGCCGAGATCGTCGGCCACGCGGCCGTTTCGAACATCGTGCTCGGCCCGGCCCGCAGCGGGAACCTCGGCTACTGGATCGACGCCGAACACGTGGGCCGCGGCCTCGCCTCCGCCGCCGCGCGGCACGTCTGCGCGGCGGCGGACGCCCAACTCGGCCTGCACCGCGTCGAAGCGGGCACCCTGCTGCACAACACCGCGTCGCAGCGCGTGCTCACGAAGTGCGGCTTCGAGGAGTACGGCGTCGCGCCGTCCTTCCTCTACATCAACGGCGCCTGGCGCGACCACCGGCTCTTCCAGAAGATCCTCAACGACCGGCCGTTGTAGACGCTGACGGCGCTCACCGCCGTGCGAGACTGGTCCGGTGACGCAGAGCGAGCGGAAGACCGAGCGGCGCCTGGAAGAGACCATCCTGGAGCTGCTCGACCGCCGTGCCCCGGACGCCACGATCTGCCCCTCGGACGCCGCGCGGGCGGCGCACGACGGGGATGACGACGGCTGGCGCGAGCTCATGGAGCCCGCCCGCCGCGCGGCCCGGAACCTGGTCGAGGCCGGCGAGGTGGAGATCACCCAGGGCGGCGAGCGTGTCGACCCGGCGGAAGCCCGCGGCCCGATCCGCATCCGCCGGACCCGTTAGGACTCCGTTCACCCGCTGTGTCGCGCACAACCATCGGTTGTTTCCGCGTGTCTCCGAGGTGAGTCACGTCCGTGCGCACGTGTTCTCGACCTTTCCGACCGCGTGCGCGCTCTAGGAGGAACCGTGGGCATCCGCCGACCCGCCATATCTACCGCCACTTCGACCGCCGTGGCCGCGGCCCTGATCGGTTCGCTCGGCGTGCCGGTCCTCGCGGGCACCGCGTCCGCGACGACCGCGTCCGCGAAGGACGCCGCCGTGCGAGAGAACACCGTGCGAGGGAACACCGTACGAGAGGACTTCGACGGCGACGGCTACCAGGACGTCGCCGTGGCCGCGCCCGGCGCGACCGTCGGCGGCCACACCTGGGCGGGCTACATCACCATCAGGTACGGCTCCGCGCGCGGCTTCGACCCCGCGCGCACCACGGTCATCGACCAGGACACCCCCGGCGTCCCCGGCACCCCCGGCGACAACCAGGGCTTCGGCTACGCGATGGTCTCCCGCGACCTGGACGGCGACGGTCTGACCGATCTGGCCGTGGTGAGCCGCGAGTACCGGCCCGAGAACAACGTCGGCGGGTCCGTGACCGTCCTGTGGGGCCAAAGGACCGGCATCTCGGGCCAGGACGCCGTGCGCCTTCCCGCACCGGCGAACTCCCAGGTCGGCGAGGACCTCACCGCGGGCGACCTCGACGGCGACGGGCACGCCGACCTGTTCATGGGCAACAGCGAGGACCGCGACTACCACGACGTGCTCTACGGCCCCTTCCGGCGTGACGGCGCCCCCGCGCGCGAGCAGCAGGTGAAGGTGTACAGCACGGACAACTTCATCAACTCGACGGCCGTGGGCGACTTCAACGGCGACGGCATCGAGGACCTGGCGACGTTCTACGTCTACGAGAACCACGCCGAGGGCGGCAAGCTGTGGCTCGGCACCAAGACGGGCCTGTCCACCGTCCCGCAGCGCCTCGGCTCGGCGGCAGGCACCGCCGTCGCCGACTTCGACCAGGACGGCAAGGCCGACCTCGCCACCCGGATCTTCCCGAACGGCGACACCGAGGGCACCGAGGAGGACCCCGGCACCGTCAAGATCTACTACGGCTCGTCGTCCGGTCCCAGCCAGACCCGTACGCAGACGATCACGCAGGACACCGCCGGTGTGCCCGGGGCGAGCGAGAAGGGCGACCAGTTCGGCGGCCGCCTCGGCACGGGCGACGCGAACGCCGACGGATACCCCGACCTCGCCGTCGGCGTCCCCGGCGAGGCGATCGGCTCCAAGGCGAAGGCCGGGGCCGTGGTGCTGCTCAAGGGCGGCAAGGACGGGCTCACCGGCAAGGGTGCGCAGGCGTTCCACCAGGACACGGCCGACGTTCCCGGGGTCGCGGAGTCCGGCGACGTCTTCGGCGGGTCGGTGCGGCTGCTCGACGTGACCCGTGACGGCAGGGCGGATCTGATCGCGGGCGCGCCGGGCGAGGACCTGGGTGCCGTCAAGAACGGCGGCGCGGTGTGGCTGCTGCGCGGCGCCGCCGGGGGCCTGACGGCCGCGCAGTCGTCCGCGCAGAACCCGACGGACATCGGGGCGCCGGCGCCGAAGGCGCTGTTCGGCCTGAACCTGAGCGGGGACAACGGCACCGGAACGGTGATCCCCTAAGGGGGACCCTGGTTCCGGCCGCCGTGGCGGCCGGGACCGTTGCGGACACCCCCGGCCGCCGCGCTCGTTCAGGAGCGCGTCCGCCCCGGCGCGCGGCGGGCGGTGCGGTCCGGGTCCGGGTCCACCCGCTGGATCCGGGCGCGCCGCACGACCTCGGGCCCCGTCTCGGCGGCCTCGCGGACCAGCGCACGCCCGTCCCAGTCGGTGGGCCAGCCGTGCCACAGGCGCAGCCTGCCGTCCACGAAGACCGCGCTGATCTGGTCGCGGTCGGCCATCCTGACCAGCTCCCACGACAGGTCGTACGACGGCGTGAGCTCGGGCACTTGGAGGTCGACGAGCAGGAAGTCGGCCGCCTTGCCGACGGCGATCTCGCCCGTCACCTCGCCGAGTCCGACGGCGTCGGCGCTCAGCGAGGTGGCGTGGGTGAGCCACACGCGGCCCGCGCCGCACGAGGAGTCGCCGGTCATCAGGCCGTAGGACAGCCGTTGGGCGCTCTCGGCGGCGTCGACGAGGCGGAAGCCGTTGCCGCGCGTGCCGTCGGTACCGGTGCCGAAGCGGATGCCCATGGTGTGCCACATCAGGGCGTGCGCGACGGCGTTGCCCTTCCAGGCGCTGGCCACCGGGTTGTAGCTGACCGCGGCGCCGGTGTCGGCGAGCATGCGCATCTCGTCGGGTGTGAGCAGGGTGGCGTGGGAGCCGAGGGTGTGCGCGTTGAGGGCGCCGATGTGGTGCAGGTACGACAACGGGCGCCGGCCCACGCTCTTGAGGGAGCGTTCGACGGAGGCCAGGTGCTCGTTGACGTGGACCTGGAAGACGGCGTCGGCGTCCGCGCACAGGTCGGCGGTCTTCTTCAGCACGTCCGCGGTGGCGTCCTCGGGGACGGGTATCGCGAGTGAGGGATGGATCAGCCGGGAGCTCTGGAACCGCGCCAGGTGCTCTTCGCCGCCCTTGCCGTTGGAGACGACCTTCGACAGCACGCAGCGCAGCCCGGCCTCCTCGGCGGCCTTGGCGATGACGCCCACGTCGACGGGCGCGCGGGTGCCCGCGTCGGCGGCGGTGGTGAACCCGCCGCGCAGCGCCTCCAGTGCGGCGAGCTTCGCGGAGAGGTGTGCGGTCTCCTCGTCGAGGGCGTGTTCGAGGGGCTCCCAGACGGTCTTGAAGATCTCCGACGGCTGCCCGAACGCCTGGGCCTTGCCGAAGCTCTGCGTCAGGTGGTGGTGGGAGTCCACGAAGCCCGGCATGAGCAAGTGACCCTTGAGGCGCACTACCTTGGCGTTCCGGTGTGCCTGGGTGAGCTTGCGGACCGGCCCGACGGCCCGGAAGGTGCCGCCCTGGACGAGCACCGCGCGGTCCTTGACGGGCCCTTCGGGGAGCAGGACGACGTCGGGTACGAGCAGCAGTCGGCGGGCGCGGAAGTCCTCGGGGCCGAAGGTGTCGTGTCCGTCGCGGCCCGACCGACCGCGGTCGTGTGCGTCGTGTTCGGTGGCGGCCGCGGGTGCAGCTCCGGCGGTGCCGAGGAGGCCGCCGGTGCCGGCCAGCCCGGCCCCGACGACGAAGCTGCGTCGTCCTACGCCGCGTGACTCACCGTCGCCGTCGCCGTCACTGCCGACGCCGTCGCCGATGCCGCGGCCCTCGTCCGCGTACTCGTTCTCCACCGCACGCTCCTTTGGCGTTTCGCACAGGGAAAGCCCGGCCGCACGGGGCGGCCGGGCCGGGGCGGCTGACCTTAGGCGAGTCCGTCAGACGGAACAAGGGTTTCGGCAAACGGAAAGGGAAGGAGAGGTTCGGGGCGGCGCCGGAGGTGGCGGAACGGGTCCGGGCTGCTTGCTCCGCCGCAGGCCACGACCGTCGTCGCAGGTCAGGGCAGGTGGCGTAACGTCCCGGAAATGTTTGCGCCCTAGTTTCGACGGGGGCCGGACGAGAGAGCCTGTCCGGTCGACCGCGCCATGGCGTACACGTGCAGCGGAGGTCCCATGAACGCCTCGCCCACCGAGCGGGCACCGCAGAACCGGCAGCGGACCCGGGCGGACCGGGCCCGGCAGGTCGCCGAAGTGCTGCGCCGTCAGATCGCCTCCGGTGCCTTCGCTTCGGGCACGCTGCCGGACGAGCGGACGCTGATCGCCGACTTCGCGGTCTCGCGCAACACCGTGCGCGAGGCGCTGGGCGTGCTGCGCGGCGAGGGCGTGGTCGAGCGGCGCCAGGGCGTCGGCACGGTGATCGTGCGGCGGCCCTACGAGCACACCCTGGAAGGGCTGACCGGCCTCGCGGAGACGCTGGGCACGCACGGCGAGGTGGTCAACCAGGTGCGGGTGGCGGATCTCGTGCGCCCGCCCAGCGAAGTGGCGCGCAAGCTGGGTGTGCCGGACGGCGGGCGGGTGGTCCACATCGAACGGCTGCGGCTGCTGGACGGCGTACCGCTCTCCCTCGATCTGACCTACCTGGCCGCCGACATCGGGGAGCCCCTGCTCACCGCCGATCTGGCGGGACGCGACCTGTTCGGCCTCATCGAGCAGTCCATCGGCGGCCGGCTCGGCTCCGCGAGCGTCACCATGCACGCGGTGCGCGGCGACCCGCACACGTGCGCCCTGCTGGACATCCCGGCAGGTTCGGCGCTGTTCACCGTCGAACGCCTGACGAGGATGCCGGACGGGCGGCCGGTGGACCTGGAGTTCCTGCGCATCCGCGGCGACCGGCTGGCCTTCCGGGCCGAACTGGTGCGCGCGGGAGGCGGCACGCGATGAGCCCCGAGCCCGGGCCTTCACCCACGGACGGCAGGACGCCCGCTCACGGCGACGGCGAGCCGCTCCCGCACGGCAGCACCCCGACCTCCGACCCCCCGGAGCCCGAGCCCCACGGACCCGGCCTGCCGACCGTCGCGGTGATGTGCCTGTGCGTCACCTTGGTCGTCGGCATGGTCTCCGCCGTGAATCTGGCGATCCCCGCACTGTCGCGCAGCACACTGCACCCGTCGGCGGAGTCCGTGATGTGGGTCGTCGACGGCTACGTGGTCTTCTTCGCCTGTCTGCTCGTCCCGGGCGGCGCGCTCGCCGACCGGCTGGGCCGCAAAAGGGTGCTGTCGGTGGGCATGGGCCTGTTCACCGCGGGCTGCGTACTGTGCGCGGTGGCGCCCGGCGTCGGCACGGTGATCGCAGGCCGGGTGGTGAGCGGCGTGGGCGCCGCCGCGGTGCTGCCGACGACGCTCGCCCTCATGGTGGGTGGCGCGCCGGTCCACCGTCGGCCGCGGCTGGTGGCGGTGTGGGCGTCCATGACGGGCCTGGCCGCCGTATTGGGCAACGTCGGCGGCGGCGCGGCGCTCCAACTCGGTTCGTGGCGCGCGCTGTTCTGGTGCGTGGTGCCGCTGTCCGTGACGGCGCTGGTCCTGGTGCTGGTGTTCTCCCCGGCGCCTCCGCGGTACGACCGTCCGCTGTCGGTGGTGTCGGCGGGCCTCCTGACGGCCGGGTTCCTCGCCCTTCTGTCGGGCATCGTCTCCGGCCCGGAGGCAGGGTGGGGCAGCGCGCGGGTGCTGGCCGGGTTCGCGGCGGCGGTGGTGCTGCTGGCGGTCTGGGCGGTACGGGAGCTGCGGCGCGAGCATCCGATGCTGGACCCCAGGCTGTTCGCCGTGCCGGTGGTGCGGGCGGGCGCGGTCGGCATGGCCCTGGTGTTCCTGGGGATGTTCGGCCTGTTCTACGTCAACGGGCAGTACCTGCAGTACGCCAAGGGCTACTCGCCGCTGGGGGCGGGGGTGCGGCTGCTGCCGATGGCGGGGGCGCTGCTGGTCGGGCCGCGCTGCGCGGTGGTACTGGAGCGGCGCGTCGGTCCGCGGCCGACGCTCGCGTCGGGGCTCGCGGTGCTTGCGGCGGGTCTTGGCACGGTGTCGCTGGTCGGTCCGAGCACTCCGTACCCCCTGTACGCACTGGGGGCGACCCTCACCGCGGCCGGCTGCGGCCTCGCGACGCCGCTGCTGTCGCACGGCATCATGTCCGCGCTGCCCGCGCACCGGGCGGGAGTCGGCTCGGGGCTGCAGAGCCTGGCGCGGGAGCTGGGCAGCGCGCTGGGTGTGGCGGTCGGCGGCAGCGTGGTCACCCAGATGTTCACCGCGGGCCTCCCGGCCCCGCTGCGGGGCCCCGACGCGCCGACGACCGTTCCTGCCGCGGAACAGGCCCTGTCCGCAAAGGAGTTGACCTCGCCGGGCCTGCGGCACGCAGTCGTCGCCGACTTCACCACCGCCCTCGACACCGCGATGCGGGTGCTGGCCGTGCTGGTGGTGACGGTCGGCGCGCTGGTCGTCGTGTGGTACCCGGTCAGACGCGGTCGTGGAGAGTGACGTGGTAGCCGTCGGGGTCGGCGAAGGTGAACGTACGGCCGAAGGGGCCGTCGATCGGGTCGGACACGATGGTGTGGCCGTCGGCGACGAGGGCGTCGTGGATGGCCTGGACGTCGGTGGCGTGGAGCCAGATCGCGGCACCGATGCCGGGCCGGTCGCCGGACGAGAGGTCGGTGCCGGGGGCGATGTCGCGGAGTGCGAACGCGATCGGCTTCGTCTCGAAGACGACGGCGTGCGGGGGTCCGGCCTGCGAGCGGACGAGGCCGAGGTACTGCTCGTAGAACGCCTGCGAAGCGACGAGGTCGCGCGCCTGGAGCGAGATGAAGTCGGGGCCGGTGACGGGCATGAGGGTGCTCCTTCTCCTTCGTGTCAGAGTGCTGCGTGTCAGCTAACTGACATGTAGAAGGTATGTCAGAATCCTGACATGAGTCAAAGTGATGCCGGCATCGACCTGGACAGGTCACTGGGCTACCTGCTGAAAGAGGCGTCGAGCGCGCTGCGCGCGGCCATGGAGGAAGTGCTGCGGCCGCTCGGCATGAGCGTGACGCACTACTCCTGCCTGGAGCTGCTGGCCCAACGCCCTGGCCTGTCGAACTCCGAGCTGGCGCGCGGTGCCTTCGTGACCCGGCAGACGATGAACGTGCTGCTCCAGGCTCTGGAGCGGGACGGATACGTGAGCCGGCCCGCGGCGGCGCCCGTCGGGAAGGCGCTGCCCACGAGCCTCACGCCGAGCGGCCGACGCAGCCTGGAGAAGGCGACCGCGGCGGTCCGGTCCGTCGAGGTCAGCATGCTGGCGGGCATGACAGGGGCCGAGCATGAGGCCGCGTTCCGGAGCCTGAAGAGCATGGTGCGTTCGCTGCGCGACAGGGACGGCGACGACGACAGCGGCGCATAGCTCGTCCGGGTCTGACGCTCCCTTGTCATTTCCCTCCCTTGACGCCCTCCTGGCCGCTGTAGCACGCTGCCGCGGTGATCACTCATGAGCAGGATCCGGCGCGAAGGACCGTGCTCGCCGTGGACCAGGGCACCTCCGGGAGCAAGGCCCTCGTGGTCTGCCCGGAGCGTGGAGTGATCGGGACGGGTGCCGCGCCGGTGCGGCCCAGGTTCCTCCCCGGAGGGCTCGTCGAGGTCGACCCCGCCGAGCTGTTGTCGTCCGTCGTCGCGGCGGGACGAGCGGCACTCGCGGACGCGGGCGAACCGGTCGCCGCCGTCGGCCTCGCGAACCAGGGTGAGACGGTCCTCGTCTGGGACCCGGTGACCGGCGAGCCCCTGACCGACGCCCTCGTGTGGCAGGACCGCAGGGCCGCGTCGGTCTGTGATGAACTCAGCGATCACAAGGACGAGTTGAGGGAACTCACCGGGCTGCCCCTCGACCCTTACTTCGCCGCCCCCAAAATGGCGTGGCTGCGTCGCCACCGCACCCGGCGCGGCACCGTGACGACCAGCGACGTCTGGCTCGTCCACCGGCTCACCGGCGCGTACGTCACCGACGCCGCGACGGCCGGCCGCACCCAGCTCCTCGACCTCGACACCGTCGAGTGGTCCCCGCGGGCCCTCGAACTCTACGGACTCGGCGACGAGCGGCTGCCCCGCGTCGTCGACGCGGCGGGCGAGTTCGGCACGACCACCGCCTTCGGCCCCGAGATCCCCCTCACCGGCCTCCTCGTCGACCAGCAGGCCGCCCTGCTCGCCCAGGACGTGACCGCGCCCGGCACCGCCAAGTGCACGTACGGGACAGGGGCGTTCCTGCTCGCGCACACCGGCTCGCGCCCGCGCCGCGGCGACTCCGGACTGGTCAGCTGCGTCGCCTGGCGCCTCGCGGGACGGAGCAGCTACTGCCTCGACGGCCAGGTGTACACCGCCGCGTCCGCCGTCCGCTGGCTCGCCGACCTCGGGGTGATCGCCGGCGCCGAGGACATCGACCCCGTCGGATCGGCCGTCCCCGACGCGGGCGGCGTCACCTTCGTGCCCGCGCTCGCCGGCCTCGCGGCGCCCTGGTGGCGCGGTGACCTGCGCGGATCGATGAGCGGCCTCGGCCTCGACACCACAGCGGGCCATCTCGTGCGTGCCCTGTGCGAAGGAATCGCCGCACAGGTCGCCGCGCTCGCCGACGCCGTGGCCGCGGACACGGGGGAGCCGTTGACGAGTCTCCGCGTCGACGGCGGTCTGACACGGTCGTCCCTGCTCATGCAGACCCAGGCGGATCTGCTGCAAATACCCGTCGAGGTGTCGGAGTTGACCGACGTCACCGCGCTCGGGGCCGCCGCCGTCGCCCGCATCGGCATCGACCCCGCCCTCTCGGTCGCCGACGCCGTACCGGAGTGGCGGCCCGCCGCCGTCTACGAACCCCGCATCGACGCGGGCCTCGCCGCCGAACGCCTCGCCGGGTTCCGCTCGGCGGTGTCGGCACTCATGGAACGTACGCCCTGATGGCGGTGACCAGGCGCGGCGTGCCGCCGGACGTGGCATACGACGTGACCGTCATCGGCGCCGGAGTCGTCGGCACGGCCGTCGCGCGCGAGCTGGCCCGCCACGTCGGGCTGCGCGTCGCCCTCGTCGAGGCCGCCGACGACGTCGGTGAGGGCACGTCGAAGGCGAACACGGCGATCCTGCACACCGGCTTCGACGCGGTGCCCGGGTCCCTGGAGTCCCGTCTGGTCCGTGAGGGGCAGCGGCTGCTCACCGCGTACGCCGCCGAGTCCGGGATTCCCGTCGAGCCGGTCGGCGCGCTGCTGGTCGCCTGGGACGGTGAACAACTGGCGGCACTACCAGGCCTGTTGGAGAAGGCGGAACGCAACGGCTACCCGGCGGCCCGCCTCCTCGGACCCGCCGAGGTCCGGGCGCGCGAGCCGCATCTCGGCCCCGGCGCCCTCGGCGCGCTCGACGTCCCGGGCGAAAGCGTCATCTGCCCGTGGACCACGACCCTCGCGTACGCCACCCAGGCCGTCCGCTCGGGCGTGGACCTCCTCCTCAACTGCCGTGTGGAGGCAGTGAGTCAGGCGGGGGAGTCGCACCTGCTTTCGACGAGCCGCGGCCCGCTGCGCACCCGGTACCTCGTCAACGCCGCCGGTCTGCACGCCGACACCGTCGACCGGCTGCTCGGCCACGACGCCTTCACCGTCACCCCGCGCCGGGGCCAGCTCATCGTCTACGACAAGCTCGCCCGCGACCTCGTGCGGCACATCCTGCTGCCCGTCCCCACGGCACTCGGCAAGGGCGTCCTCGTGGCGCCGACCGTATACGGAAACGTTCTCCTCGGGCCCACCGCCGAGGAGCTGGACGACAAGACGGCCACCGGAACGACGGCCGAGGGCATCGCCGCGCTCCGCGAGAAGGGCCACCGGATCCTCCCGGAGCTGCACGACGAGGAGATCACCGCGGTCTACGCGGGACTGCGCGCGGCCACCGACCAGGACGACTACCGCATCAGCGCCCACAAGGAACAGCGCTACGTCACCGTCGGCGGCATCCGCTCCACCGGCCTCACCGCTTCCCTGGCCATCGCCGCCCACGTCACGGAACTCCTCGCCGGCACGGGCCTCGACCTCCCCGAACCCCACGATCCGGAGCCGGTCCGCATGCCCAACATCGGCGAGGCCTTCCCACGCCCCTACCAGCGCGCCGACCTCATCGCGGCCGACCCGGCGTACGGCGAGATCGTCTGCCACTGCGAGCGTGTGACGCGCGGCGAGATCCGCGACGCCCTCGCGGCCGCGGTCCCGCCGGGATCACCGGACGGCCTGCGGCGCCGCACACGGGCGCGGGGCGGACGCTGCCAGGGCTTCTACTGCGGTGCCGAGGTGCGGGAACTCTACGAACGGGGTGCGGAAATGGGTACCGGATGAGGCGCGAGCGCATCGTCGACGTCCTGGTCGTCGGCGCGGGGCCCGCGGGCCTCGCCACGGCGGCCGGGCTCGCCGCGTCGGGCGTCGGCGAGGTCGAGGTGGTGGACCGGGAGCGCCAGGCGGGCGGCATACCGCGGCACTGCCTGCACGGCGGTTTCGGACGCCTCGGCATGACGGGGCCGCAGTACGCGGAGCGCTGCGTGGCGGCGGCCGTGGGCACCGGCGCCGTCCTGCGCACCGGCGTCAGCGTGACGGCGTGGGCGGCGCCCCTCACCGTCGACACCACGAGTCCCCGAGGCCTGGAGCGCATCACCGCCCGCGCGGTCGTCCTCGCCACCGGCGCCCGCGAGCGGCCCCGCGCCGCTCGCCTGGTCCCCGGCACCCGGCCCGCCGGGGTGTACACCACGGGCGAGCTCCAGCAGGCCGCCGACCTGCACCGGCAGCGGATCGGGACGCGCGCCGTCGTGGTCGGCGCGGAACCGGTGAGCTTCACCGCCCTGGACACCCTGCGCAGGGCCGGGGTCGCCGTCGCCGCGCTCGTCACCGAGCACCCGCGCCACCAGGCACGGCCGGCCCGCGCCCTCGACGCACGGCTGCGGCACAAAGTGCCCCTGCTCACCGACGCCACCGTGGTGGAGCTCGTCGGCCGCGGCAGGCTCTCCGGGGTCGGGCTCCGGCACCGGGACGGCAGGACGGCGCACGTCGCCTGCGACACCGTCGTCTTCACCGGCGACTTCGTCCCCGACCACGAACTGGCGCGGCGCGCGGGCCTGTTGCTGGACCCCGGAACGCGCGGCCCCGCGGTCGACGGCGCCTTCCGGACGGACGGGCGCGGCGTCTTCGCGGTGGGCAACGTGCTGCACGCCGCCGAACCGGCACGCGCGGTGGCGCGCGAGGGAACGCTGGCGGCGGAGGCCGTGCGGCGCTACCTCTCCGACGGCGACTGGCCCTCGGCGGCGGTACGGCTGCGGGTCGCGGCCCCGCTCGCCTGGATCGCCCCGAACCGGCTCACGCCGGACGACCCGACCGGCGCGTTCACCCTCCGCACGACCGAGTTCCTCGCGCGTCCCACGCTGGTGATCACGCAGGACGGCAGGACCCTGCACCGCACGCGTGCGCGCCGCCCGGCCGTCCCGAACCGGCCCTTCCGGGTCGCGGGGGACTGGACGGGGCGGGTGGACGTCAGGGGTGGCGCGGTGCGGATCGCGCTCGGCTGACCCGCGGCCCGGCGTGAGCGCGAGCCCCCTTCCCTTGCGCCCCGCCTCCCGCATAGACTCCAAAACTAGCAGCGCTAATTTACGTACCCCTGCGCGCTGCGCTACGCAGCGAGACCCGCACCACCGAAGCAGCGTGACCCGCAGAACGATCCGGAGCCGTATCGTGCGCACCGTCCACTTCGCCGCCGCCCGCCGCACCCCCATCGGGAAACTCCGCGGCGCCCTCTCCTCCGTACGCCCCGACGACCTCGCGGCGGCCGTCGTCAAGGGACTCCTCGCCGACATCCCCCAGCTCGACCCCGCCAGGATCGACGACATCTACTGGGGCGCCGCCAACCAGGCGGGGGAGGACAACCGCAACGTCGCGAGGATGGCCGCCCTCCTCGCGGGGCTCCCCGAATCCGTGCCCGGCGCCACCGTCAACCGGCTCTGCGCCTCCGGCCTCGAAGCCGTCACGACCGCCGCGCGCACCGTCGCCGCGGGCGAGGCGGACATCGTCCTCGCGGGCGGCTCGGAGTCGATGAGCCGCGCCCCCTTCGTGCTGCCCCGCCCCGACGAGGCGCTGCCGCACCGCATGGAGACCGCCGACACTCGCCTCGGCTGGCGCCTCACGAACCCGAGGATGCAGGACCTGCACGGCGTCCTCGCGATGGGCGAGACCGCCGAGGAGGTCGCCGGGCGGTACGGCGTCTCGCGCGAACGCCAGGACGCCTTCGCGCTCCGCAGCCACCAGCACGCGGCCGCCGCCCGCAAGAACGGCCACTTCGACGACGAACTCCTCCCCGTCACGCGGCCCGACGGCACCGTCGTCGACACCGACGAATGCGTCCGCGAGGACACCTCGTACGAGAAGCTCAGCGGCCTGCGCCCCGTCTTCCGCAAGGACGGCACCGTCACCGCGGGGAACGCGTCGCCGATGAACGACGGCGCGGCCGGACTCCTGCTCGTCAGCGAGGAGGCCCTGAACGAACTCGGCCTCGAATCCCTCGGGCGGTACGCGGCCGGGGCGTCGGCGGGCGTCCACCCGGACGTCATGGGTATCGGACCCGTGCCCGCCACGCGGAAGGTGCTCGCCCGCGTCGGCTGGAACATCGACGACCTCCAGGAGGCCGAGTTCAACGAGGCGTTCGCCGCCCAGGCGCTCGCCTGCGTCGACGCCCTCGGCATCGACCCGGAGCTCGTCAACCCGTCCGGCGGAGCCATCGCCCTGGGCCACCCGCTCGGCTGCTCCGGCGCCCGCATCCTCACCACCCTGCTGCACCGGATGCGCCGCACGGGCGCCACGCGCGGGCTCGCCACCATGTGCGTCGGTGTCGGGCAGGGCAGCGCGCTCCTGGTCGAGCGCGACTGACCGGGTTCGCGGCCTTCTCAGTAGGCTGCGACCGGGACCGGGCGAGCGGGTGCGTGCCGCTCCGCCCCGGTAGAGGCCGGACGCGCCAACCATGTCAGCCCCACGACCGCAAGCCGCACGTCCCTCGGAAACGGAGCCTCCACCCTCATGGCCACGCTCTCCCTCGCCGCGATCCTCGCCGAACCCGCCCGCCGCCACCCGGACCGCACCGCACTCGTCGAGGGAGAACTGCGCCTCACCTTCAAGGAGTTGTGGCAGGAGGCCCGCGCCCAGGGCGCCGCCCTCGCGAAGCTCGGCGTGCGGCCCGGGGACCGCGTGGCCCTCATGGCGCCCAACACCGCCGAGTTCCCCAGGGCGTACTACGCCATCCTCGCGGCGGGCGGCGTCGTCGTCCCCGTACACCTGCTGCTCTCCGCCGAAGAGGTCGAGCACGTCCTCCGGGACAGTGGCGCGACCCTGCTCCTCTGCCACCCCGCACAGGCGGCGACCGGCGCGGCGGCCGCCGAAGCGACCGACGTGCGCATGGTGCGGCTCGGCGGCGACGGCGAGCTGGAGGCCCTGGCCGGCGCCACCGAGCCCCTCACCACCTACGCCACGCGCGACGCCGACGACCCCGCCGTCGTCTTCTACACCAGCGGCACCACGGGCGTCCCCAAGGGCGCCGTGCTCACCCACTTCAACCTCGTGATGAACGCGACCGTCAACGCCTTCGACGCCAACGACATCCGCCCCGACGACACAGCACTCGGCGCGCTCCCCCTCTTCCACGCCTTCGGACAGACCGTCTCCATGAACTCGACCTGGCGGGCGGGCGCCACCCTCGTCCTGCTGCCGCGCTTCGACGCCGCGCGGGCCATCGAGCTGATGGTCGCGGAGAACGTCAACACCTTCCACGGCGTCCCCACGATGTACGTGGGCCTGGTGGCCGCCGCCGAGGCCGCGGAGCGGCTGCCCCGGCTGCGGATCTGCATCTCGGGCGGCGCCTCGCTCCCCGTCGCCGTCCTCGAACGCTTCGAGAAGGCCTTCGGCACGCCCGTGTACGAGGGGTACGGGCTCTCCGAGACCTCGCCGACCGCGTCCGTCAACCAGCCCGACTTCGGCACGAGGCCCGGCACCATCGGCCACCCGCTGTGGGGCGTCGACGTCGAGATCGCCCGTGCCGACGTCGACGACCGCGTCGAGCTGCTGCCCGCCGGTGAGCTCGGAGAGGTCGTCATCCGCGGCCACAACGTCTTCTCCGGCTACCTCGGCCGCCCCGAGGCGACCGCCGAGGCTCTGGTCGACGGCTGGTTCCGCAGCGGCGACCTCGGCACCAAGGACGCCGACGGCTTCCTCGCCATCGTCGACCGCAAGAAGGACGTCATCATCCGCGGCGGCTTCAACGTCTACCCGCGCGAGGTCGAAGAGGTCCTCATGCGCCACCCGGCCGTCGGGCAGGCCGCCGTGATCGGCCTGCCCGACGCGGTCCACGGCGAGGAGATCTGCGCGGTCGTCGTCGCGGCGGGCGACGCCACGCCCGAGCTGGCGGCGGCGATCATCGAGTGGTCCAAGGAGCACCTGGGCCGCCACAAGTACCCGCGTCTGGTGGAGTTCACCGACGCACTCCCGCTCGGCCCGAGCATGAAGGTGCTCAAGCGGGAACTGCGGGCCCACTACAGCGCGTAGGAACGCCGCCTCCAGGCACGTAGGAATGCTCATATGGGATGGGACCTCTCGGCGGCGGGGTTCGCCGCGCTGGCCGTGGCGGCCCTGCTCGTCGGCTTCTCGAAGACCGCCGTCAGCGGGGCGAACACCATCAGCCTCGCGGTGTTCGCCGCCGTGCTGCCCGCCCGCGCCTCCACCGGGGTCCTGCTCCCCATCCTGATCGCGGGCGACGTCCTCGCCGTGCTCACCTATCGCAGGCACGCCCACTGGCCCACCCTCTGGCGGCTGTTCCCCGCCGTCGCCGGGGGAGTGGTCGCCGGCACGGTCTTCCTCCTGTGGGCCGACGACGCGGTGATGCGTACGTCGATCGGAGCGATCCTCCTGCTCATGGCGGGCGTCACGATCGCGCGCCGCGGATCGCGGTCCCGCCCGGATCCGGAGGAGCGCGAGGACGGAACGTGGGGGCGCCGCGTCAAAGCACCCGCCTACGGCGTCCTCGGCGGCTTCACCACGATGGTCGCCAACGCGGGCGGCCCGGTGATGTCGATGTACCTGCTCTCGGCGGGCTTCCGCAAGCTGGGCTTCCTGGGCACGTCCGCGTGGTTCTTCCTCATCGTCAACACGACGAAAGTGCCCTTCAGCGTCAGCCTCGGCCTGATCGACACCCGCTCGCTGCTCCTCGACGCGGCCCTCGTGCTCTTCGTGGTGCCGGGCGCGATCCTCGGCAAGTACACGGTGAACCGCATCAACCAACGGCTCTTCGAGCAGCTGGTGATCGGCGCGACCGTGCTCGGCGGCCTCCAACTGCTCCTGCGCTGACTACGAGGCGCCGTCGAGAACCTGCCGCAGCCGATCCGCGAACTCGTCCGGCTTCCCCGGATATCCGAACTCTCCGTCGAGGAACCCGCCGTGATGGCTCGGGAACACGGTCACCCGCTGCCCGAGCAGTTCGGCGGCCGCGACGGACGTACGACCGGTCAGCACGTTCTCGGACTCCTCGCCCACGGCGATGACGACGCGGGTCGGCGCGGCGCCGATCGCGTCGACGTCGGGCCGGTAGCCGCTGACCGCCCACGACCGATCGGACAGCAGCGGATCGTCACGGGAGCCGTCGTCCTCCGTGGGCATCCCGAACGCGGCGGGATCGGCCTCCGGCCGCGTGAAGTACGCGTCGGTGAACTCGCCCTCCCACGAGGTCATGGCCACGAACGTGGCCATCCCGGCCCCCCACCCCCGCTTCTCGTACGCGTCGAGGACCCCGGCCCGCGCCCGCACGGCCGCCGGACCGTCCGGCGTGAGGGTGATGAGCGGCGGCTCGTGCGCGACCAGAGTGGTCACGTCCGCCGGATACCGCGCCACGACCGCGAGCGCGGTGATCGCTCCGCCGCTGCTGGCGAACATCTCGACCGGCCCGGCCCCGAGCGCCTCGATGACGGCGTGCACGTCGTCGGCCTGGACCAGCGGCGTGTGGTCGACGCGCCCGTCCTTACGGGTGCTGCGCCCCAGCCCTCGCGGGTCATAGGTGACCACGGTCCGCTCGGGGAAGCGCGAGGCGAGCACGCGGAAGCCGGTGGCGTCCATGGGCTGCCCGATCATGAACAACGGCTGACGGCCGTCGCTGCTCGGCAACGGCCCCCGAACGTCATATACGAGGTCGGCGCCAACGGTCTCAAGTGTGTACGTCTCCATACCCGTGCAGACCGCCCCCGCCCGGAAAACTCATCGGCGACCGACGACCGTGGCGCCCGCCGTCTCCGGTGAGAGCCCCTGCTCCAGGTCTTCCGCGAGCAGCCGCTTGGCGATCACGTCGACCGCCGCGGCGAGCTCCTTGTCCGCGGGCCGGCCGATGTCCTTCCGGATCTCCTCGCCCAGCCAGGACGCCCACGCCCTGGAGATCACCTCCGCCTCGCGCTCCCCGGCGGGCGTGTGCGAGAAGTACGTACCCGTACGCGTCAGATACCCCTCCTCGACCATGCGGTCGAAGACGGGCACCAGAACCTCCGGCGGGATCCTGCGCCGGGCGGCGATCAGCCCCAGACTCGCGTGCCCGACCATCCGCGTGAACAGCGACACCTGCATGACTGCCCAGGCGCCCGCGATGTCGAGCCGCGTGTCGGAGTCCCTGATGATCCCGCGCGCGGTGGTCGTGCCGACGTCGCGGATGATGGCGGCGACGCTCCGCTCCAGTACGTGCCCGGGGTCCCCGCTGGACGGCTGCGCGAAGCCCTCGCCCATGTCGGGGGCGCCCATGCGCGCGCTGTCGCGCAGCTCGACCTGCTTGAGGAACAGCGCGACCAGGAACCCGAGGAGCGCGACCGGGACCGTCCACAGGAAGACGGTGTGCAGACTGTCCGCGTACGCCTTCACGACGGGCGCGGCGGCCGCAGCAGGCAGCTCGTGCAACCCCTCCGGGCTCTGCGCGGCCTTGCCGATGGCGACCGGATCGCCGCCGCTCGCCCGCGATGCCGCGGCGACCCCGTCCTTCAGGTTCGGCGTCAGCGTGTTGGCGTAGATCGTGCCGAACACCGCGGTGCCGAACGAGCTGCCCAGCGTACGGAAGAACGTGACGCCGGACGTCGCCGTGCCCAGATCCGCGTACGCGACGGTGTTCTGCACGGCGATCGTCAGGACCTGCATGCACAGCCCGATGCCGGTGCCGAGCACGAACATGTACAGCGACTCCAGCCACGTACTGGTGGCGCTCCCCATCAGCGACAGCAGATACAGCCCGAGCGCCATCACGAGCGCCCCGACGATGGGAAAGATCCGATAGATGCCGGTCTTGCTGACGACATTGCCACTGAAGATGGAGGCGATGAGCAGCCCGATCACCATGGGCAGCGTCCGCACGCCCGAGATGGTGGCGGAGTCCCCGTCGACGTACTGCAGATATGTCGGCAGGAACGTCATGGCGCCGAGCATCGCGAAACCCACGATGAAGCTGAGGATCGAGCAGACGGTGAAGACCGGGTTGCCGAACAGCCGCATCGGCAGCATCGGTTCGGCGGCCCGCGTCTCCACGACGCAGAACAGCGCGAGCGCGACGAGACCGCCGACGAAGAGCCCGATGATGGTCGGTGACCCCCACGCGTACTGGTTGCCGCCCCAACTCGTCGCGAGGATCAGCGCGCTCGCGCCGACGGCGACGAGCGCGATGCCGAGATAGTCGATGACGGGCCGCACGGCCGACTTGACGACGGGAATGGTCCGGGCGGCCGCGAGCACGACGACGATCGCGATGGGCACATTGACGTAGAAGGCCCAACGCCAGCTCAGATGATCGGTGAACAGCCCACCCAGCAACGGCCCGATGACGGTGGACACACCGAACACCGCCCCGATGGCACCTTGATACTTGCCGCGCTCGCGCAACGGAATGACGTCGGCGATCAGCGCCATGGACGTCACCATCAGCCCGCCCGCGCCGATGCCCTGCATCGCGCGCCAGGCGATGAGCAGCGTCATGTTGGTCGACAGACCGCACAGAAAGGACCCGGTGATGAAGATGACCGCCGAAACCTGAAAGACGACCTTTCGCCCGAACAGGTCACCGAACTTGCCGACGAGCACCGTGGCGACGGTCTCCGCCAGGAGATACGACGTGACCACCCACGACATGTGCTCCGCCCCGCCCAGATCCGACACGATGGTCGGCAGCGCGGTGCCGACGATGGTCTGGTCGAGGGCGGCGAGCAGCATCCCCAGCATGATCGTCACGAAGACGACGTTGCGCCGCCGCCGGTCGAGAACGGGCGGAGCCTGGGCTTCGGCGAGGCCCTCCGAGGACCCGGAACCGGGGGCGGACGCGGACACGGCCGACTGATCGCTGGTGGTCACACGGTCAGCCTCACACCGGGGAGGGGGCTGTGCATGCGGGACGAGTCCGGTCCGGTGACGCCACCCACCCGGCGCTCCCCCCGCCCCCTCTCCGCCCCCGCCTCGTCCCTATCCCCGCAGCCGAGGCGCGCGGGCCGCCGCGTCCACAGGCACGCCCTCACGCTCCAGCTCCTCCGCCAACGCCTCGGCCCACGACACCAACGCGGCGACACCGATCCCGTACGGCTTCTCCTCCCCGCACCGCGAACTCCAATCGCCGATGGCCCCGGCCCCGCGCAACAGCAGCCGCGCCCCGCCCTTGGTGTTGCCGCGGGCCGAGTGCGTCAGGCCGACGGCAAGCTGCGCCAGCCCCTGCCAGAGGCCGCGCTCGCCCTCGGGCCCCGACTTCCACGCGTCCTCGAACACCTCGTGCGCGTGAAAGGGCCGCCCGGCGTCCAACAGGGCCTGCGCCTCGGCCACGGACTCCCCGGGCGCACGCACGACCCCCTCCGGCTGCCTCGGCACCCCCTCGACCCCATAGGGCAACGGCCGTCCGAGCCCGTCGCGGGGCCTCTGATTACGGGCCCGCCCCTCCTCGTCGCGATCGCGCTCACGGCCACTGTCGTGCGGTCCAGGTGCAGAGCTCATACGCCGATTGTCGCGCGTCCCTGACGGCAGTCACCGCAGGACGGAGCACCCTTCGGCGTGGGGTAGAGTTCTACCTGTGATCACGCGGAACACACACCGCGAGAAACACACCGGGACGTGGCGCAGCTTGGTAGCGCACTTGACTGGGGGTCAAGGGGTCGCAGGTTCAAATCCTGTCGTCCCGACTCGTGAGAGTCGCAGGTAGGGGTCATCTTCGGATGGCCCCTTCTTCGTGTTCAGCCCCCACTGGTGACGTCTGACCAACCACAGGTTCGGGGGGCTCAGGGCAGCGATCACAAACGTGGTTGCGTTGGGCCCTTCCATGAGTGGAGCGTAGAACTCCCCCCCCCGGAGCAGGGAGCCCGTCGGCGAGGCCATGGGCACGGAGACTCGGCGAGAGGACCGTATGTCGGACATCGTTGTGGTCGGAGCGGGAATCGTCGGTGCCTCCGTGGCCTATCACTTGGCCGGGCGGGGTGTGCCGGTCACCTTGGTCGAGCGAGGGGCCGGGCCCGCCGGTGGGGTGACCGGGGAGTCCTTTGGGTGGGTCAGCGGGGTGGGGAGTGGCTCGCCCGGTGGGGCGCGGGATCTGCGGGAGTACGTGCTGGCGGACTATCGGCGGCTGGGGGACGAGTTGCCCGGGCTTGCCGGTGTCGTTCGTCGGAGCGGGTCCTTGAACTGGGGTGGCGGGCCCGTGGATCTGGAGGTGCGGGTGGGGGCCGGACAGGTTCGGGTGGGCCGGGATGAGATCGCCGACCTTGAACCCAACCTCAGGGATCCGCCCGACCAGGCCGTCCACCTCCCCGACGACCTCGGTGTCGACGCGCCCGCGATGACCCGCGCGCTCGTTGACGCCGCCCGTGCTCGTGAGGCCAACGTGTTGTACGGGACCGGCGTCACCTCGTTGCGGATGTCCGGTGGACGCGTCGATGGTGTGCTGACCTCGGCCGGGTTTCACGCCGCCGAAAGCGTCGTGCTGGCGGCCGGGACCGACGTTGCCCGGCTGTGTGCCTCGCTTCCCGTGGACCTGCCGGTCGCCGCCTCGCCGGCCACCCTCGTGCGGGTCTCGGCGCCGCCCGGTCTGGTCCGAACCATCGTCGTACGCCCGGACTTCGAGGTGCGCGAGGTGAGAGAGGGGGAGCTGCTGTTGCCGCTGTCCCATGAAGGAGGGCGCGTGGGTGCGAGTGAACAGGCCGCGTACGGAGCTCTGCGGCGGCTGCGGGACGCCTTTAGTGGCAGTGGCAGTGGCAGTGGCAGTGGTGAGTGTGGACTGCTGGGGTACCGGGCCGTTCGCCGGCCCATCCCCGCGTGCGGGCCGCTCATCGGGTACGCGACACGCGATCGGTCCGTCTACGTCGCGGTCATGCACTCCGGCGTGACTTTCGCCCCCACCGTCGGACGTCTCGTCGCGGACGAGCTCGTGACCGGTCGGGCGGTGCCCGAGCTTCGGCGGTGCAGGGTGCGTGGCGTGTGACACTTCGGCGGCTGCGCGGGCGGGGCCGGGGTGACCGGGAATGGGTCTGGCCGGGGCCCTCTCGCGGATTTACCTTGCGCCTATGAATGAGCTGCGGAAACGGAAGTACGAGCGGTGGTTCCGCGCCGCGGACGTCGACGGCGACGGTGCGATCACGCGGCAGGACGTCGTCCTGATGAGCGAGCGCTACGTCCGGGCCAGGGGCATCGGCCCCGACTCGCCTCAGGCACAGCAGATGTACGAGACCATGCGTCGGTTCTGGGAGACCGTCATCGCTCCCGTCGACACCGACAAGGACGACAGGGTGACGTCGGCGGAGATGACACAGGCCTTCGCCGCCATGTTCGTCGACCGCGCCCACTACCCCGAAGAACTCGCTCCGGTCGCCGACCACTTCTTCGACCTGGCCGACAGCGACGGCGACGGCGCGATCAGCCTCACCGAGTTCACGCACATCTTCGGCAGCACGGGACGGGCCGGCGACGACGAGTGCGCCGAGGTGTTCAACGCACTCGACCTGGACGGATCCGGGACGCTGTCGCGGGACGAGTATCACCGGGCCGCGTCCGAGTTCTTCTACGGGGAGAATCCCGACGCGCCGGCCAATCACCTTTTCGGTCGGCTTCACTGAGAGCGGCGGCTACGGGGCGCCGGGGGCGGGAGGCGCCGCGGGGAGTTCCACCACGACGTGGAGGCCGCCGGTCGGGCGTGGGGTGAGCGTCAGCGTTCCGTCGTGTGCACGGGTGATCGTGTCGGCGATGGCCAGGCCCAGGCCGACGCCCGCGTGATGGGAGTGGGTACGTTGTGTGCCGCGCTGGAAGGGTTCCGTCAGGGTCGCGATCTGCTCGGGCGGTAGGTGGTCGCCGGTGTTCTCCACCGTCAGGACCACCGTGTGAGGGCGGACGCTCGTACGGATCCGGACGCTGCCCCCCGCCGGCAGGTTGTGGACGATCGCGTTCTGGACGAGGTTCGTCGTCAGTTGGAGCAGGAGCGCCGGGGAGCCGATGGCGGGGGCGATGTTGCCGCCGGTCTCGAGGGTGACGCCGCGCCTCTCCGCGAGGGGAAGCAGCGTTTCGGCGGCCTCTTCCGCCATGAGGGACAGATCGACGTGTTCCCGCGTGAAGGTCCGTCGCTGGGCGCGGCTGAGGAGGAGCAGCGCCTCGGTGAGGTCGATGGCCCGGGTGTTGACGGTGTGCAGACGGTCGACGAGTTCGGCGGTGTCGTGGTCCGGGTCCGTGCGGGCCACGTCCAGCAGCGACTTCGAGATCGCCAGGGGCGTGCGGAGTTCGTGCGAGGCGTTGGCGGCGAACCGCTGCTGTTCGGCGACGTGCGCTTCGAGCCGTTCGAGCATCGTGTCGAAGGCGTCGGCGAGTTCGCGGAACTCGTCCTCGCGGCCCGGCAGGCGGATCCGGTGGGAGAGCGATCCGTTCGCCGCCGTGCGGGTGGCGTGGGTGATGTGGTTCAGCGGGGCGAGCATGCGGCCGGCCAGGACCCAGCCTCCTCCGAGGCCGAACACCAGCATGAACAGCATCGTGACAGCCGCGACCGGAGCGAACTCGCGCGCGACGGGGATCTCGTAGCCGGGGTCGAAGCGGAGCCCGACGTGTTCCACTCGCGTCAGGAAGAACCATCCGGCCACCAGCATCAGCCCGCTCGCCAGCATCAGGAACCCGGTGTAGCTGAGGGTGAGTTTGAGGCGGACGCTCATTCCGGGCTCTCTATGCACGGCCGTCTCCCTCGCTCCCAGGGCCGTTCGGTGCCGTGTCGATGCGGTAGCCGACGCCCGGCACGGTGGCGATGACCCACGGTTCGCCGAGCCGCTTGCGCAGGGCCGAGACGGTGATGCGTACGGCGTTGGTGAACGGGTCCGCGTTCTCGTCCCACGCGCGTTCGAGCAGCTCCTCGGCGCTGACGACACCGCCTTCCGCGGCGACGAGCACGTCGAGTACGGCGAACTGCTTCCTGGTCAGGGCCACGAAGCGGTCGTCCCTGTACACCTCCCTGCGGAACGGGTCGAGGCGCAGACCGGCGATCTCGCGCACGGGAGGCCTGCTGTGGGCGCGCCTGCGGTCGAGGGCCCTGAGCCGGAGCGCGAGTTCCCTGAGCTCGAAGGGTTTCGTGAGGTAGTCGTCGGCTCCGAGCTCGAACCCGGAGGCCTTGTCGTCGAGACGGTCGGCCGCGGTGAGCATGAGGATCGGCATGCCGCTGCCGGAGGCGACGATGCGCCGGGCGATCTCGTCGCCGGACGGGCCGGGGATGTCCCGGTCCAGGACCGCGATGTCGTAGGCGTTGCAGTCGAGGAGTTCCAGAGCGGTGTCGCCGTCGCCCGCGATGTCGGCCGCGATCGCTTCCAGGCGCAGGCCGTCGCGGATTGCCTCCGCCAGATAGGGCTCGTCTTCGACGATCAGGACACGCATGTGTTCAGCGTACGAGTCGACGCATATCGTCGACGTATCGAAAACCGCATACGTGTCGGCAACAGCGTATTGCTTTCACTGGCGGCATGACTCGAATTCCAGCGTCCGCACGGACGGCACGAACAACGCGCCGCGGGGTTCGAGGGCTGATCGTCGTCGGCCTGATGGCCGGCGTCATCGCGGTCATCGCCGCGGCAGCCCTCATCCGACAGGCGCCGCTGACGTCGTCCCAGTCCTCCCAGTCGTCACGGTCGTCCTTCACCACGTCCTCGGAGGCGCCGGAAGGCGAGCGCACCGAACCGGCGGGGGAGCCGGACGGCGTCGTACCGGATGACGTGACCGTTTTCGACGACTCGATTCCGGCCGTGGCCAAACTCGATTCGGACCTGCGCGCGGCGCTCCGCGAGGCGGCCGTCGCCGCCGCCACGGACAGTGGCGTCGAATTCCGCGTCAACAGCGGATGGCGTTCCACGGAATACCAGAATCAGCTTCTCCGCGAAGCGGTCGCGAAATACGGGTCCGAAAGCGAGGCCGCCCGCTGGGTGGCCACCGCGGACACGTCCCCGCACGTGGCGGGGGACGCGGTCGACATCGGGGGATCGGACGCGACCACGTGGCTGTCCGGGCACGGCGCCGAGTACGGGCTGTGTCAGATCTACCGCAACGAACCCTGGCACTACGAGCTGCGTACGGACGCGGCGGACCGCGGCTGCCCGCGGATGTACGCCGACCCCACGCAGGACCCGAGGATGCGACAGCAGTGAGCGACGACGAACGAGGACGGACGATGACGACGCCGCAGGTGGACACGCGAGTGGACACACGGGTGGACACGACGGAGAGTGCGCGCAGCGGCGACGGCCGGCCCATGCGTGGACGCCGCGTCCCGCGTGGACCTGCCGTACTGCCGATACGTTCCCTACGCCGCGCGGGACCGTGGAAGCGCGGCCTGGTGACCGCGGCACTCGCGCTCGCGCTCGGCCTGCTCATGCTGCTGCACGAGCGGATCACCGACCGAGGCGGCGTCGGCAGCCTGCTGGAGACGTTCCTGCCGTGGTTCGGCCTGGGCGTTCCCGTGCTGCTCGTCATCGCGCTGTGCCGCCGCTCCGCCTCCGCGACCATCGCGCTGCTCCTGCCGGTCACGGCGTGGCTGAGCCTCTTCGGCGGGCTGCTCGGCGACAGGTCCCAGTCGGGTGGTGACGTCACCCTGGTCAGTCACAATGTCGCCGCGGAGAACACGGACCCGGTCGGCACCGCCCGCGCCCTGGCCGACTCCGGTGCGGACGTGCTGGCGCTCGAGGAGATCAGCGAGGAGGCCAGGGAGACGTACGAGAAGGAGCTGGCGAAGGCGTATCCGCACCACACCGTGCAGGGCACGGTCGGCCTGTGGAGCAAGCTGCCGCTGTCCGGCACCCGGCCGGTCGACACCGAGCAGGATGTCGGCCCTCTCGGCGACAGCAAGCCGCAGGTGGCCAAACTGGCCGGCAACAGGGCGCTGCGCACCACGGTGGCTACGGACAAGGGCCCCCTCGCCGTGTACGTGGCCCACCTTGGTTCCGTGCGGGTGACGTCGGAGGGAGGCTTCGGCACGGCCACCCGGAACAGAAACGCCGGGGCACTCACCAAGGCGCTCGCCGCCGAGCGGAGCGGACGGGTGGTCCTGCTCGGCGACCTGAACGGCACCGTGGACGACCGCTCCTTCGACGGCATCACGTCACAACTGCACTCGGCCCACGACGAGGCGGGCAGCGGATTCGGCTTCAGCTGGCCGGCGGCTTTCCCCGTGGCACGGATCGACCAGATCCTGGTCCGCGGGGTCGAGGCGAAGAGCGCGTGGCTCCTGCCGGAGACGGGCAGCGACCATCTGCCGGTGGGGGCGGCGATCAGCTGGTGATGTGCCCCGGTCCCACGCCCCTTGACGCTGTGGCCGGAATCCAACCTTGACCGTGTCCCGCCGAAGTCTATGGTCTGGACTAATCGGCAGCGGTGACCCCCTGACCGACTCGCCCCACGCCGTCCACACCCCCTCGCCCCACCCAGCACTTCACGTCGCACACCCCCATGAAGCACTGCTCGTGAAGGAGTACGCATGGACAAGAAGCGGAAGATCGCCGCGGCGATAGGCGCCGGGATGGCGCCCGTTCTCGCGCTGACGTTGCCGACCGGCTCGGCCAGCGCGCACGGATACGTGAACGCGCCGGCGAGCCGACAGGCGCAGTGCGCCGCGCGAACCGTGGCCTGCGGCGACATCAAGTACGAGCCGCAGAGCGTCGAGGGCCCCAAGGGGCTGCGGAGTTGCAGTGGCGGCAACGCGCGGTTCGCCGAGCTGGACAACGACGGCAAGGGGTGGAAGGTCAGCGACGTCAGCAGGACGCAGACCTTCACGTGGACGTTCACCGCGCGGCACCGCACCGCGAACTACGAGTACTTCGTCGACGGCACGAAGGTCGCGACGGTCGACGGCCACAACCAGCAGCCCCCGGCGACCGTCTCGCACCAGGTGAACCTCGGGAACTTCACCGGCAGGCACAAGGTCCTCGCGGTGTGGAACATCGGGGACACGTCCAACGCCTTCTACGCGTGCATCGACGTCAACATTCGCTGAGGAGCGCCTGGTTCAGACCGTGCTGAGCGGATGCGCCGCCGTCGCCGAGCGCGGCGGCCACGCGCGGGGGGCCAGGATGCCGAGGACGTAGGCGCGGGCGACCAGGGCCGGGCGGGTCGCCGCGCCCAGGAGGTGTCGCAGCCGACTCAAGTGGTAGTCGACCGTCTGGCGTGACAGGTGCAGTGACGTGGCGATGTCGCCGTTGCTGCTGCCCTCCGCGAGGAGAGAGAGGATGCGGACCTGCGCGGCGGTCAGCGCCGGGTGCGCCTCGTGGGCGAGGCTCTGATGCGTGACCACGGCCCACACGTGCCGCGCCCGCGCCGCCGAGTGGCCGATCGATGTGAGGTGGAGCTGTGCACGGCGCTGCAGGCCGTGCGCGTCCACGAGTACCGCGGACGTCTCCACCCGTCTCGTGCGGCGGGATATCAGGCCGTTCCAGCGGCGGTGCAGGCGGTCGAGGTCGGGTTCGGGTGCCAGGAGCGTGTGCGCGCGGCGGCCCACCAGGTCGTGCGGGCTGACCTGGAACAGTTCCGCCGCGGCCGCGCTCGCCTCCAGCACCCGCCCGTTCGCGGAGAGCAACGCGCAGGGCAGGCCGCTGTGGTCGCGCAGGGCCTGCAGGTTCTCCTCGGCCTCCTGCCACTGGACGGTGGCGCGCAGATGGTCCGTGACGTCCACGTAGATCCCGGCGACGCAGGTCCGCGCGTTCTCCCGGACGGGAAAGCGGTGGCCCACCGCCCGGCCCGCGCTGCCGTCCGGGCGCCGGTAGCCGAGGGTGTGCCGCACCGGTGTGCCGCGGCCGAGGATCTCCTGGTCGAGGGCGCGGAACTGCTCGGCGTCCGCGGGCTCGTCGAGGTCCTCGATGTACTTGCCGATCACCTGCTCCGGGACCGTGCCGTAGAGGTGCGCGTAGGCGTGGTTGGCCCACAGGTAGCGGCCGTCGCTGTCCCGTATGAACGCGGCGGCGGGGGCGAGGTCCACGAGGTCTGCGAAGGCCGCGTATCTGCCGGGGGTCCCGGTCCTGCTCAGTTCCTTGAACGTGGAATCGTCCACAGCGGTCTCCGTCCGTATACGACTGGCTGACGCTCAGTCACACGGCACTGGCTATCCCGCTCTCGGCTCGCACATGCCCGTTTCTCGGCCGAAGTGCTTCGGCGGGGACTCAGGCATTTGCCTGAGTCCCCGGAGCCCGCTGGGTCGTTGCGGACATCCCGGGTTTGGTCCCCTTGAGTGAGCGGGTGAACACGCCCCGCCATACAGGGCCCGGGCATTCCGCCCGAGGTGGCCCGAATCAAGGCGACGAACGACGAATGGAGACGAACTTCCGTGAGCAAGGTGCTGTTAGTGCATGCCAAGGGCGGTCCGCCCCTCGGGCACGTCCTGTCCCGGACGGCCGCGAGGGCGGAAGTGCACCTGCTGGCGCTCAGCGCTCTGCCTCCCGCCGTGGCGGGGCCCGCCCGGAGACTGTGCGCGTCGGTCGTCACGCCCGACGACACACACCGCTCCGACCTGGTCTCCCTGATCGTCGAGCGGGCCGAGGCCGTCGGCGCGGACGCGGTGCTCACCTTCTCCGAGTACGCGGTCGTGGCCGTCGCCGAGGCCTGCGAGGCGCTCGGTCTCGCGGGGGCCGGCGATGCCGCCGCGCTCGCCCGTGACAAGCGGCTCATGCGGCACACCTGGCACCGACACGGGCTTCCGCAGCCCGAGTTCCGGCCCGTCGGCACGGAAGCGGATCTGCGTGCGGCGGCCCGCGAGCTGCCCGGGCCGCTGCTCCTCAAGGCGGCCTGGAGCGCCGGGTCCACCGCGCACCAGATCATCCGCGACCCGCGCGAGGTCCCCGCCGCCTGGACCCGCTCCCGTGAAGTGATGGCCGAGTCGGCCCAGTTGGGGTTCGCGGAGCTGCATGTCGCCGAGGCCGACGCGGACTTCGTCGTCGAGCAGATCGTCACGGGCACCGCGACGGACTGGTTCGACGAGCCGGGCTGGGGCGACTACGTGAGTGTCGAGGGCGTCGTCGCGGACGGCACCTTCCACCCGGTCTGCATCAGCGGCCGCATGCCGACCGTCGAGCCGTTCACCGAACGCGCGAGCATCACCCCCGCCCTTCTCGGCCAGGACGCGCAGGACCGGATCGTGGACCTGGCCCGGCGCGCGGTCGACGCGCTCGGCCTGCGCGACTGCGGGACGCACACGGAGATCAAGCTCGGCGCCGACGGCCGCATGTGGCTGATCGAGACGGCCGCCCGGTTCGGCGGCGCGATGACCGTGCCGCAGATCGAGGAGGTCTTCGGCCTCGACCTCGTCGGCATGCTCGTCGACCACCTCGTAGGACGGACCGTGGACTGGCCCGAGCAGGCCCTCACCCCGGATCGGGCGCGCGGCGCGGCGGGCTCCCTCGTCGTCCTCGCCGTCGACGGGGACGGGGAGGCCTGGCGCGGCCGCAAGGTCTGGGACTTCCCGTCCGTGACCGCGGACGTGTCCCTGAGCCTGGGCAGCGAGCTGTTCGTGGTCCCGGAGAGTTCCCTCGCCGACGGCAGCGTCGTGCCGGTGTACGACCCGGCCGCGGGCGCCAACACCATGGCCGCCCTGTGCCTGCTCTCCGCCACCACCCCGCGGACCGTGCTCCGCGACTTCGAGGCCCTGGTCGACGCCCTGCCCCAGGTGCTGCCCGCCGCCCGGCCCGAGGAGGTCCCGGCATGACCGCCCAACTGCTCACCGGCCCCGCCGAACCGGCCACGGACCGCACGGTCGTCGGCGAGAACCTCTCCCTGCCGCTCTTCCGCACCCTCTCCGGGGTCCTGGCGGGACACCCGTACCTGAAAGTCGTCGTCGACCGCGCCGAGAACACCTGGCACCTCCTCGACACCGCCGCACACCCCTTCCACGTCAACTACATCGCCACCCGCGTCCTCGGCATGGACCTCACCGCGCTCGACGCGGAACTCGACGCGTTCAACGCCTCCGTCTACATGGACCCCGAACGCCGTTTCCTCCTCGGTGTGCTCTCCCTGCACACCGACGAAGACGCCGAAGGCCGCGAACGCACCTTCCTCGTCCTGGAGACGACCGAAGCCGACACCATGCACGGCGAACTGCTGTCCTTCTTCTACGAGTTCGTGCGCGCCCGCGTCGACGGCCGGCTGCCGCTGCTCCTGAAGCCCGCCAACCACGGGCAGGAAGAGGCACTCGCGGCGATCAGCGAGCAGAGCGTGCCGCGCATCCTCAGCCACGAACTCTTCGGCACCCGCGCCCGCACCCCGCTCAACCCCGGCGAGGCGACCGGCAGGCTGCGGTTCTTCCGCACGCACGACGAGTACCTCGCGCAGGAGGCCGGGCTCGGCTGGGCGGACATCGTGGCCATGCCCTGTCTGCCCGACGACGTGCCCCGGGTGGCCGGGTTCCTCAACACCGCGCCGATCACCCCGCTCTCCCATACCAACGTCCTCGCCTCCGGCTGGGGCATCCCCAACGCGATCGTGCGCGACCTGGAACAGCTCGTCGAGAAGGACGGCCTGGACGGGGCGTGGGTGCGCTACCGGGTCCGCGAGGACGAGATATCCCTCGAACGGCTGGACCACGCACCCGAGTTGCAGGCCCCCGCCTGGCACCAGCAGCGCATCCGCCTCGAACCGCCGCTCCTCGAAGACGCCCCCGTGCTGGCCCTGCACCGGCTGCGCAGCACCGACCGCGACCGCTACGGCACCAAGGCGGCCAACCTCGGCGAGCTGCACCACGTGCTCGACAGCCGCACCGCCGACCTGACGGCGTTCTACGGCAGGCCGCGCCCTCCGCGCGAGAACCTCCACGGGCACCTCGCGGCCCGCCTCGGCCTCGGCGGCCTACACGCCGCTGCCCCGGTCGACGGTCAACTGCGCGCCGCAGCAGCCGAGTTCGTCGCCGCATCGGTCAGCGCCCCGAACGGCGTCGCGCTGCCCTTCGCGCTCCAGCAGAACTTCCTCGCCTCGTCCACCGTCCTGCAACAGGGCATCGGCAAGCTCAAGATGGCACTCGAACTCGACGCCACCGACGTCCTGGATTCGCTCTGCCTGCAACTCCAGCACCTGATCCGGCAGACCCCCCTCCCCGAGTCGGTCACCCGGCAGATCGGCCAGGCCTTCCCCGCCGACTCCGGCGGCCGCCTCGTGGTGCGCTCGTCTTCCAACGCGGAGGACCTGCCGGGCTTCTCCGCCGCCGGTGTCTACGACTCCGTCACGACCGTCCACGGCACCGGCGAACTCCTGGACGCCGTACGCCAGGTGTGGGCCTCGCTGCTCTCGCCGCGCAGCGTGCGCCTGCGCCACGAGGTCGGCATCTCGCTGGACGACACGTACATGGGTGTCATCATCCAGGAGTACGTCCCCGCCTCGCTCGGCGGCGTCCTGGTGACCTGCAACCCGACCCGACGCGAGGACTTCCGCAACGTCTACCTCAACTGTTCGCCCGGCTCCCCGGAGCAGGTCGTCGAGGGCTCGGTCCTGCCGCAGCAGTACCTGTACAACACCGTGGAGGGCGGCGGCCGCACCGTCGCGCTCGGTTCCTGGGGCGACGGACTCTCCGCCGCGACCCGCGCCCGGCTCGCCGACCTGTCCCTGACCGGGCGGCTCCTGCAGTCCCACTTCAGCGCCGACGACGTGGACAGGCCGCTGGACATCGAGTGGCTGATGACCGACCGGGGCGACTTCCGGCTGGTCCAGATCCGCCCTTACGCGCTGTGAGGGCGCTCTCGGGAAAGCCGACGGCCACCGGCCTCACGGACACCGCCCGCCGCATCATCCGGCTCAACTACGGCTTCCAGCTGCTGTTCAACCTGCTGTGGTGGATGCCGGTGTTCTACGCCTACCAGAAGGCCGCCGGGCTCTCCGACGGGCAGATCTTCGGCATCCAGAGCATCTACTACGTCGCCTTCTGCCTGTTCGAGATCCCCACCGGACTGATCGCCGACCGGATCGGCACCCGCAACTGCCTGCGCGCCGGAGCCGTGGTCATGACGGCGGCCAACCTGGCACCGGTGGTCAGCGCCTCGTACACCGGCTTCCTCGTCCACTTCCTGGCCATCGCCGCCGGCCGGTCCCTCACCTCGGGCGCCGCCAGCGCCTACCTGTACGACGGACTGCGCGCCGAGAAGTGCGACGACCACTACCTGAAGGCGGAGGGCACCGCCCGTGCGCTCGGCCTCGTGGCGAAGGTCGTGTGCTGGCCGCTGGTCGGGCCCCTCATGGCCGTGGCACACCCCACCCCCTACGTGCTCAGCGCCGCCAGCGCGGCGGGCTCCGTCGTCTGCGCCGTCGCGCTGCCCCGCATCGTCGGGGCGGACGGCCGCGCGGAAGCGGGGAAGGGAGGGCGCAGGGGCGGCGCGTTCCTGCGGGACGCGGGCACCGCGCTGCGCTGTGTCGCCTCCTCGCGGTGGCTGGCCCTGGTGATGGTGCAGGGCGTGGCGATCTTCACGCTCTCGCGGATCTGCCAGGTCAACCTCTTCCAGCCGATCCTGCTCGACCACGGCATCGCGGAAGCCTCCCACGGCGGCGTGATGGCGGCGATGACCGTGGCGGAAGCGGTGGCCTCGGCCCGCCCGCAATGGCTGAGCCGCCGCCTGCCACCGGTCGCCTGGGTCTCCATCCTCAGCCTCGCGCTCGCGGGGAGCCTGGCGGCCATGACACTCGGCGGGCCGTGGGCCGTCGTCGTGCTGCTCTGCGTGTTCGCCGCCGCGACCGGCTTCGCGTACCCCATCCAGCGCAAGCTCGTGAACGACGCGGTGCCCGCGGACGCCCCGCGCGCCACGCTGCTCTCCGTCGAGAGCATCGTGGACCGCGCGGTGTGCGCCCTGGCCGCGATCGCCGCGGGCGCCTACCTCGCCGCCGGGCGCCTGGACGCCCTGCTGTGGCACAGCGCCATCGCCACGGCGGTGCTCCTCGGGGTCTTCCAACTGCTGCTGCGCAGCGGCATGGTCAGGCGGGAGCCCGGCCCAGCAGCTCCACCAGACCCACCGGCAGGAACGCCGGTCGGTGCGGTCGTCCGACCTGGTACGGAACGAATCCGAGCGAGGAGGCCACGGTGACCTCCTCGGCGGTCTCCGCCTGATAGACGACCCGGCAGTGGCCGGAACCGGCCTTCGCCCGTTGCCAGAGGGCGGGGGCCGGTTTGCGCTCCGCCTCGGTGCGCGGGGTCAGGACGCGGTCGCCGAAGTCCTTCCAGGCGAAGGGCGCCGACCCCTGCCACGTGGCGTCGACCTCCTGCCGCAGCCGGGCGGCCCGCTCGGCATCGGTCGAGCCCCACGAGGACGGCACGTTGGTGATCAGGCCGACCGGGATGCCGCGTGCGCGCAGGGCGCGCAGATAGGCGGCGGCGCCTGGCTGATAGGTGGTGCTGCCGTCGTCGGCGGTGTGGACGAGCGTCTCGCCCAGGTCGAAGTAGACGACGGGGCAGGCCCGTTGGCGTGCGGTGGTCGCCGTGGCCGTGCCGTCGCCCGCGTCCCTCGGCGCCGCCGCGCTCGCCGTGGGGCCGAGCGCGGTCGAGGCCAACGCGGCGCTCAGCGCGAGGATCGCCCACGCGGAGCCCTTGGAGACGGAACTTTTCATGCGTCGTCGCCCTTTCCTTGGCCGCACCGGTCCTTCCGTTCCCGCACCGGTCCACCACGCACTACCCCCGCACACCACGTGTCACTCCCGTCCCGTGCGGCCGCGGTCGGGGATGCTGAGGGCCGTGGACGGTCACAGCGCCAGAAGTCAGGACGCATCGGATCAGCCGGGCGTCATCGGCATCGCACTCGCCGCCTGCTGACGGCCATACTCGCGCAGGGCTCCTGGCAGTGGTTCGCCACCTACGTGGGAGCGACGCTGCTCGCGGTGGTCGTCGGCCTGTGCCTGTCCATCGCCCTCGCGCCCATGCTGCAGCGGTGGGCGTGGCTGTTCCCGATGCCGGGCACCCGCGACCGGTGCGGCGCCCTCGGAACGTACGAACGCATCCGGGCGGAGGCGGACCTCGCGGGCCTCGCGGACCGCGCCGGCGCCGCCCTCGCCGACGCGCAGACCGTCCGGAGCCACGAGGCCGTCGCCGACTGTCTGTCCGCCACGACGACCCTGTGGCTGCCCGTCTATGCGGCCGGAGCGGCCGTGCTGGTGGCCCTCGCCGCCTGGCTCACCGACCGCTCGCGGTCTTGAGCCGTACGGGAAGCGACTGGTGGCCGTTGCTGAGCAGGGAACCGAGCGGCTTCAACTCGTCCACGGGTATGGCGAGTTCGAGCTGGGGAAAACGCTCGAAGAGCAGGCTCAGGGCCGTACTGATCTCAAGTCGGGCGAGCGGTGCGCCCAGGCAGAAGTGGACGCCGTGGCCGAAGGCGAGGTGCTCCTTGACGGTGCGCGTGACATCGAAGTCGTCGGCGCTCTCGCCGTGCCAGTCGGGGTGGCGGTTGGCGGCCGCGTAGGACGCGAGTATCGCCTCGCCCTTGGCGATGGTCTGCCCGTCGGACAGGGATATGTCCGTCACCGCGAACCGCAGGGGCAGATGACGGACCGCCGGCTCGAAGCGCAGGGTCTCCTCGACGGCGTCGCTCCAGTCCACCTCTCCCGACCGCAGCAGCGCGAGCTGGTCGGGGTGGGTGAGCAGCTGCGTGATCGCCTGGTCGATGACGTTGACCGTGGTCTCGTACCCGGCACTGATCATCAGCAGCAGGGTGTCGCGCAGCTCGTCCTCCGACAGGCCGCCGTCCTCGTCCTCGTCGCGCGAGGTGATCAGCAGGGAGGTCATGTCGTCGCCGGGCTCGGCGCGCTTGGCGGCGATGAGCAGGTGCAGGGCCTCGTACAGCGCCTTGGTGTTGGCCTCGGACTGCTCGGCGGTCAGCGTGGTGTCGAAGACGCCGTCGACGACCCGGCGGAAGGCGTCCTGCTGCTCGGCCGGTACGCCCATCAGCCGGCTGATGACCGCTATGGGCAGCGGGTACGCGAGCTCCTCGCGCAGGTCGACGGTCTCACCGGGCGGCAGCGCGTCGAGACGGTCGAGGATGCCGGTGACGACCGTGTCTATGTTCTCCTTCAACGCGGTGATGCGGCGGGCGCTGAAGGCGGGCGCGACCATGCGCCGCAGACGACGGTGGTCGGCTCCGTAGGCGGTGAACATGTTCTCCACCGCCACCCACAGGGCGAGCGGCCACCGTTGGATCGTGTCGTTGTACTCGGGCCAGTGCGCGCGGGCGTCCTTGGAGACGCTCGGACTGGTGAGCAGCTCCTTGAGGAGCGTGGGGTCGGCGACGGACCAGGCGGTCACGCCCAGGATGTCGACACGGACCGCCTGGCCGTGCGCCCGCAACGTGCGGTGCTCGTCGTGGGCGCGGGCTCCGGTGGGGTCGAGGACGATCGGCTGCGTGGGCACGGCCATGGTGGTGGTCCCTTCAGACGGATGAGGCGGTGGGGAACGTGACGGGGAGCGCGGCCAGCGCCCGGTGGAAGGGTCCGGGGCGCCGGACCAGGTTCTCGGGGGCGGTGGCCAGGTCCATCTCGGGCAGCGCGTCGAGCAGGTGCGTGATGGCCGTCTCGGCGATGAGGTAGGCGTGCGGGCGCGCCGGGCAGGCGTGCGGCCCGGTGCTCCAGGACAGGTGCGCGCGGTTGCTGGCGGTGCGCTGGTCCCCGAGAGCGGGATCGTTGTTGCAGGCGGCCATCGAGATGACGACCGGCTGGTGCGCGGGCAGCAGGAACCCGTCGACGTCGACGGGGTGCGGCGGATAGCTGATGCAGTAGTTCGCCAGCGGCGGGTCGGTGTAGAGCACCGTGTCGAGCGCCTCGCGGACGGAGGAGCCGCCCGCGTGCAGGTCGCCGGAGAACTGGTCGTCCGTGAGGACCTTCAGGACGGTGTTGGCGATCAGGTTGGTCAGGGGCTCGATCCCGGCGCCGTACAACGTGACGAGCTGGTGGGCCATCTCGATGTCGTCGAGCGCCGCCTCGTGCGCGAGGAGCCGCGACGTGATGTCGTCACCGGGCTGCCGGTGGCGCAGCGCCACCAGGTCGGCGACCGCCTGGGAGAGGATCTGGTTGCCGCTCGCGGCGTCCACCCCCTCGAAGATCTTCGCCATGCCGTCGGCGATGCGGCGGCCCATCTCGTCCGGGCAGCCGAGCAGGGCGCTCAGGACGCGGAAGGCGATGGGCCACGCGTACTGGGTCAGCAGGTCCGCGCCCTCGGCGTCCCGGAACTCCGCGATCGTCGCGTCGGCGACCTGCTCTACCACGGTACGCAGCTCATGCTGGTCGACCGCGTTGATCGCGGCACTGTTCGCCGACCGGTAGCGGGTGTGCGCGGGGCCCGACGAACGCAGCGCGTTGGGACGGTGCTCCATCATCGGGCGGACCGGGCAGGTCTCGGGGACGGACTGCTCCCACATCCGCGGATCGGCCGGGAACCGCAGGGGATCGTTGAGGATCCGGCGGGCCTGCGCGTAGCCGATGACGAGGGTCGCGGGGACGCCGGGGACGAGGTCCACCGGCACGAACGGCCCGAACTCGGCCCGCATCCGCGCGTACGCGGCGTGCGGGTCGGCCGCGAACTCGGCCTCGTGCAGGGCGATCCGGCGCTCGGGCGCCACATCGATCGTGGTCGGGGTGGTCACGGGCGGGGCTCCAAAACGGGTGCGTGCAACTCGGTCAGGTACTCGCAGAGGGTGATCAGGGCCAGGACGCTGGACGTGCCGTCCCGGGCGTCACACGTCGTCAAGGGCGTGTGCGGGTCCAGGTCGAGGGCCTGACGGATCTCGTCCAGGTCGTAGCGCGGCGCCCCCTCGAACAGGTTGATCGCCACCGCGTACGGAGTGCCCTGCTCCTCGTGCAGGGCGAGGATCTCGAAGGAGGCCTCCAGATTGCGGGTGTCGACCAGGACCAGCGCGCCCAGCGCGCCCTCGGTCAGCCCCGCCCACATGGGGCGGAAGCGGCCCTGGCCTGGCGTGCCGAACAGATAGAGGACCAGGGCGTCGCTGAGGTGCAGCCGCCCGAAGTCCATGCCGACCGTCGTGGTCGTCTTGCGCGGGGTGCGCGCCAGATCGTCCACCCCTTCGCTGGCCTGGGTGATCCGCTCCTCCATGCGCAGCGGCGGGATCTGGGAGACGCTGCCCACGAACGTCGTCTTGCCGACGGCGAAGCTCCCGGAGATCACGATCTTCGCGGACCGGGTCACGCCGGGTGGCACATAGATGAGGCCGTCAGACGAGGGCGCGGAGACCACGCAGTACCTCCTGGAGCAGATCGGTTTGTGGTTGGTCTTCACCCGCGGCGACAGGGCGGGTCAACAGGCCCTCGTCGATGAGGGAGGAGACGAGGATGCGGACCGTGGAGGGAGGGAACTCCAGGGCGGCCGCGATGTCCGCGACCGCGAGGCCGCCGCCCATGGACCGGTCGAAGAGGCCCATCACCCGCCGGGCGTCCGCGCCCAGGCCCTCGGCCGAGCCGCTCGCGGCGAGCACCACGGTCTCCAGGCGCACCTCCGGATCGGCGCGGACCCGTCCGTCGGTACGGACGTAGGGCCTGACCAGGTCCGGGTCCCGCCGCGGCCCGCTCACGTCGTCGGCAGGCCGAGCTCGGAAGGCTGCCGGGGCGCGACCTTCATCTCGTGGCCCACCCGCTGGGCCAGCTCCAGCATGTGATGGGTGATCAGGCCGATGTCGGCGTCGGGACCGCTGGTCTGCACCGACAGCATCGTGTTGCCGCCCGCCTGGGTGATCAGGCCCACGTGGTTGGTGAGCTCGATCAGCGCCTGCCGGGTGCCGCCGCCCCCGGTCTCCTCGTCGTAGGCGAGCGCGGCGGCACGGACGGCCGCGGTGATGGCGGCGAACTTCTCCGCCTCGTCCTGTCCGATCCCGGCCGTCCGGGAGTGCAGCAGACCGTCGGAGCTCATCAGCACCGCGTGCCGGACGCCTTCGAGGGACCCCAGGGCGCGGTCCAGCAGCCAGCCAAGTTCGTTGCCGGTGGTCACGGTCATGCTCCTTCGTGGGAGGTGGTCGGGTCTTCGGTGCGCCCGCTGCGCGTCCCCTTCGCCCAGGCTGCGGCGACGGAGGGGCGCCCGGGCGGCGTCGCCCCGCCGTCGGACGACGTGGGACGCGGGCTCGCGGCAGGTGTCCTGCGCGACCGGACGGCCAGACCACTGGCGGTGGTGCGCTTCGGGGGCGCCTGCGCGGGGACGGCCGCGGCCGCCGGCGCGGCCGTCGCGGGAACCGGCTCGGCGGCGGGTGCGGGACGGGCCGCGGGCGGGGCGGCCGTGGTCAACAGGCTCTTGGGGATGAACATGTAGACACGCGTGCCGCCGAAGGGGTTCGGTGCCTCCAGGTCGATGCGGAACCCGTAGTCAGCCGCGAGGGCGGCGGCCGCCCGCAGACCGGTCTGCGGGTGCGCGCCGAGCTGGTTGATGTCGTCGCGCCGGACACCCGTGAGGATCTCCCTCGCCCACGTCAACTGTTCCTCGTTCATGCGCAGGCCGGCGTCGTCGACGATGACCGACACCCCGTGGTGCCCCTCCTGGAAGGCGACGTGCACCCGGGCCGAGGACGGCGAGTAGCGCACCGCGTTGTCCAGGAGCACCGCCAGCGCGTGCACGACGGGCCCGACCGCCCGGCTGGTCACCGTCACGCCGAGCTCCTGGTGCTCGACCCGCTCGTACTCCTCGATGCTGCCCATCGCGGCCCGCACGACATCGGTCATCGGCGTGGCCGGCCAGCGGCGCGACAGCTTGCCGCCGGACAGCACCACGTAGTTCTGGGCGACGAGCAGCATCTGCTGCGTGGGGTGGTCGATGCCGACGAGCGTCTCGTACGCCTCGTCGCCCTCGTGCCGCCGCACGCCCTGGCTCACCCGCTGGCTGAGCTTCGAGGCCATGCCCACCATCGCGGAGGAGACGGCACGCACGGCCGCCCGGCTGGACTCCTCGGCGCTCTGACGGGCACGGGCCGCCTCGCTCCGCGCGCTTTCCCGCGCGTCGGCGATCTGGGAGCTCGTGCTGGTCTGCGCGTCGTACTGCACCTTGCGCACCGTGTGCGCCGCCGAGTCGGCCAGCTCGGTGAGCCGCTGCGCCAGCGCGGTGTTGACCAGCGCCTCGGGCAGTTCTATGTCGACACCGTGACCGGTGCCCTGCCGTTCCGCCTCGGCGCCCAGCGCGGGGATGACACCGCCGGCGAGCTGTGCCAGGACGTGCTCGGTGGCGTGCTGCCTTCTGGCGATCTCCTCGGCCTGTACGCGGAGGCGGCCGTTCTCGGCGCGTTCGCCTCGGTACTGGTCCCAGAACCGCCAGGCCGCGCCGCCGGCGGCCAAGGCCAGTACCGAAGGCACCACGGAGGTGGCCTGTATGAGGTCTGTCATCACGTCCTCAAGGTGTAAAGGGGGGTGGGGCGGCCATGTGCCGCCGGGCCGGGACGCCAGCCGGCGCGCGCGACCTGCGGGAGCCAGCTCGGCCGGTCACGGTTGCCCTCGCACTGCCGGGGCCGGTACGGGCTCGGGGGGATGTCCGCGCCGTGGGGCCGCCGGGTGGGGGTGGGGTCAGGGCTCGGGCCAACTACGGAAGCCGGTGGGCGCCACGAGACCGAGGCCGGATCGGGGGCCCGACCTGAATCACCGTACTCATCAATTGCTTCCTGGCTTCCCTCGGTTGCGGCGGGCTTCCCACGGCATACGTTTTCAGCCAATTGACTGTTAAAAACAGCCAGTTGGCTTCCGCTTGGCAACGATATCTTGTCGTGTCCATCGTCCGGGGTCCAGATGACCAAGGACCCGCGGGGGCATTCGTGGTCGCGCGTCGGCCATCCGTGATCCACAGCGTCTAGGCTTCCCGGCATGGAGCAGCGCGAGATCATGCAACGAGTCGTCGGCATCCTGACGGAAGCGCTCGAGATGCGCCGACAGGCACGCGAGAACCCGGACGGCGAGATCGACAACAGCGGCGCGGTGGGCGCCATGCTCGAGGAAATGCTGCCGCCCATCGAGATTCCCGCGGACGCCACACCGATCGAGGTGGCGGCGGTGGTGGGCCAGGAGCTGGGTCCCGTGATCGAACAGATCACGTCCGCCTTCGCCCTCTCCTTCGCCCAGCTCGCCGAAGTCCACGACGAGGGGCGCACGGACGTGACGTCCGCGGATGTACTGCGGTCCATCGCGCTGCACTTCGAGAACGAGGAGCACGAGGAGGGCGAGTAGGCTGCGCGTAATGCGCTGTGATGGGCGGCGCCTATTACGTGTGGAGGTCGCGTGGATACGGCGACAGTGCGGGCCTGGGTCGACGGGTGGGTCGTCTCGCGCGGGGCCGCACCCGCGGTGGAGCAGCCGTGGGGATACACGGTCGACGTCGGCCTGCCCCACCAGGTGACCCGGCACGTACTGACCAGCACGGGCGAGGCCGTCGTCCGCAGGGTCGTGGAGAAGACGACGGCACCCGGTACCTGGCTGAAAGTGTTCGCCGCCCCGGAGGCCATCGCCCCCTGGCTCACACCGGAGTGGGCCTTCGACGACCCCTGCTTCCTGATGTCGACGACCCTGCGCACGTCCACGACGGACCTTCCGACCGGCTACCGGCTGCGCACCTGGAGCCGGGGCGGCGTGACCCGTGCCCTGGTCCTCGCCGCGGACGGCTCCTTCGCCGCCCACGGCCAGGCCGCGGGACCCTCCGGCGCCGAGTCCGTCGTCTTCGACCAGATAGAGACCGCGACGGCACACCGGCGCAAGGGCCTCGGACGCACCGTCATGAACGCCCTGGCGAACGCGGCGGTCGCGACGGGCGCACGGAGCGGGGTGCTCGGCGCGACGGTCGAGGGCCGCGGCCTGTACGAGTCGCTCGGCTGGTCCGTCAGGGCGCCGCTCACCGGTGTCGTCCTCAAGTCGCCCGACGCGGGCCGAGACAGGCTCTGAGGAGGCACCGGCATGGAGTTCTTCTGTTACCACCGCGACCGGCCGGGCTCGCTGCCGTTGCGCGAGGAGCTGGGGGAGGAGCACTGGTCGTACATGGACCGGTACACCGCCGGGCTGATCGCCCGCGGCCCGACCTTCGCCGACGACGGCGAGACGCCCTCCGGCAGCGTGCACATCGTCGACCTGCCGGACCCCGCCGCCGCCCGGGCGTTCGCTCACGACGAGCCCAACCACCAGGCAGGGGTGTACCGGGATGTCCTCCTCCGCCGGTGGCGCAACATGCTGGGCCGCACCATGTGGGACTTCCCCGGCGGCCGCACCGGAAGCGACCGCCACCTCGTCCTCGGCCTGGGCCCGGACCGCCCCGCCGACCTCCCCGCACTGCCCGACGACCGCGACGAGCTCATCGCGTTCGGGCCCCTGCTCTCCGACGACGGCGCCGCCTGGCTCGGCACGGCGGTGCTGCTCCGGGCCCCGGACCCGGAGACGGCACGCGCCGTGCTGTCCCCGGACCGGTACGCCGACATCGAGGTCCACGACTGGGAGTTCGGTGGGCGCCGCTGATCCGCCCCCGCCGGTGACGGCAACCGCTCAGCGGCCGTCCAGCAGCGGCCGCAGCGCCGTCGCGAGACGCTCGTACTCGCCCGGTGTGTTGTAGATCTGCCCGCAGACACGGATGCCACCGCCGCCCGGCCACGCCCAGATCAGGACGCGGAAGCCCAGGCGGGCGGCGATCTCCTCGCGCAGGGACGCCGCCTCCGCCGGGGTGCGGGCGAGGCCTCGCGGCAGCCGCAGAGCCCGCATGGCCAGCCGCTCGTCGGCGGGGAGCGGCGTGAGTCCCGGAAGACCGGCGAGGAGTTCGGCGCCGTACGCCGCGAGGGCGCTGTTGTGGGCGCGGACGCGGTCCGCGCCGAGCGATTCGATGAGGTCGAGGCCCTCGGGCGCCGCGAGCAGGCCCGTGTAGTCGGCGGTGGCCCGGTACTCGACGGAGCGGGGGAAGCCGCGGTCGTCCTCCCAGGAGGGCACGGGTGCGGGCACCCGCTCGCGGTGTGCGGTGGCCACCGCGAGCACCGCGCTGCCCGGCGGCGCGTACCCCCACTTGTGCAGGTTCCCGAACCAGAAGTCGGGCGCCCCGGCCAGCGGGTCGGCGAGCATGCCGGGGGCGTGGGCGCCGTCCACCACGGTCGTCACCCCGCGCTCGGCCAGGTCGGCGAGGAGCGCGGGCGTGGCGATGAACCGGGCGGTGGGCGAGCTGATGTGGTCGAGGAGGGCGACGCGGGTACGCGGGGTGAGGCCGGCGAGCACGGCCTTGCGCACGGCTTCCTCGTCCGGCAGGTCCGGCCCGAGGGGAACGGTGACGACGCGGGCCCGGCGCGCCGCGGCCGCGACGACCGTGCCGTAACCATGGTCGGTGACCAGCACTTCGTCGTCGGGCGCAAGCCGCAGGGCGTCGAGGGCGAGCCCCGCGGCCTCGGTGGCGTTGGTGACGAGGGCGGCGCCCTCGGGGTCGGCGCCGAGGCGCGCCGCGATCCGGCCCCGGGCCTCGGCGAGCCGGTCGGGAACGCCGAGGAAGAAGCGGTCCGGATCGACGGCCGCCTCCTCCGCGATACTCCGGTGAACCCGGGCCACGGGAACGGGCACGGCGCCGAAGGACCCGTGGTTGAGGTGCGCCACTCCGGCACTGAGCCGGAACAGTTCGCTGCCGCCGGGAAAGACGGCGGGCGCGCTCACCGGGCCTCGGGGGCGCGGTCGGCGGAGACGGCTATGGGGAAACGTGTATGGGCCATGCCTTCGATGGTCTCAGCTCGGCCCGGCCGTCGGGCCCGCGCGTCCGCGGATCGTGCGTGCCGGGCGTCGGGGCGCAGGCGGGGGTGCAAAGACAGGCTCTCAGGCGGTGCGGAGGTCCGCTGCCTGTGGATACGGCACATGGGTGCGGCCTGCTCCACCCCCTCCGCACCGCGCACACGTGACCCGGCCGCCGACGAGAGTGGACGGTGCGGAACGTCAGGCCGGCAGCGTCGTCACTCCGGACTCGTCCGGCGCACGCACTCCTTCACCACTTCCCGGAGACGGCCCGTCCGCTCCAGGAGGTCCCGCTGCACGCGAGCGCCGTTGCCGTGCTTCAGGAGGTCCTCCGTGGTGCTGTGCGCCAGATCGAGGTCGCCCGTGTCCTCCAGGGCGTCGCGGACGTGGTCGAGGAGGGCGTGGACCACCTCCTCACTCGGTGCGGGGCGCATCGTGACCGGGTGGAGCAGGGTGTCGTCCAGGCCGGAGCGGCCCGCCCGCCAGTTGGCGAGGCGCAGGGAGGCCACGCCGTGGGGGAGCGGGGGGCGGTCCGCACGCCAGTCGCGGGCGGCCGTCTCGACCAGGGCCCGGGCCAGTGTGGCGATCAGGACCGTCGACGTGGCTTCCAGGCAGACGTCCGACACGCGGATCTCGACCGTGGGGTAGCGGTGGGAGAGCCTGGCGTCGAAGTAGACCATGCCCCGGTCGCGCAGGACGCCGGTGGCGGTCATCTCCGCGACCTGCTCCTCGTACCGCGCGGCGGAGCCGAAGATCTCGGTGGGGCCCGCCATCGGCCAGCGGCCCCACACCCTGCTGCGGTAGCTGCTGTACAGGCTGTCGTTCCCCTGCCAGAAGGGCGAGTTGGCGCTCAGCGCGACCAGGACGGGGAGCCAGGACCTGATCCGGTCGATGACGGCCACGCCCTCCTCGTCCGAGTCGACCGACACGTGGACGTGACAGCCGCACGTCAGCTGCTCCTGTGTCGTCAGGCCGAACTGCTGCTCCATCCACTGGAAGCGGCTGCCCGTGTTCACCGCCGGGTTCACGGGCAGCGGCGAGGTGGCGAGCGCGGCCACCGCCGCGCCCACGTCACCGGCGTGGCGCGCCGCGTCCGCGCGCCAGCGCGCCACCTCGTCCGCGAGGTCGGACATGTCGGAGCGGGGCTGCGTGGCGAATTCGAGCTGCTGTCCGTGGAGTTCCCTCTCGAAGGTCTCCTCCTCGGGCTCGCGGTAGTCGTCGGCCTGCTTCTCGGCGCCGGAGCTCTCCCCGGTGTCCCTGGCCGCCCGGGCCAGGACGGCCGAGGACAGGGCGCGGGGCTCGCCGCTCTCCCGGTCGACCAGGAGGAGTTCCTCCTCCACTCCTACGGTGCGCAAAGGAGACCGCCTCTCTTCCATGTCACATCGCGGCGTGGCGCCGCGTTTCCTCCGTGGCCCCGTGGACACTCCGTCCGGAGCCGTGAGACCCCTGTACCCCAGGACCGGATCCGCAGCCGTACGGTGGAGCGGCGGGCGGCCGGAGGTTTCAGGAAGGACTGTTCGGCAAACCGATCATTTATGGTGCAAATCGGCTACACAATGATGACCGAGCAAGCCGGTCCGCGCGCGCTCGTCGACGACCTCGTCGCGGCCGAGCGGGCAGGCTTCGACTTCTCCGTCACCTCCGACCACTACTTCCCGTGGCTGGAGTCGCAGGGACACTCCCCGTACGCCTGGAGCGTGCTCGGCGCGGCCGCGCAGGCGACCTCGCGCATCCCCCTCATGACGTACGTGACCTGCCCGACGGTCCGTTACCACCCCGCCGTCGTCGCCCAGAAGGCCGCGACGATGCAGCTGCTGTCCGAGGGCCGCTTCCGGCTGGGGCTCGGCTCGGGCGAGAACCTCAACGAGCACATCGTCGGCGCCGGATGGCCCTCCGCCCGCGTCCGCATCGAGATGCTCGAAGAGGCCGTCGAGATCATCCGCGCGCTCTTCACCGGCGACAACGTGAACCACGAAGGCACCCACTTCGACGTGGCGAACGCCAAGCTGTGGGACGTCCCCGACGACCTGCCGCCCATCGGCATCGCCGTCTCCGGCGAGCGGTCCTGCGCGCTCGCCGGACGCCACGCCGACCTCGTCATCGCGACCGAACCCAAGGGCGAGCTCATCGAGTCGTTCGACAAGCACGGGGGCCGCGGCAAGCCCCGGGTGGGGCAGCTGCCCGTCTGCTACGACACCGACAAGGACGCGGCGATCGCCCGCGCCCACGACCAGTTCCGCTGGTCCGTCGGCGGCTGGCCCGTCAACTCCGAGCTGCCGGGGCCCTCCGGGTTCGCCGGCGCCACGCAGTTCGTCACCGAGGAGGACATGGCGAAGCAGGTCCCCTGTGGCGACAACGTCGACGACTTCGTCGAGGCCGTACGCCCCTTCGCCGAAGCGGGCTTCACGGAGATCGCCCTCGTCCAGGTGGGCGGCGAGCAGCAGCGCCCCTTCATCGACTGGGCCGAGAAGAAGCTCCTGCCCGCCCTGCGGGAGCTGTGACGGGCCGGACGGCCGGCGAGCACCCCGAGTCCCCGCACCCCCCGTCGGCGGACCTCGTGCAGGTGGTCCTCGGCGAGTGCTCCCCGGCCGACGCCGACACCGTGTTCACCGTGCTGCGCGAACACTTCCCCTCCGACCGGGGGTCCGACGCGCCGGGCCAGACGGGAGAGACCTGCCCCGAAGTCTGGACCGGCGGCTTCCTCGCGGACCACAGTCCCGGCTCCGTACCGGGCGTGCTGCTCGCCGGCTCGGTCACCGCGGACCTGCAGGGTGGTCCCGTCGCGGTGTCACGGCTGCGCGCCGCACTCGCGTCGGCCTTCGTCGAGACGGACGCCGCCACGGTCTCCGGGGACCAGGAGGTCGAGGTGCAACTGCGCCTGACCGGCCCCGACCAGGGGGCGCCGCCCGGGGACGACTGAGCGGTTGCCCCGATCGGGTGTGCGTCCGCGTGTCGCATCCGGGCCTTCCGCGCGGTGTGCCGGGGTGCGGCATGGTCGAAGGACCCGCATCCCGACGGGACCGCGAAGGAGTACGGCACTGGTGCGCGCAACGAGGCCGGTCGTCGCCATGACACTGCTGGGCTGCGCCCTCGTCGGCTGCGGCGCCGGAATCGACGCGCGCGAGGACGCAGCGTCCCGTGCCGCCGCCCGCTTCGAGGCCAGTCTGCGCGCCCCGGACGCCGCACGCGGCTGCGCCGCCCTCGCCCCCGGCACCTTCGACGAACTGGAGCGGTCCGCGGAGCAGCCCTGCGCGAAAGCCCTGCCGGACGCGGAGATCCCGCTGTCGACGGGGGTGCGGCACGTCGACGTGTACGGGCGTCAGGCCCGCGTCGTCACCGACCGCGACACCCTCTTCCTCTCGTCCTTCCCGGACGGCTGGAAGGTCACGGCCGCGGGCTGCACCCCACGCCCCGAAAAGCCGTACCAGTGCCAGATCAAGGGGAGTTGACCGGTGCGGACGATGTTCACGGTGTATCTGGTGATGGTCGCCGCGGGGCTGGCCTACTGCACGGTGATCGGGCTGACCCAGCGATGAGGGGCTGATGCGGCGGTGAAGGGGTTCCTGCGTTTTCTGCGCGAGAACGGTCTGACCCTCGCCTTCGGCGTGGGCTTCCTCCTCGCCCTGGCCGGCCAGGCGATCGCGGGCCACGCCGACTTCAACAACCAGCTCGTCGCGGAGGACCTGGCCCCGATGAGCTTCGGCGGCTATCTGCTGTCCTCCGACTTCGCCGTGGACGTGATGGAGAACTGGCAGTCCGAGTACCTGCAGTTCTTCCTCTACATCTTCGGCACGGTGTGGCTGCTCCAGCGCGGATCTCCCGAGTCCAAGGAGCTCCACAAGGCCGGCACGGAGTCCGACGAGGACCAGAAGGTCGGCGCGCACGCCATGCCCGACTCCCCGCGCTGGGCGGCGGTCGGAGGCGTGCGCCAGGCCTGCTACTCCCGGTCGCTCGGCATCCTCATGTGCACGCTGTTCCTGCTCTCCTGGCTGGCCCAGTCCGTCACCGGCACCGCCGCGTACAACGAACAGCACCTACGCGAACTCCAGGCACCCGTCAGCTGGTTCGACTACCTCGGCGCCGCCGACTTCTGGAGCCGCACCCTGCAGAACTGGCAGTCCGAACTGCTCGCCGTGGGCTGCATGGCCGTCTTCTCCGTCTATCTGCGCCAGCGCGGATCCCCGGAGTCGAAGCCGGTCGGGTCGCCCCACACCGCGACCGGCGTCGAGGGCGGCTGAGGCTCACTCCGTCGCGGTGCCGGGCGCGTCGGAGAGCGGCACGAGCAGGGCGCTGCGCCCCTGCCGCCACCGGCGCAGCAGCCGCGCGCCGAGGCGGTCCTCCAGGAACCCCGTCGCACGGACGCCGAAGGCGACGTCCGCCTCCAGGCCGGGCTCGGCCGCGAGGAGTCCGCCGACGACGTCCCGCCGGACCACCTGGTCGTGCACGGCGTCCGCCTCCACGTGTTCGTCGTAGAAGCGCTGCGCCGCGGGACCCGCGCCGATCCCGCGCAGCGCCGCGGCCAGCCGCCGCGAACCGGGCGACGACGTCACCTCCACCCAGGCGAAGTGCCCGACCAGAGCACCGCGGTGGGCGCGGTGCAGGCCGAACAGGGACATGAGGTTCACGGTGGCGAGCACCTCGGCCGGCGCCGCGTCGACATAGTGGCCGTAGGACGTGTCGAGTCCGAGGTCGGCCATGAGGTCGGCGAAGAGCCGGGCGTGGATGTCCTCGGCACGGCCCGCGCCGAACTCGTCGTACTCGATGGCCACCATCGCCGCCTTGGCCCGGCCGTGCAGCCGCGGGATGACCCAGGCGTGCGGGTCGGCCTCCTTGAGGTGGTACAGCGAGCGCAGCGCCGCGTACTCCCTGAACTGCCACAGCTCGCCGTCGCGCCGCAGATGGTGGCTGACACTCGTGTCGTCGTGCCCGACGGGCTCCACGAGCAGCGCGGCCAGTGCCCCTTCCGCGTCGTCGCTCGGCGGCACGTCGGTGTGCAGCGCGTCCAGGAAGCGCCGCTCCAGGGCATGCCGCAGGGACAGCAGGGCCGGGTCCCACTCCCTGTCGTCGGCCACCTCGGCGAACCCCTGGTAGTGGAGTTCGTAGAGGACGTACAGGGCGAGCTGGAGGTCGTCACCGTAGGCGTCGGCGTTGCGCGCGACTCGTGGCTCGGGCGCGGGGATGCCGTCCCTGAGCGCCGCGATCACCGCGCGGGACAGGTCGCCGCGCGCGGAGGGCAGGTGGGGACTGCGGCCGCGCGATTCGGGGGTGGCGGAGTGTGCCTCCGTGGCGCGCGTCCGCGCGGGGGCCGTCATGAGGATGCCTCCGGGTTCTCGGTGTCCGGCGGTGCCGGTTCGTCCTCGTGCTGTTTCACCCGCCGCCGGTGGCTCGTGTCGCACCACGGGTACGAACGGCTGCGGCGGCAGGTGCAGATCGCCACGGTGAACCGCGAGGAGACGGAGACGGTCCCGTCGTCGGCGACCACCTCCACCGGGCCCTCCACCAGGAGCGGCCCGTCGCGGTCGACCGTGACGCGGCGGGGGCGTTCAGGGGAGTTCGGCACGGATCACCACCAACTCCTCGCAGGTCTCGCCGTCTTCCAGCAGGTTGCGGTGGCGCAGCCACGACTCGCGCGAGCGCATCACAGGACCGAACGGGACGAACTCCCGGTCGGCGACCGCCGGTTTCATGCCCCGGTCCGCGAGCCGTTCGAGTGTGGCGTCCACGCCGCTCAGCGCGGAGTGCACCATCAGCAGGACGCCGCCGGGGCGCAGGGCGCCGGGAGCCGCGTCGCAGACACGGTCCACGACCGCGCGGCCCGCGGGTCCTGCGTCCCAGGCGCGTGCCGCGCCGCGCCGGGGGAGCAGCGTGGAAGGGGAGGGCACGTAGGGCGGGTTGCTGATCACGTAGTCGTACGGGCCCGCCGGCACCCCGCGCGTCATGTCGCCGCGGCGGACGGTGACCGACTGCCGGGAGAGCCACGCGTTGACGCGGGCGGTCAGGACCGCGCGCCGGGAGATGTCGAGGGCGGTCACGCGGGCTCCCTGCCGCGCCGCCGCGACGGCGAGTGCCCCGGAGCCGGTGCCCAGGTCCAGTACGGACGTGTTCTCGCCGATGCGCTCGCGGCGCAGGTTGCGGGCCAGGAGATCGGTGTCGTACTGCGGTGCGTACACGCCGGGCAGAGTGATCAGACGGGGCCGCCGGGCCGGCCCGGCCGCGCGTCCCGTGCGTGCCGGGGTGGGCATGGGTGTCCGCGTGTGCGTGGTCATGTGGCATCTCCCGTCGGCGGGAACTCCACTAGGGGCTCCTCCTCCCACACTCCGCCCGTTCACCATCGGCCACCACCGGAAAGATGACTCAAGGTGAGTCAAAGCACGACTCATGGTGACTTGACGTGAACGGTGCGGATTTTGTGCCTGCTTCGGTTCTGACACTGGGTGCCCCCGGCACCGTGATCCACACCTGGTCCGCGCGCGACCCGGTCTCCGCCCGGTGCGTCAGTCCACGGAAGTGTGCTTGTGCCGCGCCCACGCGGGCAGCACGAACCAGCACAGGAGGTACCAGGCGACGACACCGGCCACCAGCCACGGCACCACGGTGTTGTCGGTCGCGACCCGCAGCACGAGGAGCAGCGCCGCCGTCAGCGTGCCGAGCAGGAGGACCAGTCCGGCGAGCGTCAGCCGGGAGGCCCACACCACCGCGTGGGGCTTGATCCTGCGCCCCGCGACGATGCGGTGGAAGGACACCGGGCCGATGAGGGCGCCCGTCGCCGTCGAGCCGAGGATCACCGTCACCACGTAGATCGTCCGGTCGGTGTCGCTGAGATCGGCGAACCGCGGTGTGAAGACGACCGTGAGAAGGAAGCCGAACAGGATCTGGACACCGGTCTGCGCGACCCGCACTTCCTGGATCAGCTCGGCCCACCGGCGGTCGGCGCGCTCGTTCTCGGTCTCGCTGCGGCCGGTGTCCGTGGCCTTGCTGTTCGACGCGTCCACATATTGAGTCTGCCGACGAACCGACGGGACTACAAACGGAAGTGCTTCTTGTGCCGCGAGTTCTGATTTGAGCCTTCGAGGGCGGGCAGACGGACGCAGAACGAACGTCGCATCCCACCTCGATGGAGGCTCTCCATGCTGCTGGCGCACCCCGTCGTCCTGGAAGACCTGCTGGAGCGCTACAAGACCCTGGCACTGCTCCGTGCCGACCAGGGCAGTGCGGAGAGCCGCCAGGCGTACGAGGACGTCGCCTACAGCCTGTGCCTGGCCACCGGCACCAGCGACATCGACGCCGCGGTCGTCGCCGCGGGGCACCGGCTGCCCGGTGCCAGGACCATGGACGACTCATTGCTGTCGGCGTGAGGCTGCACGCGTGAGCGCCCGGGCCCCCGCGGGGGCCCGGGCGCACGTACATACGTCCCTACGCGCCGTGCCAGACCGTCGTCGCGTTGCAGAACTCCCGGATGCCGTGGCCGGACAGCTCACGGCCGTAACCGGAGCGCTTGACGCCGCCGAAGGGCAGCCCCGGGTGGGAAGCGGTCATGCCGTTGAAGAACACGCCGCCCGCCTCCAGGTCCTGTACGCACCGCTCGACGTCGGCGTCGTCCCGGGTCCACACGTTGGAACTCAGCCCGAACGGCGTGTCGTTGGCGAGCGCCACGGCCTCGTCCAGATCCGCGACGCGGTACAGCGTGGCGACCGGACCGAACGCCTCCTCGCGGTGGATGCGCATCTTGGGGGTGACGTCGGCGAGGACCGTGGGTGAGTAGAACCAGCCCTGCCGCAGCTCCTTGGGCCGCTGCCCGCCGCACAGCGCCGTGGCGCCGTTGTTCAGCGCGTCCTCGACGAGCTCCTCCAGGTCGTCGCGGCCCTGCTCGGTCGCGAGCGGACCCACATCGGTCCCCTCGTCCATCGGGTCGCCGACGGTCAGCTCCCGCATACCGGCGACGAACCGCTCCCGGAAGGCTTCGTAGACGTCGGCGTGGACGATGAAGCGTTTCGCGGCGATGCAGGACTGTCCGTTGTTCTGCACCCGGGCGGTGACCGCCGTCGCCGCCGCGCGCTCGACGTCCGCGCTCGGCAGTACGAGGTAGGGGTCGCTGCCGCCCAGCTCCAGAACGGTCTTCTTGATCTCGTCGCCCGCGACGGACGCCACCGAGCGCCCCGCGGGCTCGCTGCCGGTGAGGGTCGCCGCGGCCACCCGCCGGTCGCGCAGGATGTCCTCGACGGCGCCCGAGCCGATGAGCAGCGTCTGGAAGCAGCCCTCCGGATACCCGGCGCGCTTGAACAGGTCCTGGAGGTAGAGCGCCGTCCTCGGTACGTTCGACGCGTGTTTGAGCAGGGCGACGTTGCCCGCCATGAGGGCCGGGGCGGCGAAGCGCACGACCTGCCAGAGCGGGAAGTTCCACGGCATCACGGCCAGGACGACGCCGAGCGGGCGGTAGCGCACGAGCGCCCGTGAGGCACCCGAGTCGCTCACGTCCCGCTGTGCGGGGTGCTCGTCCGCGAGCAGGCTCTCGGCGTGCTCCGCGTACCAGCGCATCGCCTTGACGCACTTCGCGGCCTCGGCCTTCGCGGCCTTCACCGGTTTGCCCATCTCGGTCGTCATGGTCCGGGCGATGTCCGCCGTGTCCTCCTCCAGCAGGTCGGCGGCGCGGTTGAGCAGGTGTGCGCGCTCGGCGAAGTCGCTGACGCGATGGCGCGCGTAGGCCGATTCGGCTGCCGCCAGACGGCGTTCGATCTCGTCGCCGGAGAGTGCCTCGAAGGTTTCGAGGGTCTCGCCGGTGGCCGGGTCGACCGTGGCGATGGGCATGCGGCTCCTCCTCGGGAATGCGGGGGCGGGAGTGGTGGGTGGGCGTGGGACTCATGGCTGGGCTGTGGAGAGTCGGGTCCACGCGGTGCGTCCCCGGGATCTCCACCGTAGGCCGACATGGATGCGGGGGCATGCCGGAGGCGGCCGGACGGTCGGTCCGTGGAGCGGGCCTCCGGGAGCTGGCCGTGCGGTGGTCATGCGGGCCTCCTTGCCGTCGGGCGGAGGGCTCGGCATCGCGGCCGTCCGCCGGGCCGAGCCGCTGTCGCCGACCGGGTGCCCACTGCGGGCGGGGGAAACACGCGTGACCGGAAGCCGCCGCCTGCTCAGAGGCCCAGGTCGGTGAGGCCGGGGTGGTCGTCGGGTCGGCGGCCGAGCGGCCAGTGGTAGAGGCGGTCGCTCTCCTGGATGGGCACGTCGTTGATGCAGGCGTGCCGGGTGTGCATCAGGCCGTACTCGTCGAACTCCCAGTTCTCGTTGCCGTACGACCGGTACCAGTGGCCGGAGTCGTCGTGCCACTCGTACGCGAAGCGCACCGCGATGCGGTGGCCGTCGTGCGCCCACAGCTCCTTGATGAGCCGGTAGTCGAGCTCGCGGTCCCACTTGCGGGACAGGAAGCCGACGATGGCGTCGCGTCCGGTGACGAACTCCGCGCGGTTGCGCCAGCGCGAGTCCTCGCTGTAGGCGAGCGCCACTTTGCGGGGATCGCGGCTGTTCCAGCCGTCCTCGGCGAGGCGGACCTTCTCGACGGCGGTCTCCCGGGTGAAGGGCGGTACGGGCGGCCGGGCGGCTTCGGCGGTCATGGCTCACTCCTTGTGGCTCTTGCTACTTCCTGCGACTACGAGGAGAACGGGCGTTCTCCCCGCAGAGCCGTCACGATAGGAGAACGATCGTTCTCGCGCAACGGTGCGGGGGTGCCGACGCCCGTAGTACGGTGGGAGAACGCACGTTCTCACCGTTCTCTACCCCGGCGGGGAGCCTTGATGGAACACGCAGAAGCGGAGACCCGCCTGCTCGACGCAGCCGAGCGGCTCTTCTACGAGCGCGGCATCCAGGCGGTCGGCATGGACCAGGTCCGCACCGCGTCGGGCGTCTCGCTCAAGCGGCTCTACGGGCTGTACCCGTCCAAGTCGGAGCTGGTCCGGGCCTGCCTGGAGCGCCGGGACGGGCGCTGGCGCGGCCGACTGGCGGCATACGTCGACAGCGTGCGCGGCACGGACGGCGCCGAGGAGCGTGTCCTCGCGGTCTACGACTGGCTGTACGCCTGGTTCGACGAGCCCGACTTCCGGGGCTGCGCCTTCGTCAACTCCTTCGGCGAACTCGGCGCCGTGGACCCCGGCGTCGCCGAGGCCGTCCGCGCGCACAAGGCCGCCTTCCGGGAGTACGTGGCCGGGCTCGCGTCGGACGCGGGGGTGCCGGAACCGACCGTCGGGCCGCTGGTCCTGCTCGCGGAGGGCGCCATGACGGCCGCCGCGATCTCCGGCTCACCCGAGCCGGCCCGCCAAGCCCGGGACGGGGCGGTCCAGTTGCTGGCCGCGTCCAGGGTGCGGGTCCCCGCGACGTAGGCTCCGACCTCGACACGAGGAGGGGTGATGGCCAAGACGTACCGCATGACGGCCGGCACGCGCATGATCAACCGGGTGTTCCACGCGATGACCCGGCGGGGGATCGGCAAGGCGTACCGGTACAACCTGTCCGTGCGCGGCAGGAAGTCCGGGCAGGTGTACTCGACGCCGGTCGACGTGATGTCTGCCGGTGGCGAGCGGTGGCTGGTCGCCGCCTACGGAGTGAGCCAGTGGGTGCGCAACGCGCGCGCGGCCGGGCAGGTCGGCCTCAGTCGGGGCGGCGGATCGGAGACGGTGCGGGTGGTCGAGCTCGGACCGGCGGAGAGTGTGCCGGTGCTGCGCCAGTACTGGCGGGAAGTGCCCGTGACCCGGCCGTACTTCGACGTGACGGACGCGTCGACGGACGAGGAGTTCGCCGCCGAGGCGGCGCGGCACCCGGTGTTCCGGCTGGAGCCGCTCGGGTGACGCGTGCGGTGACGGGCCTCGCGTGAAGTGCCGGGCGGGCGCGGAGGGTTGCGCCCGCCCGGCGGTGGGGTGCGCGGCGCCGGAGGGGGCGCCGCGCCGGGAGGGGGTCAGCAGCTCAGGTTGGCGCCCGGAGTGGTGCCCAGGATCTGGGTGAAGGACTTGTAGCGGTCGATGCGGCTCTGGACCTGGGAGGGGTTGCCGCCGTTGCACTCCAGCGTGCCGTTGATGGCGCGGATGGTCTCACCGAACCCGGCGCCGTTGACCATGGCGTTGTGCGGGGTCATGGTGCCGGGGCCGCTCTGCGTGTTCCAGTACCAGAGGCCCGTCTGCCAGGCGATGGCCGGGTTCTGCTCGACCAGGTAGGGGTTGTGGAGCAGGTCGATGCCGAGCGCGTCGCCCGCGGCCTTATAGTTGAAGTTCCAGCTGAGCTGGATCGGGCCGCGGCCGTAGTAGGCGGCCTGACCCGCGGGACAGCCGTAGGGCTGGGTCTGGTCGCAGTAGTGCGGGTAGTTGCTCTGGTTCTGCTCCACGACGTACTTCAGGCCACCGGTCTCGTGGCTGACGTTGGCGAGGAACGCGGCCGCCTCCTGGCGCTTCACGGTGTCGCTGCCCGTGTTCGCGAAGGCGGGGTAGGACTTGAGGGCGTCGGTCAGGCCCTTGTAGGTGTAGAACGAGTTCCGGCTCGGGAACATCTGGTTGAACTGGGCCTCGCTGACGACGAAGCCGGACGGATCGGGGTTGCCCGGGTCCGTGCCGCCGCCGCAGGTGCCCTGGTCGGCCCAGACGTCGGAACGGCCGGGGGTCTCGTTCTGGGTCCACCACTTGGCGGTCCAGTTGTGGCCGTTGTACGAGGCGGACTTGCCGCCCGTGTAGACGGACGAGGAGCTCCAGGGCGCGGCGCACTCGGCGGCGGACGCGGAGGTCGCGGCCGGACCGAGGACGATCATCGCGCCGAGCGCGGCGAGCGCGGCGGCGAAGCTGGTGAGGCGTCTGATCATGCCAACTCTCCTTGTGGCGGCGGGGTTTGCGGGGGCCACGCCGTCGATGGGGGTGTCGCGACTCAAGCGAAAATGGTCTGAACCTGTCAAGGTATAGACCAAACTCCACGGGTAAAACCTTCAGGTCGCGCCGTTTGACAGGGTCAAACATGGGATGTTCCGATGTCTGTGAAACATGGGATGTTCCCATGTCCACCCGTGTCCAGCAGAGAAGGTGCCGACCGATGCCGCTGCGCAGCGCCGCCCGGACCAACCTCGTCGACGTCGTCATCGCCCAGATGGAGAGCCTCATCGGCGACGGCGAGTGGAAGGTCGGCGAGAAGATCCCGGCCGAGCCGCTCCTCGTCGAGCAGCTCGCCGTGGGCCGCAACACCGTGCGGGAAGCCGTGCGCGCCCTCGTGCACACCGGCATGCTGGAGCCCCGCCGGGGCGACGGCACCTATGTGCGGGCGGACAGCGACTTCGGCGCGGCCGTGCAGCGCAGGCTGCGCCGTGCCGGCGTCCTGGAGGCGTACGAGGTCCGCGCCTCCCTGGAGCGCGACGCCGCCCGGTACGCCGCGCAGCGCCGCACCGACGAGGACCTCGCCACGCTGCGCGCCGCGCTCGTGGAGCGCGGCCTGGCGTGGGAGAGCGGGAACACCACCGCGTTCATCGACGCGGACATGGCCTTCCACCGCACGGTCGCCGACGCGGCGCACAACAGCGTCCTCGCCGAGCTGTACGGGCACCTCAGCGACGCCCTGCGCTCCACGGTCCAGTCCGTCATCGGCGCCCCCGTCCCGGACTCGGTGCGCCACCAGCGCGAAGGCCACCAGGCGATCGTCGACGCCATCGAGGCGCGGGACCCCGAGGCCGCGGAGGCCGCGGTGCTCGCCCACCTCCACGAGGGCATGGCCGCCCTGCGCGAACACCCCCACACGAACGAATCAGGAGCAGCACATCATGAGTGAGGCAGCACCGGCGCCCGCCGAAGCCGCACCCGCCGGCACTGCCGAGGCGTCCCCGGCCCCCGCCCCCGCTTCCGGCCCGGCCGCGCCCTCCGCCTGCGGCCCCGCCACGCCCCCCACGCCCGGACGCCACGCGCTCTACCTCGCCCTCGGCGTCGTCCTGCTCGCCCTGAACCTGCGACCCGCCCTCGTCGCCGTCTCCCCGCTCGCCGACACCATCCGCGACGACAGCGGCATGTCGGCCGCCGCGACCAGTCTGCTCACCGCGCTGCCGCTGCTCTGCTTCGGCCTGCTCGCCCCCGTCGCGCCCCGACTCGGCCGCCGCTTCGGCATGGAGCGGTCGTTGTTCGGCACCATGGTCCTGATCTGCGCGGGCACGGCCCTGCGTCTGCTCGACTCGGTCGTCGCGCTCTTCGCCGGCACCGTCGTCATCGGCGCCGGCATAGCCGTGGCCAACGTCCTGCTGCCCGGCCTCATCAAGCGCGACTTCCCGGCGAAGGCGGGACTGATGACCGGCCTGTACTCGATGTCGCTCTTCGGCGGCGCCGCGCTCGCGGCCGGTGTCACGCTGCCCGTGCAGCAGGCCAGCGGCATGAACTGGCGCACCACACTGGCCTGTTGGGGAGCGCTCGCGGTCGTCGCGCTGCTCGTGTGGCTGCCGCAGCTCCGCTCGCGCACGCGAGTCGGCGCGGCGGCCGCACGGCAGGCCGCCCACCCCGTACGCGGCCTGTGGCGCTCCCCGCTCGCCTGGCAGGTCACCGCGTACATGGGTCTGCAGTCCCTCAACTACTACGCGGCCGCCGCCTGGCTGCCGACCGTGTTCCAGGACGCCGGAATGGCTCCCGGCGACGCGGGCTGGATGCTGTCCTTCTCCTCGCTGCTCGGCATCGCGGGCTCCTTCCTCGCACCGGTGATCGTCGGCGGCAGGCTCCGCTCGGGCACGCTCGCCGCGCTCGGCGCCGTTCTCTGCGCGCTCGGTTACGCCGGTCTGCTCGCCGCCCCGGTCGGCGGCGCCTACCTCTGGATGACGCTGCTCGGCCTCGGCCAGGGCGCGGCCATCAGTCTGGCGCTGCTGTTCATCGTGCAGCGGGCGCCCGACGCACGGCACGCCGCGCAGCTCTCCAGCATGTCCCAGTGCTTCGGCTACATCCTCGCCGCCACGGGACCGACCCTCCTCGGCGCCGTCCACGACGTCTCGCACAGCTGGACCGTGCCGCTCGTGCTGCTGCTCGTCCTGCTGGTCCCGCAGGTCGTGGCCGGACTGGGCGCCGCACGCGACCGACACGTGGCGGGCATCGGCTGACGTCCGCTCGGGCAGGATGCACCCGGTGCGGTTCTCCACGGCCCACCGTGTCGGATCGAGAAGGGTGCAACGATGACGGATTCGGCCCCCGGGCGACTCGTGATCTCACGGGCGACGCCCGACGACTGGCGCGTGGTGACGGGGTGGGCGGCGGACGAGGGCTGGAACCCCGGCCTCGCCGACGCCCCCTCCTTCCACGCGCAGGACCCGGAAGGGTTCTTCCTGGGGCGGCTGGACGGCGAACCCGTCTCCGCGATCTCCGTGGTCAACTACGGCGACGACTACTCCTTCCTCGGCCACTACCTGGTCCGCCCCGACCAGCGGGGCCGCGGCTTCGGCCTCGCCACCTGGCGGGCGGGCCTCGCACACGCCGCGGGCAGAACCGTGGGCCTGGACGGCGTGCCGGACCAGCAGGACAACTACCGCCGCTCCGGCTTCGAGCGGCGGCACGGCACAGTGCGCCACGTCGGACCGCTGCCCGTGGTCGACGTGCCCGACCGGCACGTACGCCCCGTCGAGGCCGCGGGCCTGCGGGCCCTCTCGGCGTACGACAGCGCATGCCTGCCCGCCGACCGCCCCCGCTTCCTGGAGTCCTGGCTCGCCGCCCCGGGCCACCGCGCTCTCGCCCGTATCGTCGACGGCCGCCTGACCGGGTACGGAGTGCTCCGCCAGGGCCGCGACGCCCGCCGCGTGGGACCGCTCTTCGCGGACACCCGCGCCGACGCCGAAGCGCTCCTCGACGTGCTGGCCGCCGAGGCGGACGGCGCTCCCGTCTCCCTGGACGTGCCCGAGTCCAACGCGGAGGCCGTGGCGCTCGCCGAGGCGCGCGGCATGAAGCCCACCTTCGACACCGCCCGCATGTACACGGGCCCGGTCAGGGAGTACGCCCAGGAACGAGTTTTCGGAGTCACGTCACTGGAACTCGGCTGACCGTTACCCGAACGGGGCCGACGGGCGAGCGGGCCTTGACCTCAAGTTTAGTTGAGGTTCTAACCTTCCCGTATGAGCATGGAAACGACCGCGTGGACGCAGATGTACAGCGTCATGAACGCCCAGCAGGACCGCCGCCCGTTCGCCCGGGCCACCTTGCGCCGCATCGGCACCTTCGCGCGGCCCCACCGTCGACGTATCTGGCAGTTCGTGCTGCTGAGCATTCTCACCGCACTGCTCGCCGTGGCAACTCCCGTACTCGCGGGCAACGTGGTGACCGCCATCGTATCGGGCTCCGACTCCTCGACCGTGGTGAACTACGCCTTGCTCATCGCGGGGATCGCGCTCGCGGAGGCCGGACTCGGACTGCTGAGCCGGTGGCTGTCGGCGAACCTCGGCGAGGGCCTCATCCTCGATCTGCGCACCGCCGTCTTCGACCACGTCCAGCGCATGCCCGTCGCCTTCTTCACCCGCACCCGCACGGGCGCCCTGGTCAGCCGCCTCAACAACGACGTGGTCGGCGCGCAGCGGGCGTTCAGCAACACGCTGTCCGGCGTCGTCGGGAACGTGGTGACGCTGCTCCTGACCCTCGTCGTCATGCTGACGCTCTCCTGGCAGATCACCCTGCTCGCGCTGGTGCTGCTGCCGGTCTTCGTGGTGCCCGCACGCCGCATGGGCACGCGGATGGCCAGGCTCCAGCGCGAGGCCGCGCACCACAACGCCGCCATGGGCACCCGCATGACGGAGCGTTTCTCGGCGCCCGGCGCCACCCTCATCAAGCTCTTCGGGCGGCCCGGTGACGAGTCGGCGGAGTTCGCCGCACGGGCCCACCGGGTGCGGGACATCGGCGTACGCACCGCCATGGCGCAGTCCGCGTTCATCACCGCCCTCACCCTGGTGTCGGCCCTCGCCCTGGCTCTCGTGTACGGCCTCGGCGGGTACTTCGCGCTGGAAGGGTCCCTGAAGCCCGGCGCCGTCGTCTCGCTCGCCCTGCTCCTCACCCGGCTCTACGCGCCCCTGACCTCACTGGCCGGCGCGCGGGTCGAGGTGATGAGCGCGCTCGTCAGCTTCGAGCGGGTCTTCGAGGTGCTCGACCTGAAGCCCCTCATCGAGGAGAAGAAGGACGCGGTGCCGGTGCCCGAAGGGCCCGTCGCCATCGAGTTCGACGACGTCCGGTTCGGCTACCCCGCCGCCGACAAGGTCTCCCTCGCCTCCCTCGAAGAGGTCGCCTCGCTCGACACCCGCGGCGGCGACGAAGTCCTGCACGGCCTCTCCTTCCGCGCCGAGCCCGGACAGACCGTCGCCCTCGTCGGCTCGTCCGGAGCGGGCAAGTCGACCATCGCGCAGCTCCTGCCCCGCCTGTACGACACCGACGAGGGCACCGTACGCATCGGCGGCGTCGACGTCCGGGACCTGTCCGCCGCATCCATGCGGGCCACCCTGGGCATGGTCACGCAGGACGGCCACCTCTTCCACGAGTCCGTCCGCGACAACCTGCTCCTCGCCAAGCCCGGCGCGACCGAGGACGAGCTGTGGGACGTGCTGCGCCGGTCCCGCCTCGAAGACCTCGTACGCTCCCTGCCCGACGGTCTTGACACGGTCGTCGGGGAGCGCGGATACCGCCTCTCCGGCGGCGAACGCCAGCGGATGACCATCGCGCGCCTGCTTCTCGCGGGGCAGCGGGTCGTCATCCTCGACGAGGCGACGGCGCACCTCGACAACACCTCCGAGGCGGCGGTCCAGGAAGCCCTCGCGGAAGCGCTCGAAGGCCGCACCGCCGTCGTGATCGCCCACCGTCTCTCCACCGTGCGGTCCGCCGATCAGATCCTCGTCGTCGAGGCCGGGCAGATCGTCGAACGCGGCACGCACGACGAACTCCTCGCCCTGGAGGGGCGGTACGCGGAGCTGTACCGGACGCAGTTCGCCAAGGGCACGGGGGCGGTGGACCCGTCGGACGTGGTGGAGGCGGCCTGAGGGACGGAGGGGGACGGCGCTCCCGCAAATGATCACCCGTGTCCATTCGTCCACCAGGAGTTCATTGGTTCCCCACCATCGGTCCGCCTCCCCGTGAGAGAAACCCTCCATGTGCGATGACGAGTTGATACCGCCGAGCGCGGACCTGACCGAGGACCAGTGGCTGCGGGCCGAACCGGCCCTGGCGGAAGGGCCGGTGGGGGAGCGTGTCCGGGAGATGCGGGCGCCGCGGCGCCGGACCGTGCTGGGCGGCGTGGTGGCGGGCGCGGCAGCGCTGACCGTCCTCCAGGGCGGCGCGCAGCCCGCCGCGGCCGCCGCCCGCACCGGCAAATTCCCCCTGCCGACGCAGCCGAACCGGGCCGGTGAGTACGCGGTGCTCCTCACCGGCGACGCCGGAACGGGCGAGGACGCGCAGCACGCGGTGGCCGCCGCGGCCCGCGAGGTGTGCCGCGCGGAGGGCGTCGGCCTCGCGGTCGGCCTGGGCGACAACATCTACGAGAACGGCCCCGAGTCCGCCGACGACTCGGAGTTCCGCACCAAGTTCGAGGACCCCAACTCAGGCCTCGACATGCCGTGGCTGATGGTCCTCGGCAACCACGACTGCTCGGGACTGATCCCCGGCAGCGGCGGCGACCCCTCCCGGGGCGACCGCGAGGTCGCCTACGCCCAGGGCTCCCGCCGCTGGTACATGCCGAGCCGCTACTACAACGTCGCCCTGCCCGCGCAGGCCGGCGACGGCAGCGCTCCGGTGGTCGAGTTCTTCGCCATCGACAGCAACCCCGTCTCGTCGTACGTCGCGCAGATGGACCCGCACTACTGGTGGAACGGCCCCTACATGCGCGAGCAGCGCGCCTGGCTGGACGGCGCCCTCAAGGCGTCGCGGGCCCGCTGGAAGATCGTGCTCGGCCACCACCCGTACCTCAACAACGGCAAGCACGGCAGCGCCGGATCGTACGACGGATTCGTGATCGGCAACTACACCAGCGGCATCCACCTCAAGGAGCTGTACGAGGAGGTGGTGTGCGGACGCGCCGACCTGATCCTCTCCGGGCACGATCACACGCTGCAGATCCTGGAGCCGACCGCGCGCACCGGCGGCACCCGCCAGATCGTGTGCGGCGCCGCGGGCAAGGCGGGCGACGGCAAGGCGCACTTCGGCCACCCCTCGACCTGGCAGAACTTCTCCGACCACGGCTTCATGATCCTGAAGGTGTCCGGGCGGGCGATGACCGTCGAGGCGTACACGGTGGACGTCACCACCCGCACCGCACGCCTCGCCCACCGCACGCGTACGGCCGCACCAGTGGGGTGAAAGCCGCGAAAAGGGCGATTCGGGCTACTTTTCGGCCTTGGACGGGTACACCTCCTGTATGGAACCAATGGAACTGGCTGTCAGCCATACCGCGGCCCTGCTGATGTGGGTCGCCGGCGTCGTCGTGGTCGGCGTGCTCCTGGCCGCCTTCTTCTGGGGCCGGCGCGCCCAGGCGCGCGAGACGCGGACGGTGAGCCCGGAGGAGCAGCCCAAACGGCCGTACGACGGACCGGCCAGGGAGGAACGGGAGTACCGCGAGGCGGACGAGATGCCGCACGACGGCCGCCGCCTCCTGCCGCACGAGCTCCACAACGGGTACGGCAGGTCCAGCACGCACCCCAGTGACTCGCAGGATCCGGACGACCACAGGAAGGGAAACAGCGGCAGCTTCGGAAGCGGCGGACTCGGCTGAGTCCGTCCGGCCGTCGCCGGTCGATCCCCTCGGCGATCTGCTCCGGATCGGCCCCCTCCGATCGTCACCCGTGACGGCCCGTCGTGCCCTGCGGCGCACTGCGCCGAACGGTCTGACCTGAGGTCTGCCACCCCGCTCAGGGGGCACTCCTGGGACATGAGCGAGAAGCGGCGGCTGCGCACTAGCCACATCGACGGACCCGGGATCACCCGCGTTCGCTCAGGACGCGGATTCCGCTATACGGATGCCTCGGGCCGTCCCGTCACCGATCCGGCGGAGAAGGAGCGCCTGCGCGCGCTCGTCATCCCGCCCGCCTGGCGGGACGTCTGGATCTGCCCCTGGCCCAACGGGCACCTGCAGGCCGTCGGCACCGACGCCGCGGGCCGACGCCAGTACCTGTACCACCCGCGGTTCCGCGAGCGGCAGGAGACGGCGAAGCACGAGCACGTCCTGGAGGTCGCCGCCGCACTCCCCGAGGTGCGCGCGCATGTGGCGCAGGACCTCGCGGGCCGCGGCCTCGGCCGGGAACGCGTGCAGGCCTGCGCCGCCCGCCTGCTCGACCTCGGCTTCTTCCGCATCGGCAACGAGTCCTACCGGAGGGACAACGGCACGTACGGACTGACGACCCTGCTCAAGGAACACGTCACCTGTCGGCGCGGCGAGGTCTCCGTCACGTATCCCGCGAAGTTCTCCAAGACGCAGACACGCGCGCTCGTCGACCCGCCCGCCTGCAAGGTCCTGCGCGCCCTGCTGCGCCGCGACAGCGCGGGCCCACGGCTGTTCACCTACTGGGAAGGCCGCGCCTGGCACGAGCTGCAGGCCGCCGACCTCAACGACTACCTGCGGGACCGGGCGGGCACCGACATCACGGCCAAGGACTTCCGCGTCTGGCACGCCACTGTCCTCGCGGCGGTCGCCCTCGCGGTGTCGGTGCGGATCGCCGACGAGTCCAGGACGGCCCGCAAACGCGCCGTCGCCCGAGCGGTCCGCGAGGTCAGCGAGTACCTCCAGAACACGCCCGCCGTCTGCCGGGCGTCGTACATCAACCCACGCGTCATCGAGCTCTTCGAAGAGGGCCGCACCATCGCCGACGCCCTCGACCGACTGGGCGACGGAGCCACGTTCGGCCGCCCGGCGACCCAAGGGGCCGTGGAGGAGGCGGTGTTGCGGCTGCTGAACTGACCGGGTCCGCACGACCGCGCCCCGCGGCAGGTGTGCCGCGGGGCGCGGTCGGGAAGGGGAGCGCCCGATCAGTCATGACCGGCGCGGCTCATGCTCCTCCTGCCTCGGACGCCGTTCCTTCCGCCCGACGCGTCCGACTTGTCTCCCGCACGGGCGGCCGCGACGGCGGCCAGGGCGAGGAGAGCGGCCACGGCACCGGTGATGACGTTGTTCAGCACGGTCGTCCTGGTGGTGGCGTCACCCCTGATCACCCAGGGCGCCACGATCGTCCAGACGCCCAGCGCGCACGCGGCCCACGCCATCCCGTGGGTGCGCTCGTAGGCCCGGCCGAAGCCGCCGCTCATCAGGAGCGCGTACGCGACGCCGACGATGAGGTTGACGATCGACAGACGCTGGAACTGGTTGAAGCCCGCGATCCATGGGGACGCGGCCAGGTAGAGACCGGTGAGGAAGGCCAGCGCGTCGATGGCCTGCGCCTTCGGCGTGCTCGCCGCGCGCTCGGCACTCTCGTGACGGGCGCGCATGTCGACGATGTCGGGGTGCGTGTCCATGGAGGACGGCGCCCCGGACATGGGGGTGTGGGCTCCGGACATCGACGACGGGGCGCCGGCCGGCATTCCGGATGGGGACCTGGGGGACGTTGTCACTGCGTCCACCTCCAACTGGGTGGAAGGGCAGGCGTGATGGGCTCTCCGAAGAGAGTCAGGCCCTGGGAGAAGAGACGGGCCGCAAGGTGGAGCTTGTCGCCGCGCTCGGCGGCGGACCGCGCGTTCTCGCCCCACCAGAATACGCTTCGAACCCGGGCCGCGCCTCAGGACTCGAACCCCTGGAGCCACAGGCCCCGACACCCCGCTCGGCCCCTGAAAGGAATCCCCCGGACCCCCCCGAGAATCTCCCGAAAAAATTCTGTCGGCGATGTCGAGAACCAGCGGCTCGCTCCGTCCCAGCAGTGCAAGCGACAACGAGCGACCACAATGGCCGCACGAGCACCGAGGAGAACACCATGGCCAAGTACCTGCTTCTCAAGCACTACCGCGGAGCCCCGGAGGCGGCCAACTGCGTACCGATGGAGCAGTGGACGCAGGAGGAGATCTCGGCCCACATGAAGTACATGCACGACTTCGCGGCCCGCCTCGAGGAGACCGGCGAGTTCGTCGACGGCCAGGCGCTCGCCCCCGAGGGGACCTGGGTCCGGTACGACGGCGAGGGGCGCCCGCCGGTCACCGACGGACCCTTCGCCGAGACCAAGGACCTCATCGCCGGCTGGATGGTGATCGACGTCGATACGTACGAGCGCGCCGTCGAGCTGGCAGGGGAGCTGTCCGCAGCCCCCGGCGCGGGCGGCGAGCCGATCCACGAGTGGCTGGAGCTGCGCCCCTTCCTCGCCGAGCAGCCCACCATCACGGAGTGACGTCACAGGTGAACGAGGCACTGCTGCGCAGCCTCACCCCGAGCGTCCTCGGAATCCTCGTCCGCCGCGGAGCCGACTTCGCGGCGGCCGAGGACGCCGTACAGGACGCGCTCGTCGAAGCGGTCCGCGTCTGGCCGGACGACATGCCACGCGACCCGAAGGGCTGGCTGGTCACCGTGGCCTGGCGCCGGTTCCTCGACGCGACCCGGGCAGACGTGTCCCGGCGCCGACGCGAGGACCGGATCGACGACGAGCCCGCCCCCGGACCCGTGCCCGCCACGGACGACACGCTCCAGCTGTACTTCCTCTGCGCCCACCCCTCGCTGACGCCGTCCTCCGCCGTCGCGCTCACCCTGCGCGCCGTCGGCGGGCTCACCACGCGCCAGATCGCCCAGGCCTACCTCGTGCCCGAGGCGACCATGGCGCAGCGCATCAGCCGGGCCAAGCGCACGGTCTCCGGCGCCCGTTTCGACCGCCCCGGCGACGTCGCCACCGTCCTCCGCACGCTCTACCTCGTCTTCAACGAGGGCTACTCCGGCGACGTCGACCTCGCCGCCGAGGCCATCCGGCTCACCCGGCAGCTGGCGGCCGCCATCGACCATCCCGAGGTGGCCGGGCTGCTCTCCCTCATGCTGCTCCACCACGCCCGGCGCGCCGCAAGGACCGCGCCCGACGGAAGCCTGGTGCCGCTCGCCGAGCAGGACCGCGGCCGGTGGGACACCGGGACGATCGCCGAGGGCATCGGCATCCTGCAGACGGCCCTCTCCCGCGACCGGCTCGGCGAGTTCCAGGCCCAGGCCGCCATCGCGGCCCTGCACGCGGACGCGCCGACCGCGGAGGAGACGGACTGGGTGCAGATCGTCGAGTGGTACGACGAGCTGGCGGCCCTCACCGACAGCCCCGTCGTCCGGCTGAACCGGGCGGTGGCGGTCGGCGAGGCGGACGGCCCGCGCGCGGGCCTCGCGGCGCTGGCGGACCTCGACGACGCCCTGCCCCGCCACACCGCCGCGGCGGCCTACCTCCACGAACGCGACGGCGACCTGGTGGTCGCGGCGCGGCTCTACGCGGACGCGGCCCGCAAGGCCACGAACCTCGCGGAGCGCGCGCACCTGACGCGCCAGGCCGCACGGCTCAACGGGCGCCCGGAACTCCTCGGAAGCCGCGGCGCGGACCCTCGGCCTTCGTGCTCCTGACGAGGGTGGTGCGTCGTGTGACTGGAGTCGGCGTCGCCCCGTGGGTGGCTCTGGTGCGAGGGGGCTGGGCCGAGCCGGGGCCGTCAGTCGGTCGAGAGAGCCGCGATCAGGCGACCGGCCTCGGGCGCGTCGAGGGACTTCGCCGCGTCCGCGAGGGCGACCATGCCGACCAGGTCGGTGCCGTCGATCACCGGGAGGCGTCGCACTTTGTGCCGGGTCATGGTCTCGAAGACCTCGTCGACGCCGTCGTCCGCGCCGATCGTGACGGCCTCTCCCTGCGCCAGGGTGCCCGCCTCGACCTCGGCCGCGTCGAGCCCCTTGCCGAGCACCTTGACGGTGATGTCCCGGTCGGTCACGACGCCGACGAGACGATTGTTCTCACCACAGATCGGCAGGGCGCCGACCTGCCATTCCGCCAGTTTCCGTGCCGCGTCGAGCGCGCTCTCGTGCGCCTGTACGCACTGTGCGCCGCCGGTCATGATGTCGCGTGCCGTCGTCGTGGCCATGGTGATGCACCGTCCCGTCTCTGTGTCTGGGATGCTCCGATACCTACCTTGTGCCGGAGGCTGTCCCCCTCGGGTGACCGAGTCGGACGCGGTCGAAACGGGGAGGGGCGGAAGTTCGTCGCGGTGCGGTCGGCGTGTGTGCAGGGGGAGGATCAACACCGTTGCGGAGCCCGGACCCGCCAACTGACGGCGGCAGCCGCCGAGATGAGCACCGGGACGAGCACGAGCGCCTCCCGGCCATCCCGCACACCGGCAAACTGCGCGAACACGGCCGCCCCCGCCGCGCCGCCGACCATGTCGAGTGTGCTGAGCCAGGACATGGTCTCGGTGACCCGTCCGGCCGGTGCCAGCTCGCCTCCCGTGGTGCGCAGCACGGCGAAGAGCGACCCGATGACCAGACCGGCGACCGGGCACACCAGCAGGACGACCAGGGGTGAGACCCGTACGGCCGCGGCCAGAGCGGCGCAGCCGAGGGCGAAGAGGAACAGAAGGACCGGAAGCACGCGCTCCCGGGGCAGCCGCCCCGCGACCGCACCCAGGGCGAAGCTCCCCACGACGCTGCCGACCGCGAGACTGCCCAGATACGGGCCGGTCAGTTCGGCGGCGTGCGCCTGGCGTGCGTAGATCGGCAGGACGACGTCCACGGCCGTCACCGCCATGACGAAGAGGGCGTCGACGATCAGCAGACGCCGCAGCGGCGACGATGACCAGAGCCCCGACCGGTGGGCGGTCACAGTGCCCGTGGGCGGCGGCGGGAGCGTCCCGGCGGACGCGACGACCAGCGCGACGGAAGCGGTCGTCAGCACCGCGATGATCGCGTACGGCAGGAGGGGCGAGACCGACAGTCCGAGCCAGCCGGCGAGCATCGGACCGACGATCAGCGCGGCGCCCATCATGGAGGCGTCCAGCGCCATGGCCGTATCCAGGGTCGCGCCGGTGGTGATGCCGTGCCACACGGACCGCATCATGACGGCGACGGGCGGCGCGGTCGCGCCGACGAGGGCGGCGAGTCCGCAGATCAGCGGCAGCGCACTGCCGTTGCGCGCCGCCAGGACCACGGCGAGGGTCGCGCTCAGATGGGCGATGAGGCAGCCCGCGAGGACAGGGCGGACCGGGTGACGGTCGACGAGTCGTCCGCGCAACGGCGCGGTCAGGCCCTGGCCGAGGGTGGAGCAGCTCACCGCCAGGCCGGCGGCCCCGTACGAGGATGCACTGCTGACGAGGAGCAGCAGACTCAGGCCGCTCATGCTCGCGGCCAGCTTCGACGCGAGGGCGATGGTGGAGAGACGGCAGAAGTGGGGGAGGCGGGCGAGTGCTCGGTAGTCGGAGAGGAGCCGACTCCGATTCCGATTCTGGTTCCGGCTCCGGTTCTGTGTCCGGTTTCGGTTTCGGGATCGCTGGGACCGGTGCCGGGATGCTGTTCCCGCCGTCACCGCTGCGGCATCCGGACCCGGAGCGCCTCGACGGCCCAGGTGAGCGCGGGCTCCAGGCTGTCGGGTGCGGGCCAGCCGTTGATGACGGCCAGCAGGGAGAGGTACTGGTCGCGGCGCGGGTCGTTCATCTGCTCCAGAAGCGCGGCGAGGCGCCCGTGGAGGGCCGGGGTGTCGTGCGGGGCCTGGCTGCTGCCGAGGATGCGTGCGTAGTGGGCCGAGAGGGCGGCGACGATCGGGTCCGCGGCGGGCGATTCCGGTGCGGTGCCGTTCTCCACGGCCGGTGTCACCTGTGCCCGTACGGCCTCGGCGAGGATCCGGGGCAGAGCCGTTCCGTCGTCCGGGGCGCGGTCTACCGCGAGGTTGTGGGCCATGCCGTGCAACGTCGCGCGGAAGTCGTGGTCCTGGAGCAGTTCGGCCAACTCCACCCAGGCCTCGATCTGCTCGGGCTCGGGGTCGTCGGGCAGCAGAGGGGTCAGGGAACGGGTGACCGCCGCGAAGGCGGGGTGGTCGTGCAGGCCGTCGAACACGGCGCCGAGGAAGTCGTCGACCAGGTGCCGGCGTTGGGCTTCCGAGAGGCAGGCGAGCTGGTGCATGAGGTCGCTCTGGTCCGTTTCCCGACGGGCCGGGTCGCGCCCGACGATCGCCGTCAGCACGGCGCGGCGCTGTCGCAGGACGCGTATCTGTACGTCCAGTGCCTGGGCGTGCGTCTCCGCGACGTCCGGCAGCGACAGCTCCCTGTCCAACACCTTGCGTATCGTGGCCAGATCGATGCCCAGCTCGCGCAGGGTGCGTACGAGATCGATGCGCGCGACGGCATCGGCGCCGTAGCGGCGGTATCCGGCAGGGGTGCGGTCGGTCGGTGGTACGAGTCCGGTGTCGGCGTAGAACCGGATGGTCTTCACCGTCAGACCCGTCCGCCGAGCCAGATCACCGATCGAATGAAGCGTCTCGCCGTTCATGCCCCCACCTTGGTGTCTCCCCTTACTGGAGACTCAAGTCTGCGCGGTGCGGGAGGGCGGTGCCCTCAGTAGATGATGGACACGATCTGGCAGACGGCGACGCCGAGTTCACGGTCGCCGTCGATCCGCGCACGGGCGAGCGCGGTATCCGGATCGATGCCTCGGGTGCACAGCCGCCAGGCGGTCTCCGCGTCCAGGCGTACGAGCGCGGCGGGACGCACGGCGTCCGGTACGGCGAGGGACCAGCGACCCTCCTCCGTGGCGGTCACGGTCCACGCACCGCCCGCCGGCCCGTCGACCTGCACCCGGACTTGCGTGCCGGTCGGCGCGGTGACGTGGCGCAGGGTGTGGGGCAGTGCCCGCATGAAGGTGTCAAGGACGACGGCCAGAGCCTTCGGGTCGGGGTCGGTCTCCCGGCCGACGGCGTGGCGGATCTGCTGCCGGTGGGTCCAGAACTCTGTGAGGTCGCGGGCGCTGTCCAGCCACATGGGCGCGGGATCGACACCGGCCCAGGACACGCCCATGGAGGGTGAGTCGGGGTCGGCGGCCTCGAAGAACCGGGCCACCTGCCGACCGATCAGGTCGATCGTGTCGACGAGCGCGGCCGGGCTCACACGGGAGAACGAGTCCACCCACTCCTGATTGATGCGGTGGATGAACGCTTCGAGGGTCTCACCGGGTGCGAAGGCGGACCCGCCCCGATGCCCGTCGCGGTCCCGGCCGAGCCGCCCGTAGAAGTCCCCCAGAAGATGAGCGACGACATCCCGCACGCGCCACCCCGGCACCGCCTCCCGCTCCCAGTCGGCAGCCCCCAGACCGCGCAGCGTGGCCATCAGCGCGGCGTGCTCGGGGGCGAAGAGGGGGCGTGCGTCGATGGGCGAACCGAGCCACGAATGGCCCGACACGCCACTGAACTGGAAGTCCATCCCCCAAGTCTGCCAACCGACCCCCGCGCCGACCATCGATCAACACCACGCCGCACCGCACTGCGCTGCGCCGGATTCGGGCGGCCGAGGCGGTGGCGTGTGGCAGGCTCCCGCCTCGTGACCCATGACAATGTGAAAGACCAGCTGCACGCGAATCTGCGAGCGATACGCGAGGTGATGCTGTGGAAGCTCGACGGGCTCGGCGAGTACGACATCCGTCGCCCTCTCACCGCCACGGGAACCAACCTGCTCGGGCTGGTCAAGCACCTGTCGGTCTGGGAGGCGAGGTACTTCGGGGAGGTCTTCGACCGGCCATTCCCTGAGCCGCTGCCCCGATGGGACGACGCCGACCAGCGCGGCACCGACCTTTGGGCGACCGAGCACGAGACTCGGGCGGAGATCATCGGACGCTACCGTCGCGTGGCGCAGCACTCGGATGCGACGATCACAGCCCTCGCCCTCGACGCCCCCGGCCACGTGCCCTGGTGGCCGCGCCCCGACGTGCAGCTGAGCAACATCCTGATCCACTTGCTCAACGAGACCAGTCGACATGCCGGACACGCCGACATCCTGCGCGAGCAGCTCGACAACTCCACCGGCACAGCAGCCCAGCACGCGGACGCAGCACACGATGCGGAGAACTGGGAGGCTCATCGGGCGAAGATCGATCGGGCGGCCCGAGCGGCCGCAGCCCTCCCTGCGCCCAGCGCTCATCCGCGCCGCCACTAATGTCCCCTCCCATGGACAACGTTGAACTGAGCGAAGTCATAAGCGACTTCGCGGGTCTCGTCGGTCGCGTCGAGGAGACCGGTGAGCGCGTGTGTGTCGTCGACGGTGGGGAGCCGACGAGTGTGCTGCTGCCTGCGGCGGAACTCGCCGAGCTGGAACACTTCGCCCAACGGGCCCACGGCGGTGGGCACCGGCCCAGGTCCCGATCGGGGCTGGGGCAGCCGTTCGGCCCGGACCCGCAGGGCCCGTACGTCCGGTTCGTGCACGTCGACGGGGGACGGATGACCTTCGTGCGGGACCGGACCGTGGTCGCCGAACTGAGGTCCGTGGCGGAGCTCGAGTGGCTGGAGGACAGGGCGCGCACGGCCCGCCAGGGGTACATGCCTCCGAAGCAGGCGGCCGCGTTCGAGGAGTTCCTGGCCCGCCAGGGCCCGGTGGGCGACGGCGTGGCATGGATCGCCGGCAGTTGGCAGAACCAAGAGCCTTTCACGGAACTCGTGTTTATCAAGGGACGGGCCGCCGAGGACGTCGCCCTCGCCTATGGCGCCGACGCGCAGGACATCGCCGACGGGCTGCTGCTCCACCAGGTCGAGGAGCGGGACGCACGGGAGGGCACCGACGACCTCAGCCGCGTGCTGGTCTTCGGGGAGGAGAACGGATGGACGTGGCTGGGATACCACGACTTCGACCATGCCTTCTCGCGTTCCCTCGACCCGCCTCCCGAGCAGCAGATCACGCTCAACGCGACCATGGCCAAGGCCATCTACGACTTCAGCTACCTCGAGGACGGGGTGTACCAGAACCCCTTCCCGATCGAGGACGGCGCCGAGGACCGGCGGGACATGTACGAGCTCATCTGGTACACCCCGGGCGAGGCGCCGTTCGCCCCCGAAGCGCCGCTCTCGTTCCTCAACCTGCACCTCCGCATCGCGGAGAAGGCAGGCAACTGGACGGACAACATTGCGCTGTTCTTCGAAGGCCTGGAACGGGCCTTCGGCCTCGCCCTGCCCCGGGACGCGATCACCTCGGGGAACGTGCGCTGCGCCCGTCCGGCGGCCCGCCGCTGATCGAAGCAGCGAGCCGGCAACAGCAAGTCGGCGTCAGGAACAGTCCGAGCGGTAGGCGAAGGGTCTGTCGGGGCAGTTGGTGCATTCGAACAGGTAGATGCCGCCCATGTCGCCGAGCATGAGACCAGGAGGGCGTTGGATCTCGGTGCGTTGTTCATAGGGAAGGTCCCAGATCGTTCCCGTGGCCGGCGTGTCCTCGATGGGCAGCCACGTGCGCCAACTCTCGCCGTCGAACTCGCTGCTGCTGATCGTCAGGAGATGCTCCATGCGCACACGGCATGTCGGGCACGTCGGCCAGTCGGGGTCCTGCGTCCACGTCGGATACCCGCCGACCTTGATGCCTTCCGACACGGAGAGGTGGGACCAGTAGCTCCAGCCGGTCTCCTCCTCCAACTGGTCGAACCTGGCTTCGAGCGCGTCGGCGACCTCGTCGGGGAGGTCCCAGTTGGGGTAGTCGGTGACGCGCTCGGGGTGCAGGACGCACGGGTCGGGGAGGTAGTCGTCGCCAGCGCCGGCCGGGCGGGGCGGGTCGGCCGGCCGCAGGTCGCTCGGGTCCCCGCCCCGCCAGTAGATCTCGGGGCGGGGAACATAACCGTCCGCGTGATCGAAGGGGCACCACAGCACCTGCAGCAGATCGGTGGCGCCGGGGAAGGCCAGGTCAGGCACGTCGGCCGCGAAGAGCTGGAGGACCGGGACGAGCGGGACCGACCCCTGGGCGGGAGGGGAGAACGCCGTGCGCGGGTGCTCGTCCTCGCAGTGGGGCCAGGGCTCCGAGAGCGGCCAGAGCACGGGTCCGCCGAGCGAGCTTTCCCGCGCGCCCGGTTCGCCGAGGCGCGGATGCAGGCGAACGGCCGTCTTCCGATGGCCGGCCACCTCAGGGAACAGCGTCTCGACATCGACCGGACGTGGCGGGGTGGTGCGCGCCATCGGAGAGCTCCTCACAGACCCAACAGTTTTCTGCCTGGTCGCGGCCGGGGCCGCGGTGGGCTGAGAGTAGTCGCACGGCCTGTCGGATCGAGCGGTGGGCCCCGTTCCCGGGTACGGCGTTCGGTGATCACGAGGCCGCCGTCAGCACGATCTTGCCCTGGATGTGGCCCTGCGCGGCCCGCTCGTGCGCGCCGGCCGCCTCGGACAGCGGGTAGGTGCTGTCCACCCCGACCCGGAGCTCGCCCTTGTCGAAGAGACGGCCGATCTCGGCGAGCTGGGGGCCGTTGGAACGTACCTGGATGTTCGAGACGGTGATGTCCAGACGCGCCGTCTCTTCCGGGTCGTACTGGGCGAAGAACACCGGAAGCATGGTGCCTCCGCGCTTGAGCACGGTCAGGAAGCGTGAGCTGCCGGGGCCGCCGACGGCGTCGATGACCAGATCGATGCCGCTGACCACGTCCGCGGCCCGCGTGGTCGTGTAGTCGATGAGCTCATCGGCGCCGAGCTCGCGCAGGAACCGCTCGTGCCGGCCCGAGGCCACCGCGATGACGTGTGCCCCCTTCCATTTCGCCAGTTGCACCGCGAAGTGGCCCACTCCACCGGCGGCCCCGTTGACCAGCACGGTCATCCCCGGAGTGATCGGCACCGGCCGGTGCACCTGGCCCGTGAAAGGAGACGGCACGTCGTGGCCGAGATCGATCAGGTACTGCCAGGCCGTGAGCACGGCCATCGGCGCCCCGGCCGCCTGCACGTGGTCGATCGCAGCCGGCTTGTGCGCAAGATCGGACGTCGGCGCTGCCACGTACTGGGCGTACGTCCGGCCGTCGAATCCAGGGAACCGCAGCATGCCGAAGACCTCGTCACCGACGGCGAAATCCACGACGTCCGGAGCGACCGCCTGGACCACGCCCGACATGTCCGTGCCGGGGGTCAGGGGGAACTCCAGCGTCGGCCTGAGCTCGGCAGGCATGACCTTCATGCCCTCACGCAGATACCAGTCCGGCGGGTTGACGCCCACCGCGTGCACCCGGACGAGCACCTCGCCCGGACCGATCTCGGGGACCGGCACCTCGTCGTACCGCAGGACTTCCGGCCCGCCCGCTGCATGGAACTGGATCGCCTTCATCGCGCCTGTCGCTTTCTCGGGGAAACGTTGCTCCCTCAGTGAAGGCCCGGGGATGCACGGCCGTCCAAGACCGGTTCGGCAACCCGGTCATTCCGAAACGGCATGACGCGTACCCTGCAGAGGTGAACGATCTCGGACAGGACCTGGAACTGCGGCTCGTGCGCTACTTCACCGTGGTGGCCGCGCACCAGCACTTCGGCCGGGCCGCCGCCGACCTGCACGTGGCCCAGCCGGCGCTGAGCCGCCAGATCCAGCGGCTCGAGAAGTACCTCGGCGCACGACTCCTGGACCGCACGCCCCAGGGCGCCCGGCTCACTCCGGCGGGCCGGACGTTCCTCCCCCGGGCCCAGGCCCTGCTCCAGGCCGCGCGCCAAGCCGAACTGGCGGTGCGTGAACAGGCCCGTACCGAACGGATCGTCATCGGCTACGTCGAGGATCTGGTGATCACCTCCGCCGTGCGCGAACTGCGCCGCCGGCACCCGGACGCCGAGATCACCACCCGGTATCTGAACTGCGAGGGCGTCGGCGCACTGACCGACAAACGCGTCGACGCCCTGATCGCGCGCACCCCGCTGCCGCTCGTCGCCGACGACGTGGTCACCACGCCGCTGTACGAGGAACCCCGGATGCTCGTGGTCCCGCGCGACCATCCCTTGGCCGGCCGCGCGTCGGTGACCGCGGAGGAACTGGCCGGAGAAGAGGAGGCGCCGTGCGCGTTCGAGACCGCGGACTGGGCTTCCTACCGGATCCTCGGTTCCGGCGTGCCGCCGGTGGAGAGCTACGAGGACAAGCTCGAACTCGTCGCGAGCGGCGGGGCGATCGCCGTGCTGCCGGTCGGCGATCGGCGTAGCTCACTGCGCCCCGACCTCGTCACCGTCCCGGTCGAGGGCGCTCCCCCCAGCCGGGTCGTCCTGGTCAGCCGCAAGGGCGACCCGAATCCGATGATCGGGGACCTCCGGCTGGCTGCCCAGGCGGTCATGGCTGCCCAGGCCGTCGCGGCCGCGCCGGCGTCCTGACGGGGGGGGGGGGGCGGGTACGGGCGACGGCTGTGGACCGCAGGTGCGCCGCGGCCCGCGGGTGGTGAGGGGTTCGGGTCCGGGCAGGGCGACGACTAGACCGCCGCCCAGGACGGCCGCGACGACGGTCGCGCCGAGAACGCTGGAACGGCGGGAGCGCTCGGGCACGACCGCTGCCGTCCCCGCTGCCACGCCCGCACCCCGACGTCGCTCAAGCCATCCTGATCACCCTGGTCACCCGCAAATTCACCGCTTTCGGGCCACCGCCCCGAACTGCGGCAGCACCTCAGCCGTCGCCGACTCCGCGCGCCACCGCGAGCACGACACCAGGCCGGGTTCGAGAACGTCCAGTTCCTCGAAGAACGCGCTCACCTCCGCACGGCTGCGTGCGGTGATCGGAGGGGTCGCGTTCTCGTTCCAGAACTTCATCGCTTCTACGTTGCCCTCGCCACCGAGGTCGGTGTCGGTGGTCGGATGGGTCATGGCGAGGTAGCTCCCGGAGGGGAGCGGTGCCATGATCCGGCGCACGATGTCCTGCGCCTGTCCCGTGTCGAGGATGAAGTTGAGGATGCCCAGCATCATGACCGCGACGGGCTGCTCGAAGTCCAGAGTCACCGACGCACCCTCTATGACGGTGTGAGGATGGTGGACGTCGGCGTCGATGTAGTCGGTGGCTCCCTGGGGCGTGCCGACCAGCAGGCTGCGGGCGTGGACCAGCACGATCGGATCGTTGTCGACGTACACGATCCGGGCATCGGGTGCGATCCGCTGGGCGATCTCGTGGGTGTTGTCGAGGGTCGGCAGCCCCGTGCCGATGTCCAGGAACTGCCGCACTCCGCATTCGGCGGTCAGGAACCGCACGGCGCGGCCGAGGAACTCGCGGTCCGCGCGGGCCACGTCCCGGATGACCGGGAACATCCCGGCCACCTGTTCACCGACCCGCTGGTCGACCTCGTAGTGGTCCTTGCCGCCGATCCAGTAGTTCCACACCCGCGCGTTGTGTGCGACCCCCGTGTTCAGCCTGTCCGACACATCCGACGGCTGCAGTCTCCCGCTCACGTCTTCCCCTCTCCGCACCCACGCGCTGTTCCGGCAGCGCAGCGCCGCCTCCGTGGCGACGATGAACCGTGTGACCATTGTGACGGTCCTCGATCACGGTGTACGCGCATTCGACCGACCCGAGGGGGCACAGGCCGACGCGTACCGCGCCCGGTAGTGCGTGGGCGGCACCCCCACGGCGCCCCGGAAGGCGCGGGTGAAGTCGGCGGGGCGCGGGAACCCCCACCGGCTGGCGATGGAGTGGACCGTGAGGTGGCTCAGGGCCGGGTCGGCCAGGTCGCGCCGGCACTGTTCCAGGCGCCGTCGCTTGATGTACGCACTGACCGACGCGCCGTTCTGCTGGAAGATCCGGTGCAGATAGCGCAGCGATATCCCGTGGGCCGCCGCGATGGTGGCGGGCTCCAAGTCGGGGGCGTGCAGATGCTGTTCGATGTGGGAGGTGATCCGCAGGAACAGGACGCCCGGCGCCGACAACGAGGGTGCGAGCTCCCCGTCGAGGTGGTGTGCAAGGACGGCCGTGGCGAGGTCCAGCGCGGTGTTCCCCACACGCGCGGCGTCCCGCTCGGTGTACGTCATGTGGTCGTCGGCCAGGGTGGACAGGAACTGGGCGAAGAGGCGGCCGACGCCGTGCGTACCGGACATCGTCTCCGCGAGGAGTCCCGCGACCTTGGCCTCGGGCAGGGGCAGCAGCCTCTTGGGGAACTGCAGCAGCACCGACCGGGCCACTCCCTGCCCGGAGCCGACGGTGGCGTCGAAGGGGTGTGAACTGTCGTAGAGGACCAGTTCGCCGGGGCCCAGGAGAGCCTGCCGCCGAACCTGCTCGATGCCCTGGTACCCCCGGCGTATGTAGGCGACCTGGTACTGCTCCGGATCCGACTGCCTGATGAGTCGGCGCGTCCGTCGGGAGTGCAGTGGCCCGTACGACATCTCCGTCACCTGCACGGCTCCCAGTGCTGCCGCGTTCAGCCGGGCACCGAAGGTGTCCGGGTCCAGCAGGACGAAGTCCGTCCTGACGAGGGCCAGGGCCGTCGTCTCGATCCATGCCTCGGCACGGTCGGGGCCGGGTAAGTGCGCGGTGTCGAAAACCGTCTCCATGTCTTCCCCCACTCGTGGACACGCTGGTCGTGCGCGTCCTTCGGCCGTCGTGCGATCGGCGGCAAGCCTGCCCGAGGGGAGGGGGGAGAGGAAGAAGTGTGCGTCGAGCACGTACAAGAGTGCGCCGAGCGCTAACGACCCGTGCGGGGCGCGGCGGCAACATGACTGCCGGCCCACCCGCCGAGCCGGTCCGGCACCGGCCCGGCCCACGGGGCCGCGACCACCTGTCGCTGACACTAACGCGCTAGTACGGCGCGCTCACACAACGGAGGAACCCATGACCATGCGACTCACTCGTGCCCTGAAACGGGCGTCCGTGGTGACCACCACCATGGCCGCGCTCGGCGCGGGCGCCCTCACACTCGCCCCCACGGCGGGCGCCACCTCGTGGAACATCGACAAGTGGCCCTCGTTCTGGCAGCCGTGCGGCACCTACATGTGCCTGTACTACAGCCCGAACCTCGACAACGCGAGCTGGACGCCGACGTCGACCTCCGACAAGGACCTCGGCGGCAACAAGTTCGGCAACCACGGCACGGGCACGGCGGGTGCCGGCCAAGTGGTGCGCAACAACGCGGCTTCCATGGGCAACAACACCACCAACTGCCATGTCGCCACGTTCGTCTCGCCGAACTTCCAGGGCGACGCCAACTGGCTCCACGCCGGGCACGGGGGCAACCTCAACAGCACCCTGCGCAACAACGAGGCGTCGATCCGCGTGGACTCCTGCACCTGAGCGGCTTCGACCGCGGTCCGCCCCCGGATGGCCAGGGGGCGGACCAACCCGCACCGAAGGCCCCGAGGCACCGGAAGAACCGGAGACCCGCCATGGGTGAAGCGCCCGCCGAAGATCCGACCCAGACACACCGCACACACCGCACACACCGCGCGCCCGTCGGACGCCGTGGAGTGCGGCAGACCGCCCTCTGCCTCGGTGCCCTGCTCCTCGCGCTCCCGGTCACCACCGGCTGTGACACGGCACCGAGGATCTCGGCGGCTCCCACTCCGGTCCCGACACCTACACCGACGAGCATGGACCAACTGCGGCTGCCCGTAGACACCTTCACTCTGCGCCCCAAGCAGCAGGCCACCAGCGAATACCTCGTCTACCGCGCCCAGCAGGACTGCATGCGCAGGTTCGGATTCCGCTACCTCCCGCATCTGACCGAGGGATACATCGCTGAGGCAACGGCGACCCAACGCGAGTACGCCTCCCGCCGCTACGGCGTCAGCGACCGTGCCATGGCCGCCGAGTACGGATACCACCTCAGCGACGCGTCCACGGGGAGCCGGGCACCGCAGGCCGTCAACTCGCTCTCGGAGGCGGAACGTACGGTGCTGTCCGGCCGTACGAAGAGCGGCGGTGAGCCGGGCTCGGTCCGGGGCGAGCCCGTTCCTGAGGGCGGGTGCGTCGGAGAGGCGGCCCGTACCGTTCAGGGTGATACGTCGGTGTCGGCCCGCAAGGGGGACGCGCTGGTCGCGCGGCTGCGCCGTGAACTCTTCGTACGTTCGCGCACCGACCCGCGCGTCACCGCGGTGAACAAGAAGTGGGCCGCGTGCATGCACGAGCGGGGATTCACGTACCGCGATCCCGCCGCCGCGGTCGACGACCCCCGATGGGATCTCCAGAACACCGCCCCCACCCGTGGGGAGAGGGCGGTCGCCAGGGCCGACGTCGCCTGCAAGCTGCGGACCAACGTCCTCGGCGTCAACTTCGCCGTCGAATCGGAGCTCCAGAACTCGGCTGTGGCGGAGCACACGGACGAGCTGAACTCCCTGCGGGAGCAACGGGACGCGGAGTCACGCCGGCTCCCCGGACTCCTGCGCCGGTACGCTCGTACACCGCAGGACTGACCGGGCCCGGCAGGTGCCTGACCGGGCCCCGGAGCCTGCGGGAAGGAGCTCTCAGCGGGCGCGCCTGCGCAGCGGCGGAGGCTGGTGGGGCCGCGTGGGACCCGGCCGGTAGCGGAGCATCACGAACCTCGCGTCGATCTCGGGGAGCGGCGTGGCCGCGGACGCGACCACCCAGCCCGGCCCCTTGACGGCGTGGTCGATGCGGTAGACGGCCCCGTCGGGGTGGACGGGATGGAGCGTCGCCGTGGCGAGGTAGATGGGCCCTGCCACCGGATCGCGCCGGACCTCGCTCGCCAGGTCGACCAGCTCGGGGTCGGCGGGGCTCGTCGTGACCGCCTGTCTGAGGGCCGGGCAGGCTCCGCGCGCCCAGTCCTCGGCCCAGTTCAGGAGCGTACGCCGACGGGCCTCCTCGTCGAGCAGCATCCAGCGCATGAGGTTGGACGGTGCCCGGCCGCCCCGGAACAGGGTCTGGAACTCGGCGTTGTGCGCGAGGATGTTCCAGCGCTTGTCCGTGAGGTAGGCCATGGAGCCCGTGATGCCTTCGACAACCGTCCGCCACACCGTGTGCACCGGCACTTCCCCCTTCAAAACCCGCCCAGGCTGGCCGTACTTGCGCGAATCGACTCACCGCCGTGTGTGCCTGTTGGTCGACAGGCGTACGCGGCTCGCGGCCAAGCCTAGCCAGCACCGGAACCCGGGCCTCCGGGCCACCCCGTATCAGTCAAGCCGGAGGTGCCGCGGCGCCGCCGCGCGTCAGCCGGTGGCTGATGACCCGGGCCGTGGCCAGCACCCCCGCGACGAAGCGGTCCCGCATCGCGGTGCTGCGCGCGCCCTGATGGGAGACCAGGAGGCTGACGGCACCCGACACGGTCGAGCCCCGCCAGACCGGCGCCGCGACGATCTCCCAGCCCGCGAGGGGAGAGGGCCCGATCGCGAATCCCTCCTCGCGGATCCGGCGGAGGGGCGGTCGAGCCGCGGTCGAGTCTCCCAGGCAGGACTGAATGACCCACCCGGACGCGTCGGCCTCCAGCGGTGCGCTCCACAGCGCTTGCAGTGAGGCCCGGGGAGCCGCACTCAGCACGTCGGCGTGTGCGCCGAGAGCCGTCTCCGCCGACACGCGTTGCGGCCTTCCCAGGAGAAGCGCCGCATACGCCAGTGCGATTTGACCGGTCCGCGACTGTAGTGTGATCAACTCCGAACGAACTATGGGCAAACTGAGACCAGTTGGCTGTTCGTCAGGAAACTCGGGAGGGAAGTCGGAGACCAAATGCGGAGTTTCTACAAAGGCGTAGTGGCCGCGCGGGCCCTGGCGCACGACGGCGCCCTCGTCGAGCAGCGCCTGCAGATAGCGGTGCGTCGTCGCCGGCGGCAATCCGGCGCGCAGCGAGATGGCCGCCAGCGGATGCGCCCCGGGCCCCGCCTGACGCAGCGCCCGCAGAACGGCGAGCGTGCGCCCCACAGCGCGGCTCGCCCCCTCCGGCGGCGTGACGGCGGCACTGTGCAGCATCGCGAACTCCCCCTCGCGCTCGAGGACCGCCGCGCCTTTCGCAGTGCGGCCGGATCCGAGCGGCCATTGTCATGGTCGATCACCGGGGACCGCCAGGAACGTCTTTTTACGTGGCGAGAAATTCAGGAAAATCAACTTCCGGTATATGGCGTCGCGCATCTCGCGCTCCTCCGCGAAAGGGCGGAAGGTGGACAATAAGGCAGCCCTGCGCGAACTGCTGCAGTGGAAACGGAAACAGCTGGACCCCACCGAGCTGGGCTGGCCCCCGCGCCACGGCCGCGGCCGCCGGGCCCCGGGCCTGTCGCAGGCGCAGGTCGCCCAGCTCCTCTACGTCTCGGAGCGGACGTACGCCCAGCTCGAACGCGGCGAGATGAGCGCGCCCGCGGGCGACTTCCTCGACCGCGTCGTCAGTGTCCTGCGATTGGAAGAGCACGAGCGCATAGCTCTCTACGTCTATTCGCTGGGGCACGAACCACCGCATCCGCAGGACCCGCTGGCCGGCGCGACCGTGCCCGCGATGTGGGCGGAGGCGGTGCGCAGCGTCGTGGGCAACGCGAGTTACGTCAACGATGTCGCGTGGAACGTCGTCGCGTACAACACCGAGTTCGTCCACATGTTTCCGCGCGCCCCGCACACCGAGCCGGCCATCCCCGACCGCAACCTCATGCGGTACATGCTGCTCAACGAAGCCGCGCGCGAGCACCACTTGGTGAACTGGGAAACGGACTGGGCGATGCCGCTCACCGCCCAGCTGCGCAACGCCGTGGTCCTGCATCCGGAGAACGACGACCTGCAGCGGCTCGACGAGGAGGTCAGCGCCGACCCGGTCTCCGGCCCCATCTACCGGACGAACCACTTGACCTACGTCCACCCCAACGGTGACACCCGTCGGATGCGCGCACCCTGGTCCGGCTCCGCCCACGAATCCGCCCACCTGAGCCGCTGCTGCGACGACCACGCGCGCTCCGTGGTGGGCGACGTCACCATGTGCGCCGCCATGCCCCTGGGATCGCCCGGCGCCCGGTTCTTCGTGCTGGTCTTCAAACCCGACCACGTATTCCGCTGAGTGGAACAGGAACACGCAAATTCCGGCCAGTGGAAGCACACGCCGGTCCAGGGCATAACCACGTTGCGCCGCGCCCGCTCATGTCGTTTGCTTTACCCACCTGCAGCGCACCGAATTTCGTACGGGGGGCGTGCGCTCGGGTGCCGCGGGCACGGCCTCCCCCGGTCGTGTTCCTTCGGTGTCGCCCGCACTGCCGTGCGGGCGACACCGCCCCGCTCACGCTGCCGCTGGCGGCAGCGCTAGCGGTACGACCAGGCGGCCGCCTGACCCGCGAGTTCGAGGATGGTGGGCGCCGGTGTACGACCGGCGAGGTGGCTGTACTCCACCGAGATCAGGATCATCAGACGCTCGGGCAGCCCCAGGCCCGGGTAGAACTCCCGCCGGAACAAGTCCTCCATGGCCTTGTCGGCCGTCAGGCCGGCCTCGTACCGCAGGCGCACCTCGCGCTGCACGGTACGGAGATAGACCAGGTGTTCCTCGAGCCCGGCCCGGTCCGTCGGCCGCCCGTGTCCGGGTATGACGATCCGTGGGTCGAAGCCGAGGACGAGCTCGCAGGCATCGATGACGTTCTGCAGCGGGCCCACCCAGTGCGACGGATGGTCACCGTGGAAGAAGACGTCCCCCGTGCACACCACGTCCCCGATGCGGACCACCAGATCGCCGACGTGATGGGCGGGACCCACCTCGTGCAGCTCGACTTCCGTGTCTCCCACGGCGATCGTGCGGTGGCCCGAGAACGTCGACGTGGGCGGGCAGAGCCGGGCCGACGAGAAGTCGAACACGCCGAAATGGTGTCGCAGGTACCGGCCCAGCGGCACATCCGTGGGCGACTCGTGCACCAGCGCGTGCATCTGCTGCGGGGTCGGCTCGTGATGAAGATGTTCGTGCCCGGAACGGGTGGCGACGATATCCGCGTCGGGGAAGAGGTAGTTGCCGAAGGTGTGGTCGCCGTTCGCGTGCGTATTGACCACCGTCCGCACGGTACGGCTGCCGAGCACCGGACGGGCCGCGGCGATCATGGCCTCGGTCATCGGCCCGTCGTACGGGGTGTCGATCACCGCCGCGTCGGACCCGGAGACGATCCACAAGCAGTTCGCGTACCCCCAACGGCCCGCGCCCTCGGGATTCCACAAGAAGAGGCTGTCGGTGCCCGGCACCGCGGTGAGCTGCGTAGGGAGAGTCAGAGGCATAGTCATGGCCGCATTCTGACCGACCCGAGCAGTCCGCCGGAGGTGGGGTCCAGCACCGAGGCCGACACGGCGGCGCGGCCACCCGTCCCGCGCGGTGGCGGACAGTCAGGCTCGCTCTCCTGCCGGTGTCGTCGACGCCGGTGCCGTCGGGGGGAAGTCCTTTCGCGCCGATGCGCTGGAGGACGGTCTTCCGCATGACGCGACTGGGTCGGCCCCCGGTGATCTGAGACGATCCGGCGGGGATCTGAGTGGCCCTCAGAGCTTGCGCAGCTTGGTCGTGAAGACGTGATTGGCGATCTTGTCGCCGAGCGCGAGTCCGTCCTCGGCATCCCAGGGGAAGTGCACGCCGAGCCAGACGCGGCTCTGGGCGTCCTCCTTGGCTGCCTGGCTGAAGCTGGTGAACGAGCGGGACTTGACCGGCGACTGCGGCTCGTCGGTGGTCATGGTGAAGGCGATGTCGTCGTTGCCGAAGTACCGCTTCATCACCCCGGCCCAGGAGGCCCCGAACGTGGCGTGTCCCGAGGCCCACGCCGGGAAGCACGGACTGACGTTCACCCCGGCACGCGTCTTGAGCAGGGGTTTCCAGTCGGGGTCGAGACCGCCGTCCCGGATGGCGGAGACCGGCCGCCACAAGTCGATCGGCGTCAGGTACTTCACATCGCGCACCGCGATGCCGGCGTCCGCCATCGCGATGGAGACGAGCGCGAACAGGCGGGCGTTCTCGTACGTGGTGAGTCTGCGCTGCGTCGCGACCTCACGCGTGGCCTGAAGGAGCTGACCGGGCGGCTTGTACGTGCCGTCCTCGTCGTTCGCCCAGAACCACGCCACCGCTTCCTGCTCCGGGGTCCGCGCGACGTCAGGGGTCGCGTCCGTGGGCCCGTCGGCGCCGACCCTGCGTACCGCCTCGACCTGCTGCTTGTACGCGTCGCTGGCCAGCAGCTTCGCGTAGGTGCCGTACATGCCGGGCGTCGGCGGCCGGAACTGCGAGCCCGACGTCAGCGCGAAGGGTTTGACCTGGCCCCAGAACGGAGTGACGGCCTGGCTGTCCCGGGTGCAGCTGGGGTCGACCATGTCGGGGTAACTCGTGGGCCGCCAGGCGCCCGGCTCGTCGTCCGCGACGTACACCTGGTCGTTGTCGGAACCGTCGCCGTTGCGGGCGTCCCGCATCTGCTTGACCATCGGCCCGACGATCGTGGTGTCGAGGAGATCGAAGCCGGTCGGCTCGGTGCCGAAGCGCTCCCGGAAGCGGGCGTCGAGGTAGTTGGTCTGCGCCGGGTAGAGCCCGAGCAGGATGTTGTACGCCGTGCGGCCGACGACGCGTTCCTCCTCGTCGGGGCCCTCGACCCAGCCCGCGTACTTCTCGGCGCGGATGTAGGGCTCGGACGTGATCTTGCCCTTCCACTTGAGCTGGTACGAGGATTCCGCGTCGTAGACGGCGGCGTTCAGCATCGCGGCGGACCGGGACATCGGCCCCGGACCGCCGCCTTCTCTTCGTACGACCTCCATGAGCACGTCGTTCCAGTAGTGCACCGGGTCCGCGATGGTCTGCGGCGGCAGGGCGGTGGGGGCGGATTGCGGCGGCAACGCCGTGCGGGTGATTTGGGGCGCGGCGTGGGCGGGTTGCGGCAGCGCGGTCAGTGACGTGCTCGCGGCGGCCAGGACCGCAGCCACCGCCAGGGCCCGGCGTCGGCGTGCCGTTCGTCTGCCGGTGACGGTGCGGTTGTCGTTCGCGGTGTGGTTGTCATTGGGGGAGTGGTTGTCGTTCGGGGTGTGGTTGTCGTTTGCGGGGCGGTCGTTCATGAGTCTGGGCATGGGCAACCCCTTCGCTCGCAACTGCTGTGGCACCACCGGTTGGTGGCGGCGAGATCCTCGCGTCGGCGCACCGCTACGGGACCCACACTCCTGGCGGAATGACCGGCCCCGAGCGGCTCCTTGGCCAAAACCCGGCGGCTCCGCCTGGTGGTTGTCGGTCTCTCCGTCTGGAAGCAGGCCGCCTCCGCCTAGAGGTCGTCCCCCTGATGTGTCACCCGGCCGCCGACCACGGTCAACCGCACGGGCACGTCGGCGAGTTCGGTCGCGGGGGCCTCGACCGGGTCCTCGGCGAACACGGACAGATCCGCACGAAACCCGACGGCAAGGGCCCCCGACTCCCGCTCCTCACCAGCCGCAAAGGCCGGGTTGACCGTCATCGCCCGCAAGGCCTCAAGTCCGGTCAGCGCCTGCTCGGGGCCGTGCGGCGGCAGCGACAGGTCTCGGCTGGGGCGCCGGTGCCGGGCCCCGGCCATGACGGTGAGCGGCGGGTACGGGGCGATCGGCCAGTCCGAGCCGAGCACGACCCGCGCCCCGGCGTCCCACAGGTCACGACACCGCCAGGCCCGCTTGGCCCGCTCCTCACCGAGCCGCCGCGACCAGTTGTCCGTGTGGTCGGCCCGGGTGAAGTCGCAGCAGTGCGTCGGCTGCATCGAGGCGACGACGCCGAGCTCGGCGAACCTGCGGACCGTGTCGTCCGGCACCGTCTCGATGTGCTCGACGCGGTGCCGCACACCGGTCGGGCCGCCGCCGCGTGCCTTCTCGACCGAGTCGAGAACGTGCCGCACGGCTGCGTCGCCGATGGCGTGCGTCGCGGTCTGCACACCCGCGCGGTGCAGCTCACCGATGACATGGGTGTACGCGGCGGGGTCCGGCCAGAAGGCGTGCGTGGACTTACCGTGGCAGTCGGGCCGCTCCAGCCATGCGGTGCCGTTGTCGATGGTGCCGTCCATGAAGAGCTTCACTCCGGCTGTCCGCCACAACGTACCTCCGGTGCCTTGGAGTTCGATCAGGTGGCGCAACGCATCGGCGTCGGCGTCGGGCTGGCACCAGGGCGACACCCGCAGCCGGAGGGGTAGTTCACCGGCTGTGTCCAGGTCGGCGTAGAGCGCGAGGCTGTCGCCGTTCGCGTCCATCGCGTGGCCGCCGGTGAGTCCGGCGGCGGCCATCCCGTACAAGGCCCGCGCGAGCCTTGCGCGTTGCTGCTCGCGTGTGGCCTGCGGGGCGGCTCGTTCGACGAGTTCGCAGGCGGCGTCCTCCAGGAGGAGGCCGGTGGGTCGGCCCTGCGCGTCGCAGACGATCTCGGCGGCCTGGTCGAAGGTGCGCGGACCGTCGACCCCGGCGAGCGCCAGGGCGCGGGGGCTCGCCAACGTCGAGTGCGCGTCGAAGAGTTGCAGCAGCGCGGGTACGTCGTCGAGGACGGGCGCGAGTGCGGCGGCCTCGACGGGCCCGTCTCCGAACACGTTCGGGTCGAGCCCCCAGGCGCGCAGCCACGCCCCGGGCGCGAGATCCCGCTTCGCGCGGGCGAGAGCGCGGCGTACGTCGTCCAGGTCGACGCACCCGGACAGGTCGAGCCCGTCGGTGAGTTCGGCCCCGTGCACCGGGTGCAGGTGCCCGTCGACGAGGCCCGGGGTCACGACGGAGCCCTTGAGGTCCAGGGTTCGGGTGCGGGGGCCGGCGAGGGCGCGCACGTCCCGGTCGTCGCCGAGGACGACGATCCGCCCTTCGGCTGCGGCGAGGGCGGTGTGCGGGAGGAGGCCTCCGGCGAGCGGGTCGAGGAGACGGGCGTTGAGGAGGATCAGGTCGGGGGTGGGGGAGAGGGGTGACGAGGGGGTGGGGTGCATGCGGGGTCCTGTTTCTTGGGGCGTTGGGGCGTTGGGGCGTTGGGGCGTTGGGGCGTTGGGGGTTGTGGGGCAGTGGGGTTACGGGGGGTGCGAAGCTTCGGTGCTGGTTTTGGGGGTGCGGGGGGTGCGGGGGGGCGGGGGGTGTGGAGGTGTGGGGTGCTCGGGGCGCGTCGGTTGTGTGGGTTGGGCTCGACGTGGTTCGGGGGCGGATGTCGAGGAACGCGGTCCGGGGGTAGGGGATCGTGGATTGGCGCTCGGCCGCTCGGCCGCTCGGCGTTTGCTGATCGGGGATCGGGGATCGGGGCTGGCGGATTGACGCTCGACTGCTCGACGCTTGCTGATCGGGGACCAGGGTCCGCAGGATCGCGGGCTGGTGCCCGCGGCGTTCGGGGCTCGCGGCCCGCAGAGCGGCGCTCGCGGCTCGCGGCTCTGGGGCGGGCCTGACGGTTCGGCGCTCCCGGATTGGCGCTTGAGGCCCGGCGCCCCGGATCGGCGCTGGGGCTCGAGTCTCCCGAATCGGCGCTCAGAGGGTGTCCCACACGCGACGAGGAAGCCCGGGCATCCGTACACGTGCGTGGGTTGCCCGCGAAGGAGCTGACGTGTCGGCTACGGCCTAGGGCCCCAACGCTCCTCGCTCCAGACCCAGTTCACGCTCCGCCCAAGTCATGGCCATCCGCGCCACCACAGGCGGCAGCATGTCCGCGTCGGCGCCGCCGTCCGCCCCGAGCCCGTCCAGCACGACCAGGATCTGCACCGCCACCACCGAGGGCTCCTCCTGTGTGCGGAACTCGCCCCGCGTCACGCCGTCCTCGATGACCGCGGCCAGTCGTCCCCGCCACGCGGCCTCCTGCAGGGCGATCCGGTCGCGCAGCGACGGGCGGTAGCGGGTCAGGTGGCGGGCGTTGATCCACAGTCGGCTGATGTCGTTCCAGGCGGGACCGGACGTGCGAGCGAAGAACCCGGCGAGCCGCTCAGTCGCCGAGCGTGTGCCCATACCCGTACCCGTACCTGCCCCTGGGCTCAAGCCGCCAGCGGACTCGGCGGGCTCGGCCGGGAGCAACGTATCGAGCTCCCCCGTCGCCGCGCTGCCGAACGCCTCCGCCACCAGCTCCTCCGTCGAGGGGAAGTAGTGGCTCACGAGGCCCGGGCGCACGTCCAGCTCCTCGCCGATGCGGCGCAGCGTGATGCACTCCAGACCTTCGGAAAGCGCAATTTCCGCGGCCTTCTCAACGATTTCCGCACGTCTGGCGGCCGGAGATTTTCGAATTCGCTTGCGCTGAACGCTTGACGACATGCCGGTCACGTTATTGAGTGTGCGACCAATAAGCAAGCAGGTGGGTCGGTCACGCGCCGGCCGGCACTCCGGAGGGCCCATGGCATCCACGCTTCCTGACCCTGTCCCACGCTCCCAATCGGCGGCGCGCGACGGAGGATCCGCTCCGGACGAAGTCCACGAAGCGAACGGAGTCGACGAAGTGTCCCGCCCCGGCGGCGGCCGCATCGAGGCCCACGGCATCGACCACATCCCCGACGCCGAACGGCACGGCAGGGCCCGCGAGTTGTTCCCGGTCTGGGCCGCCGCCAACGTCAACTACCTGAGCCTGGTGATAGGCGGCGCCCTGATCCTGATGGGCCTGACCCTGTGGCAGGCCCTCGCCGTACTCGCCGTCGGCAACCTCTTCTGGACGCTGACGGGCCTCCTCGCCGTGTCGGGACCGGCCGCGGGCGCCCCCAGTGAGGTGATCACGCGAGCCTTGTACGGCGTCATCGGCAACCGCGTGAACAACGCGATCGTCGGCTGGCTGATCTCCGTCTGCTACTTCGCGCTGAACCTGTCGGCCGCCGCGGTGGCCGCCTTCTCGCTGGTCGAGAAGGTCGGCATCACGGCGGACACCGGCGTCAAGGTCGTCGTGATCGTCGTCATCGCCGCGCTCACCCTCACCATCAGCGTCTACGGCCACGCCGTGATCGTGCGGCTGTACCCACTCATCACGCTCGCCCTCGGCGCCGCGTTCGTCGTCGTCGCGGTCTACGTGGTCCGCCACGCCGACTTCTCGTACGCCCCCGCGCACCGCTTGACCGGCATCGACCTGTGGGCGACCGCCCTCGCCGGGGTCACCCTCGTCGCGTCGGGCCCGCTGTCGTACACCACGAGTGCGGACTTCTCGCGCTATCTGCCGCGCGCCACGCCCAAACGGGCGGTCGTCGGCTGGACCGCGCTCGGCGGCTTCCTGCCCAGCATGGTGGTCTGTTCCCTCGGCGCACTCGCGGCGACCACCGTCGACATGACCGACCCGCAGTCGGCCCTGGAGTCGATCCTGCCCGCCTGGTTCACGCCCGTCTTCCTGCTGGCACTCGTCCTCGGCACCATCGCCATCAACGCCCTCACCGCGTACAGCGCCGGGCTCGCGCTCCAGGCCGTGGGCCTGCGCATCCGCCGCTCGGTCAGCGTCCTGTTCGACGGTACGGCGGCGGTCGCACTCACCCTGTACGCGCTGCTCGTCTCCAACTTCCTCGACACGGTCAACAATGTCCTGCAGCTCACCGTCGTCCTGCTCGGTCCCAGCACGGCGATCTACGCCACCGACATCGTCCTGCGCCGTGCCCGCTACGACGGACAGGCCCTCGCCGACGAGACCCGCAGCAGTCCCTTCTGGTACCGCGGCGGCATCAACCCGGCAGGCGCATGCGCCCTGTTGACGGGCTCCACCGCGGCCGCGCTCTGTGTGAACACCCTCTACACGGGCCCACTCGCCACGACCCTCGGCGGCCTCGACCTCACGCTGCCGGTGGGCATGATCCTGGCGAGCGCCTGCTACGCCCTGGTCAGCCGCATGCCCCGGCTGCAGGGGACCGGAAACCGGCGCGGCGATGGGTAATGGGAGATGGGTACTGGGTCATGGGTCATGGGCAGTTCATCAAGGAGTTCCGTAATCCGCTGCTCACATGGTCAACGAAGTCTGCTTCGGCGGCGGTTGATCCTCGAGGAATCTGACGGTCTCCTCAAGTGGTGCCCGGCCCGTGCGCGGGCCGGCCTGCGCTTGATCCTCGAAGCCGATCGACATGCCGCAGAAGAGGATGAATTCGTCCGGGGGCGACACCACCTCCGCGACGGTCCGGCAGCAGCATGACTGTTTGCAGGTACATGCCCGCGTCGGACCACTGGAGAACCCCCACACTGCCCTCCGGCTCCTGACCGCTTCGTAGACGTCCACGGTGATCCGCCTTCCGGGCTCAAGTGGTGGGGATGTCGAGGGGCAGTGCGCTGAGAGGTGATTCGAGGGGGGGTAGGTGTCGTTGTCGAGTCTGCCCAGGGCGTGCCCGTTCTTCATGAGCGAGGCGACGAAGTAGCGGGCCATCAGACTGTGCACGGCCTGGGTCGGATTGCTCATGGTCACCATGTGGACGTGGTCCTTGGCGGGTGCGCCGGTTCCTTGGGGCCAGTCCGCCGCGAGACCGGCGAGGAGCGCGTTGTAGCGGTCGATCACGGGATCGCCGCTGTACACGTTCGGGAGGTCGACCACCATGAAGTACTGCTCGCCCTCGGCACCGGGGGAATCCGACACGATCGCCTCGATCAGTGACCGCGTTTCCGCGACGGCCGGAAAGGCGCCCACCCCGTCCTCGGATTCCTCGGGATGTTCCCGGTGCCAGGTCTGCCAGGCCGAGCAGTCGCCCGTGGGCGGCAGGTTCCGCGCTGTCGTGCGGTCGTGGTCGGGCCGGTCCACGGTGACGAAGTCGTTCAGGCCGGCCCATAGCCCTGGATCACCAGGGGGTCCGGTCCCGGGAGGCGTCGACGGTGCGCGAGGTGGCCACGACACGGTGGCCGAGCGCGCGGTAGGCGGCCGCCAGTTCGGCGCCGACGCGTGTCGGACGGCGCTTCAGCGTTGCCTTCGGGCCGTCAGGACGCGTTCGGCCTCGCCCATGACCTCCCGGACGATGTCTCCCGCGGGCCGTATGTCGTGGACGAGCCCGACGCCCTGCCCCATCAGCCAGGGCATCTCCTCCCAGTCCGCCTCGGTGGCGGGAACGGGCGGCAGTACGTTGAACTTGCGCAGCACAGTCTCCTCGCCCTGCACGACTGTGGTGCCGACCTGCTCGAGCGAGTCGCGGACGGCCGGCACCTCGCCCGGGCGGTCGGACCACTCCTCCACCACCCGGTCGCGCTGCACCCGCATCGGGTTGAACCCCGGCCACTCGGGGCCGAAGATTCCGGTGCGTACCGTGTCCTCGCCCTGCGAGGCGATCAAGCGGCGGTGGTGCTCGGGGTGGACCTGTGCCTCACGCGAGGCGACCAGCCGGGTGCCCACCCACACGCCGTCGGCGCCCAGGCACAGCGCCGCGGCGACCTGGCGCCCGTCGGTGATCCCGCCCGACGCGAGGACGAGCGCGCGGCCCGCCACCGCGTCCACCACGGCGGGAACACCGACCATGGTGGGGAGCCCGCCGTAGTTGTGCCCTCCGGCCTCCCAGCCCTGGGCCACGACGACTTCCACACCCTCGTCCACCGCCCGCCCGGCCGCGTCGGCGGAGCCGACCTGCTCCCACACCGACACCCCGGCCCCGCGCAGCCGCTCGATCTGGTCGGCGGGCGGGTGGCCCCAGTGGAAGGAGACGATGGGCACTTGCTCCTCTTCGCAGACGCGGACGTGTTCGGCGTTGTCGAAGTACGTGATGAGGTTGATGTGGAACGGGGCGTCGCCCACGCCCTTACGGACCTCGTGGATGACCTGCCGGAGCGTGTCCGGGGGCATGAGCCCGGCCCCCACCCCGCCGATGCCGCCCGCGCCGGAGACGGCCACCGCCAGTTCGGACGTACCACCCGCGAAGGCCATCCCGGCGCAGACGAACGGGTACGGGACGGCGAACCTTTCGGTGAGTCCGGTGGAGAGCACACTCATGTCGGCTTCCTCCCTGAACTGTCCCTCTGTGCCTGTGTACCTGTGTGCCTCTGTGCCCAGGGGCGGGCGCGCGGCAGGTCGGCGGCGGGCTCGACCATGGTGGCGACGGACGAGGTGCCGAGTCCGCGCCTTCGCGCGCGTCCGCATTCTCCTGCCGGTCAGGGCGCGGCGTGGACACCGGATTCGGTCACGTGGGAGCGGGGCGAAGTGGGGTGGGGTGGCGAGCGTCTGGACATGTGTGCAGCCCGCAGCACGCCCAACACGCCAACACACCACCACCGCAGGACGATGCGGTCGAACGACGCACACAGATCAGCGCGGACAGCCCTGCGAGAGCCAACTCCGCCGCGCAGCCGTCACGTTGCCGACCCCGACCTCGACCCCGACCGCGTTCACGAACTGTTCGCATTGCGTACATAGACCATCGCTCAACGGACCTTTTTCGGCCAACATCCACTCAAAATACTGACATGTACCTGGTTGAAATGACACGCTCCCACGCAACACGCTGCACGTACAGCAACAAGCTGCACGCCCGCATCGCGTCTTTCTTCTGCTCCGGGCGGCCCTCCATGCCTCCCGGGCCCCCACAGATGGAGCCTGCGTGACCTCTCACATATTCCGTAAGCGTTCGACGCTCGCGATCGCCACCGCCGTCGCGGCCGGAGCGCTGCTCACCACCGGACTGACCTCCGGCGCCTCCGCCCAACCGGGCGAGGACACCGAGCCGTCCGGCGCACCCGTCGCCCTCTCGGCCTCGGCCAGAGCGGACCTCATTCAGGACGCGAGCGCCGAGAGATCGGCGACCGCCGACAAGATCGGCCTCGGCGCCAAGGAGAAGCTGGTCGTCCGTGACGTCGTCAAGGACGCCGACGGCACCACGCACACCCGCTACGAGCGCACCTACGACGGCCTGCCCGTCCTCGGCGGCGACCTCGTCGTGCACACCGCCAAGAGCGGCAAGGTGAAGAGTGTCACGAAGGCCACCGAGGCGACGGTGAAGGTCGCCTCCACCGACGCGAAGCTCGGCAAGTCCTCCGTCGCCAAGTCGGCCGAGTCGACCGCCGCCAAGGCCAAGACCGCCAAGGCCGACGCACAGTCGCCGCGCAAGGTGATCTGGGCCGCCTCCGGCAAGCCCGTCCTCGCGTACGAGACCGTCGTCACCGGCGTGCAGAAGGACGGCACGCCCAGCAAGCTGCACGTGATCACGGACGCCGCGAGCGGGAAGAAGCTGTACCAGTACCAGGCCATCGAGAACGGCACCGGCAACAGCCAGTACAGCGGCAAGGTCAAGATCGGCACCAAGAAGGTCTCGAGCGGCTACGAGCTGACGGACAAGGCCCGAGGCGGTCACCGCACCTTCGACCTGAAGCACGCCGAGAGCGGCTCCGGCAAGCTCTTCAAGGACGCCAACGACGTCTGGGGCAACGGCAAGCCTTCGAATGCGCAGACCGCCGCCGTCGACGCCGCCTACGGCGCCCAGGTCACCTGGGACTACTACAAGTCCGTCCACGGCCGTAAGGGCATCAACGGCGACGGCAAGGGCGCGACCTCCCGTGTCCACTACGGCAACGGATATGTCAACGCCTTCTGGGACGACAGCTGCTTCTGCATGACGTACGGCGACGGCGAGGGCAACAAGAAGCCCCTCACCTCGATCGACGTCGCGGCCCACGAGATGACGCACGGTGTCACCTCGGCGACCGGCAACATGGAGTACAGCGGAGAGTCCGGCGGCCTGAACGAGGCCACCTCCGACATCTTCGCCACTGCCGTGGAGTTCAAGGCCAAGAACCCCAAGGACGTCGGTGACTACCTCATCGGCGAGAAGATCGACATCAACGGCGACCGCTCCCCGCTGCGCTACATGGACAAGCCGAGCAAGGACGGCGGCTCCCTGGACAAGTGGAGCCGCAACGCCGGGAACGTCGACGTCCACTACTCCTCGGGCATCGCCAACCACTTCTTCTACCTGCTGTCCGAGGGCAGCGGCAAGAAGCGGATCAACGGCGTCAACTACAACTCGCCGACCGCCGACGGTTCCAAGGTGCTCGGCATCGGACGCGGCAAGGCCGAGAAGATCTGGTACAAGGCCCTGACGACGTACTTCACGTCGACCACCAACTACAAGGCGGCCCGTAAGGGCACGCTGAGCGCCGCGAAGGACCTGTACGGCGCGAACTCCACCGAGTACAAGCGCGTGGCCGCCGCCTGGACCGGCGTCAACGTCAAGTAACCCCCGCTCGGTCACGTAAGGGGCGGCGTCCGAACCGGGCGCCGCCCCGCCGAGCATCGCGGCCCTCACGGCCACGTCCCGATCTCGCATAGTGGTCGCTCTCTGGACCTGAGCGCCGGACATTGTGTTTACATGCGGGTGATGCTTGCGGTTCGAGCGTCCCGCGCGTGGCGATTGCCGCGCGTGCCGACCGTGCGCTGCACCGAAGTGGGCGGCGTCCCCCGCCGGGTTTCCGGTGCCGACCGTGTCAGAAAGGGCCCTCTTGACCACGCGACCCGAGACGAAGGCAGCGCTCTCGCGGCTGCGCACCGAGATCGAAGACCGCAACCCGGCGCAGCCGGAGTTCCACCAGGCCGTCCGCGAGGTCCTCGAGACGTTGGCGCCGGTCATCGCGGCTCATCCCGAGTACGCCGAAGCCAGCCTGATCGAGCGGCTGTGTGAGCCGGAGCGGCAGATCGTGTTCCGGGTGCCGTGGCAGGACGACCGCGGCCGCGTACGGGTCAACCGCGGCTTCCGGGTGGAGTTCAACAGCGCGCTCGGACCGTACAAGGGCGGCCTGCGCTTCCACCCGTCGGTGAACCTCGGCGTCATCAAGTTCCTCGGCTTCGAGCAGATCTTCAAGAACGCGCTGACGGGCCTCGGCATCGGCGGCGGCAAGGGCGGCAGCGACTTCGATCCGCGCGGCCGCAGCGACGCGGAAGTCATGCGGTTCTGCCAGTCGTTCATGACGGAGTTGTACCGGCACATCGGCGAGCACACGGATGTGCCAGCCGGTGACATCGGCGTCGGCGGCCGGGAGATCGGCTACCTCTTCGGGCAGTACCGGCGCATCACCAACCGCTGGGAGGCGGGCGTCCTCACCGGCAAGGGCCGGAACTGGGGCGGCTCCCTCATTCGCCCGGAGGCGACGGGATACGGCAACGTGCTGTTCACGGCGGCGATGCTGCGTGAGCGCGGCGAGGACCTCGAGGGCCGGACAGCGGTCGTGTCCGGCTCCGGAAACGTCGCCATCCACACCATCGAGAAGCTCGCCGCACTGGGCGCCAACGCCGTGACCTGTTCGGATTCCTCGGGTTACGTGATCGACGACAAGGGCATCGACCTCGATCTCCTCAAGCAGGTCAAGGAGGTGGAGCGCGCCCGGGTCGACACCTACGCCGAGCGCCGAGGTGCCTCCGCCCGCTTCGTGCCGGGCGGACGGGTCTGGGAGGTGCCGGCCGACATCGCGCTGCCGTCGGCCACGCAGAACGAGTTGGACGCCGACGACGCGGCCGCTCTGATCCGCAACGGCGTGAAGGCGGTCTCCGAGGGCGCCAACATGCCGACGACGCCCGAGGCCGTGCGCCTCTTCCAGCAGGCGGGCGTCTCCTTCGGCCCCGGCAAGGCGGCCAACGCGGGCGGCGTGGCGGTCAGCGCGCTGGAGATGGCGCAGAACCACGCCCGTACGTCGTGGTCGGCGGAGCGTGTCGAGGAGGAACTGACGCACATCATGAACGACATCCACCGCACGTGCCACGAGACCGCCGAGCGCTACGGCGCTCCCGCGAACTACGTGACGGGCGCGAACATCGCCGGCTTCGAGCGAGTGGCGGACGCGATGTCCGCGCAGGGGGTCATCTGACGTCAGTCGACATCTGACGTCGGTCGACCCGGTGATCCTGGGGCCGAGGACGCAAGCATACGGCTCGATGTAAGGTGGCAAGACAGCCCTTGACCTGCAAGAACGCAGGCAGGGAGCCTACCTTTCGGGAGCATTGTCATGTTGCGAACGATGTTCAAGTCCAAGATTCACCGCGCCACGGTGACCCAGGCCGACCTGCACTACGTCGGGTCCGTCACCATCGACGCGGACCTTCTCGACGCCGCCGACCTGCTGCCCGGCGAGCTCGTGCACATCGTCGACGTCACGAACGGTGCGCGGCTGGAGACGTACACCATCGAGGGCGAGCGGGGGAGCGGTGTCATCGGGATCAACGGTGCGGCCGCGCATCTCGTCCACCCCGGCGACAAGGTGATCATCATCAGCTACGCGCAGGTCGAGGACGCCGAGGCGCGGGCGCTGCGGCCGCGGGTCGTCCATGTCGACGAGGGCAATCGCGTGGTCGCCCTCGGGGACGATCCGGCGGAGGCGGTGCCGGGGGACACGGAGATGGTGCGGAATCCGCAGAGTCGCCGAATTGCTGTCTGATGGGTGCCTCTGGTGTGTCTGGTGCACGGGGCCTCTCAAGTGTTCTAGGGGTTCTGCATACCTCTCCCGTGCACGTTCCCGTCTTCGACGGTCTTCGTGACGCTGAGCATCCGGGGCTCGAACTGCACCACCACGTGGAGGAGGAGCTCCTGGCGCGGGCCCGGCGGGAAGGACCGGACGCCGTCGTCCCCGCGGTGCGCGCCGCCCTCGTGCGGGTCACCGGGGGGAGTGGTGGGGGCGGGGTCGGTGCCGTGCTCTGTACGTGTTCCACCATCGGTGGCGTGGCCGAGGACCTCGGGGGTGACCTGGGGGTTCCGGTCGTACGGGTCGACCGGCCCATGGCCGCCGCGGCCGTCGCCGCTGGCTCCCGGGTCGTCGTCCTCGCCACGGTCGCGTCCACCGTGGGGCCGACCTCCGTCCTCGTCGAGGAAGAGGCGCGGCGGGTCCGGCGGGATGTATCCGTACGGGCCGTGGTGATCGACGAGGCGTGGGACCGGTTCGAGGCGGGGGATGCCGACGGGTATGCCGAGGCCGTCGCCCGGGCGGTGCGCGACGTGCGGGACGCCGACGCGATCGTGTTGGCGCAGGCCTCCATGGCGGGGGCGGAGGCGCTCGTCGCGGACGTGCGGGTGCGCGTGCCGGTGCTGTCCAGTCCTCGGCCCGGTCTCGCGGCTGCTGCCGCGCTGGTCGCGGGGAGGGGGCGGGAGTAGGGGGACGGTGGCACGAGTGCGGGTCCCGCCTGCGGGTGTCCGTCGCGGGCAGGGCGTCCGGAACCGTGGAAGGCTTGGACGCGGGGCCGTCGGGTACGCGGGGAGGAACCGCTGGCGTACCACTGCTGGAGGAGTGCAATGACTCAACCGTTCCCCGATCCCGCGCCGACTCCGGGGCCGGTCAGGCCCTTCCCGGACCCTGACCCCGTACCGCCGCCGGAGCCGGAGAGGCCCTTCCCGGACCCGGATCCCGTACCGCGCCCGGAGCCGCGGCCCAGCCCGGATCCGCCGCCTCCGTCTCCGATTCCCCAGCCGGGACCCGACCCGGCCCCCGAGCCGCAGCCCGGGCCGATGCGCTGAGGCTGCTGCCGGCGTAGGGGCGTAGGGGCGTAATCAGTAGAAGGGGGCGTGGGTCGGCTGGTCCGCGTC